>JAUNBJ010000173.1 GCA_030535245.1 Planctomycetia bacterium | reverse complement strand
TTTACTACGCTCACTGCGTTCGCTTTTATTAATATTTATTTTCGTGACACAGCACGAGGCAATTTCCCAAAACTCAATTCCGGCCCCAAACGAGGGATTTACGTTTCCCGGCAAGGCGACATAAATACCGTTTTGGCCGGTGGGGTTTCAGAAGTTACCTATATTTTGTTTTAGGAATTTTAGGAGAAAAAGATGAAAAAAACGATTATGTTCGTGGCGTTTTTCGCGACGTTCGGTTTGGCAATGACGACGATGGCCCAGGAAAAACAGGAGATGGACCTGCTGTTTGTGGGCGATTCGATTACGGACTTCTGGGACAACGACGGTCGTGGACTGGAAGTGTATAAGAAATATTACGACAATGGCGTTCGCACGGTGATGAATATCGGCGTCAGCGGCGACATCACGGATCAGACGATGCAGCGTTTGCAGAATCCGCGATTGCAGACGATTTCGCCGAAGATGATCATGCTGATGATCGGCACAAACAATATGGATCGTGGGCCTTCCACGACGGCCAAGTATACCCTGGACGGTATCGACACGATTCTGAAAACGCTCCGCGAGATGTTCCCGGAGGCGAAGATTTTGCTGTTGGCGGTCTTTCCCCGCTCGCAGCCGGAGACGGGAGTGGTTCCGGGGCGTCAGTATCGGGATCGGATTGCAGCGATCAATGCCCGTTTGCCGGAGCTGGCGGACGGGAAGAACATTTTCTTCAAAGACATCAACGCGATTTTCCTGAACGACGATGGAACGTTGAAGCTGGAACTCATGCCCGACCAGTTGCACCCGAACACGGCAGGATACTACCTCTGGGCGGAAGCGATCGAGCCGATCGTAAAAGCCTGGACCGGTAAATAGCAATCCACTGGGAAAACAAGCTTTGTTGAATTGATAATTACCAACCATCAATTATCAATTATCAATTATCTCGTGGGTGGCGTTTAGCCTGAACGCGGCAGGGGAGTCCTACGATGCGCAGGAAACCTTCGGCGTCGGTCTGGTCGTAGCTTCCGCCCCCTTCCATGGTCGCGATTCCCTCGTCGTACAGGCTGTTGGGGCTTTTGCGGCTCACAACGTCCACGTTGCCTTTGTACAGGGTCAGCGTCACTTCGCCCGTCACCACTTTCTGGGCCTCGGTGATGAATGCGGAGAGGGCGTCCATCTTCGCGCAGTACCAGAAACCGTAGTACAGCATTTCCGCCACTTCCGGAGCCAGCCGGTCGCGCAGGTGTGTCAGATCACGATCCAGGCAGAGGCTTTCCAGCTGCCGATGGGCGGTATAGAGCACGGTCATGCCAGGCGACTCGTACACGCCGCGGCTTTTCATGCCGACGAACCGGTTTTCCACCATGTCGATACGCCCGACACCATTGCGTCCGGCAATGTCGTTCAGTTTGAGGATCAGGTCGCACGGCGAGAGCTTTTCGCCATTGACGGAAACGGGATTCCCTTTCTCAAAGGCGATGGTGACTTCTTCGTCTTTGTCGGGGGCTTCCTGGGGCGAGACGGTCATGCCAAAATCGACCAGCTTCACGCCGCAGACTTCAAGGTCTTCCAGCTGCCCCGCTTCGTAGCTGATGTGGAAGCAGTTTTCGTCCGAGCTATACGGTTTGGAGACGGAGGCTTTTACCGGAATATTTTTCTCGGCACAATACGCAATCATCTGCGAACGACCAGGGAACTGATTGCGGAATTTCTCCATCCGCCACGGAGCAATGACCGTGATGTTCGGGTCGAGCGATTCGGCAGCAAGCTGGAAACGACACTGATCGTTTCCTTTTCCGGTGGCGCCATGAACAAAATACTGAGCACCAACTTCCCTGGCTACCCGCAGGCAGGCTCTGGCAATGATCGGTCGGGCAATCGACGTTCCGAGCAGGTAAATCCCCTCGTACTTCGCCTGCCACTGAATCATCGGGAACGCGAAATCCCTGGCACACTCGTCGCGAACGTCCACAATACGGGCCGTTTTCGCCCCGATTTTACGCGCTTTTTCCATGATGGCATCTTTGTCTTCGCAAGGTTGACCGACATCAACATAGACGGCGTGAACCTCAAAGCCTTCATCCATGAGCCAACCCAAAAGCACGGACGTATCCAGCCCGCCGGAATACGCGAGTACACACGATTTCATGATTCGTTCCTTATATCTACCGGAAAGAAAGTTAGTGATAAACAACACGTTTATTATGCCCCTAAATGAGGATTTCGCAAGGGGGACGTGCTTGGTAATTGATAATTGATAATTGGTTAATGGTTAATGGTTAATGTTCTGGCCGTTTTTTTGGGGGGTATTTGAGTGAAATGCGGCGAGTCGACATTCCGGCAAAAAGACACTTCCACTTCTTCAAACGGTGCTTTTTCATGTTTTTCTCCTTTACGGATTGGGATTGTCCTGAACACGTGTTTTCCAATCATTTCGCCGGTAGTCCTCGTAAGATTCAGTGCAAAAATTCTCAATCCATTTTTTTCAAAAACCAGGCATGGGTCATCAAATCCCCCAAAGCATACTTGAAAGCGGAAAACAAATCTTCGGGTTCATATCCTGTTTCCTGGGTGAATAGTGTTACTTCCGTATCAAACATAAAAAATTGGGACGCACAAAAAAGAATCCGATAAAAACGATCGGGAATCTCCGCAGGCGAAACAGGGGTTTTGAGTTGTTTCGTCGCTGAGGGATTCGACGGGGGAATATCTGCTTTTTCATCCAGGATATCGAAATAAATATCCATCAGAAACTGGAGGCAGTCCAGAAAATTACCGGAATTGCGAATCGTATCCTCCGTTTTTTCCACGACTTTCTTTAAATCCTCGATTGCCTGTGCGAAATTTACTTCGTTTGCAATCTTGTCCGGAATGGTGGAAAGAATTTCCGCCCCGCAGTCGGCATAATGCAATGCCATTTCCGCCTCCTGAATTTCCGAAAACAAAATAATTTTCTTCTTGTGATAGACAGGTCGGGTTCCGTCCAGATTCAAAAATAAAAAGGAAATCTGGGAATCCTGGTTTCCAAACAATAATTCCGTAATATACAGCGTTTCGTCGCCATTAGGAGCGTACATTTTCACCTCTCTTTGTGCAAATTATCGATCGGGGTTCGTCACGAAAAGAAATCTTTATAGCCATAGTAAAAACTTTTAGTGCGAACACTTCGTTTGCTCTTATCAATACTATTTTTTTACACAGCACTGGTTAATTCAATTCCATCACCCTGTTTTTACGTTCCAGCAGAAACTTTTCCACCTGATCAATCAGTGCCGTTCGTGCCTGGCTCTCGTCGGGAATAAGGACATTCGAGGGGACAAACTTCTCATCCTGAAATGTCACCATGAGCGAAAGGTTCCACCATGGAATATCGTCGCACGAAAGGTTGAGCTGTTTGGCAAGCCACTGTTGAAAACCGTCGAGCAATCGGCCGTTGGTACCGATATCCATTCCGTGAATCAAAGCGCACGTGTCGTCGAACGTTCCGCGACGCATCCACATATTGGGCTGGTGCCGAATGTGGCGAATATCCTCCAGCAATTCGGATTCATCATACATCGTCATTCTCCTGTTCTGGTTCCGTGTCCACCCATTCACATCCGGCGAAAATTTCATCCTCATGCCGTTCGGCCCATTCGTTTCTCGCGACCCGGCACCTTTTTCGCAGAGAGTCAAGCCCCTCTGATTTTCGCTCCCAAAGAAACTGTTCCACCTGAGCGAGCAGTCCGTTCCTGGCCAGTTCTTCGTTGGGCGGAGACAATGCGGGATATCCACGCGGAAACTCTGGAAAGGTGACGTACAGCGAAGTTATTCCCCAGAAAGTATTACTGTAACCTCCTTCCAGCTGAATCGTTATCCACTCCTGAAACCCGTCCAGCCACTGTTTTTGGGTGGCATGGTTGATTCCACTCAGTATGGCTACTGTTTCGTCAAACGTAGCGGCACGCATGTATTTCAGCGGATTTTCACGAATGTCATGCAATATTTCCAAAAAATCAGCATTCATGTTTTTCATACCATTTGGGGGCAATTTGGTTTTCAGTTCGGTATTTTTCCTGCATTTTACAATATTCTTCGTGAATTCTCGCTTCCCCTTTGATTTCCCTTTCCGTGATGTACTCGATGCATAAACCCAAGAGACCGTTTATCGCAGCCTCTTCGTCCGGGATCGAAGCATGGTCCACATCTTTTCCCGGAAACGCAAGCACCAAAACAAGTTATGTCCACCAGCCATTATTGTAATCATAACCCGTTTTCAAGACGAGCCATTCGCGAAAATTACCGATATTAACCCTGCCCCAGAAATATCCGGTGAGAAAATTTACGGTCATAAGAAAACTCAAATCCCCCAGAATGTAGGAACTCGGACGTTTTTGGATGTCTCGCAAATCTTCGATGATTTCCAGATACTTCCTGTATTTTTCTTCAGAACTGGAGGAATCACCGGAATTCGGGGAATCTTTGGAGGCTGGAGAGTCGTTTTTAGGAGCGGGGCCACAACACCATACGATTTCCCGAACTTCCTCATATTGCGTGTTTTCTTCATCCAGTAACCTCCCGTCTTTGTCACGGATGACGCGTCGTTCATTGGCTGCATAATGATAAAGAAGGTCTATAAAACTGTCTGCCATTTTTCGAGCCACGCAACGTTCAAAAAAATCCCACGCAATGACCGGCTCATCCGGGACGCTTGTGTCGATGCACCAGAATTCATCTCCCTCATCACTCCAAATGACGATGTACTGGTGGGGAAGCTCTGATAATTCGCGAATTTTCAAAGTCCAATGGACGGTTCCCGCAGCACGTTTGAATCTTTCATCATGGACAATCCCATAAATTTCATGGGAGTAGGTATAGCAGAATTGCAGATACCCGAACATCGCCAGAAATGTGCGATAATCCGGCGAAAAACGTAGCCCCAATGTTTTTTCAGCCTCTCGAATATCCTCTTCCGAAGCAGGGTCTCTCTTTCCTCCAGAGAAATTCTGAGACCACCAAAATTCGGATTTTCTGCGATACACGCCTCAACTTCTTCAAAAGTGTGCTTTTTCATGTTTTTCTCCTTTACGGGTTGGGTTTGTCCTGAACACGAGTTTTCCAGACTTCGGAAGGAATTCCAACAAACGGTATTCCAGCGCGAAAGTCTTTGGGTTTCCAGGAATCATCGAAGTCCTAACCTTCATTTTCCATGAATTCGTTTGTAAACCGAATATCCAGCCGGCATTGCCGTTTTTTCAGCTTTTGAATCGTCGCGTTTTCGAGATAAAATCCAAGTCGATACAAATGAATGGGTTCGAGGCGAATCTTCAATTCCAAAGGGGTGGAGGACGAAGGGAGGGTGCTCCTCCGTTCCCAAAATTCCAATGCGTTCACAACGGCAACATCAAGGTCTTGCGTTCTTTCCTGAAATTCCGGATATTTCTCGTCGGTGGAATTGGAAATCGAGAGTCGCATGAGGGGGGCGAGGAAAGAGTATTCTGCAGGCTTTTGATCCGAGCCGTAATTTAACGACTTCCCCTCCCAGTTCAGCGGAAAGATGGCAAAGCAGGTTCCCCACGGGTATTTTTCCAAAACCTCACGAGATATTCCGAACTGAATTTGTTGAATATTATCATTCAGCCAAACCTCTACCCCAGTGCTGGTATGAAATAGATTTTTCTCGCAGATTGTATGAATTTTATCCCAGTGTGGTTTCAAGCGTTCCCATGCTTCGGTTAAAACCGATTCGACAGACAGGCTTTCCCCTTCCCACAATTTCATTCCAATATTGGAACGGTCAATGGATGGATGATTCCCTAATGGGGGGTTTTTCTGTTGCCAGAATCTCATAGGAAAAGGAAAATCTTCTGGACAAAACGCCGTCCGCATATCTTCCCATTCACGACTGCCCATACAGAGAGAAACATTCATGTAGGACGGTTTTACAATGGTCTGCATCGTTTAGTCCTTCTGGATAAATAGACCTGGCATCTTCAAAAACCCACCCCAAAGGCCTCATTATGAATTTGATTGTACCCTAACCCATTCGCGTTGTCAAGAACCGAAAACGGGTATTTATCCTTTCGGGCAGTATTAAACAGAACTCTCACGCCATTAACCATTAACCATTAACGGTCATGTGCAAGCAAAAGGTGACCGGGCAAGTGCAAGCAAAGGGTGACCACCCG
>JAUNBJ010000172.1 GCA_030535245.1 Planctomycetia bacterium | reverse complement strand
AAAGAAGTCTGGGAAAAACGAGTCGTGCGGGTCGTAACGATAGAGCCTGTCGTTCGCAATGCAACAGATAATAGAAAAAAAGCCAGTTTGTGGACGCTCAAAAAAATTTTGAGATTGTCTGGAATTTCTTGCCGATAAACTCTAAACTGGTAAAAATTAGATCGAGGCGTTTCTAAAAACCAGCAAAAGACCTTTGGGGGTGATGACGGAAATTCACCCCATGGAACGGGGGATAAGATTGGATTTTATTCTTTTTTCCGGGTCTTTTCTGTAAGCTTTCCATTGGAAGGTTTGGGGAAATTGCCGAAGTATGGTTTCACTTCAGACTCCAATCGCATCATGGGCAAAGAGATATATCGAGTTGTGACACGGGAATCCGACGGCAGTTTTCTTACGCGGGATTTCGGCGATTTGGAAGCGATGAAAAAGGTGTTCCAGCAGTGCGGCACGGATAATTGCAGCATTCACAAGGAGCTGCGGAAACAGCCGTCGTTTGTGGGGTTGATAGGCCCTTTGGAGGAGGGACCGAACATTATCCGTTACGAGTCGCCGGAGGTTTTCGAGGTGCTGACACGGGAGTGGGTGGCGGCGGTTCCTGTGACGCGGCGGCGGAAGAAAACGGGCTACATGCCGTGACGGGGTAGGGCGCGTCTTCGTCATTTCCAGAAAGAGGGGTGAAAAACCCCCTCCTGCTTTTCATTTTTTTCTCTTAAAATGTACTGAATTAGTCTTTGTGCGTTTGGTAAATTGTCTGGGGTGCTGGCATTTACAAAAAATACAGTTTTTTTTATCTATTTTTTTTTTTTTTGATTTTCCTGAACAAACGTCTGCTTTGAGGAGTATAATGTGTATAATAATTTAATTCGTTTAAAAAGAGACGCCCCCCGTACCTTGACATTTGGCAACATACGTAGTAAAATAGACAAATTGGTCGTACTTTAAGAAACGAAAGATGTGTGCGTTGGCGATAAAAGGGGGTGCGACCCCATCCTTTTTGTAAAAAAATCGTACTTTCCGTAAAAAACGTGGATTTTTGGGGAATTGGGTGGAAATTTTTCCAGAAGAACATTTCCCGACAAAGGGCATTCCGGTGTTTTTATGGAAATAATCGTTCAAAAGTGGGCCTTTGTAAAGTTGAAAATAGGATTGCTGGAGAATCCATAATTTTTTTAAATTTCATCTTCCAGCGGATGAAACAATGGACCCTGTGGAATCGACCTTTGTGAAAACAGGTGGAAGAGGAGGTTTTCGTGTCCCAGAAAAATAAAGTCCTGTATGACCGACGAGTCGGGAATCTGGTGGAAAGGGCAGGCGATGCCCGAGTGATTTTTCCTCATTGGAAGGGGGAAAAAGAATGTTGGATGTTCCTTTCCGCGCATGACGACGACATTGTAATCGGTGCCGGATTAACGTTGCTTGCGGGATTGCAGGAAGGTATCAAGACGCATGCGGTGATTTCTGCGAATGGGAACATGGGGTATTGTCGTCCTGAGCAACGGGAGACGATTGCCGACGTTCGCAAAAAAGAGACGGTAGAGTCTTTTGAATTATTGGGACTATCGAAGGAAAACGTTCATTTTCTGGATTTTGACGATTGCAGTTTTTACCGGAACGCGGGGCGGCGTTTTGCAGGGCAGGGCGAGACCGGGCCGGTGATTGAGGGTGCGACGGGGCTTCAGAATTCCTACACCTGGATATTGCGGAAGGTGCGTCCGACGCGGGTCTTTTTGCCGAACATGGCGGACATTCATCCCGACCATCAGCTGACGGCGAAAGAGATGCTGATCAGCATTTTCCATGCGCAAGGGGGGATTTGGCCGGAATTGGGTCCCTCGTTGGAGGAGATACCGCAGTTGTACGAATATTCGGCATACAGTGATTTCATAACGCCTCCGACCATGCGGATACGGACGTGCGACGAGCTTCTGGAGAAAAAATTGGCGGGGATTTCCGCGTTCAAGAGCCAGGAGCAGATCGAGATGGTGATTGATGTTCAACGGAAATCCGGGCCGCAGGAGTATCTGCGTGAGGTGAAATTTGA
This sequence comes from Planctomycetia bacterium, assembly GCA_030535245.1. Taxonomy (GTDB): domain Bacteria; phylum Planctomycetota; class Planctomycetia; order Pirellulales; family Thermoguttaceae; genus RGIG3701. The sequence goes on along the minus strand of JAUNBJ010000172.1, from coordinate 4,127 downwards.
CATCATGGAGCCGCACAAGCACGATATTTTATTTGGTTGATGGGTTGATTTCAGGTTGACGGAGGGGGTTTCATGGAAGAATCGAGGGAACCGCGACCGGCCGTGACGTATGTTCGCATGAGCGAGGCGGAGTTACGGAAGCGGAAGGAGAAGGAACTACTGGATTTGAGCGTCGCCCAGATTGGGCTTTTGGTACGGACGACGAACTGTCTGGAATCGGAAGGAATCCTGACCGTTCGTGATTTGCTGAAGAGTCCTCCGGAGCGGCTCCTGAAGATTTCCAATTTTGGAGTCAAGACGCTGGAAGAGGTGTACGACGCTCTGGAGAAACTGGGTTTCAAGAGAAAGAGCAAGGCGTGAGTGAAAACCGGAGTTTCGACGAACAGGTTTCGTCGGGATTCCGGCAATCTCCACAGGAACATGCCGCATTCGCTGTTATTTACCAAAAAGCGTGGGGAACATCGGACGGATTCACGTCTGGCGGGCGTGATTGCGGAGATGTCGTTTGCCGTTTTTTGCATTCTGTTGGGGATAGCGGGTCTGATTTGGATTTTCGCGATCTACATTCTGCCGGAGTGGCAGGTTCATGAGCATTACCAACGAACGGTCTGCACGTTGGAAGATTTCCGGGTGGTTCAGAAGAATCTTTTTACGGAGTCGGTGGTATCGGGGGATACGGGGCAGTCGTCTTTGTTTTTGGACGAGGACATTCCCCCGGAGGCGGCGGATGCGGAGGAGGAGAAGGAAAAGGAACCGCGATCGGCTTTTCCGGTTCATCGGCTGCGAAAACTCCAGTACAAGCCGGAGTTTTTGATCCGTTACGAGGTGGACGGGAAAACGTACAAGAACTGGACGTTCAACATCACGTCGATTTCGCAGCAGGGGTCGTTTGCGACGGAGGAGGAGGCGAATCGGTTTTTAGGCGAGCTTCGGAAGGGTTCGACCTATTACTGCTGGTTTGACCCGGAGGATCCGGACAAGGTGGTGATCACCTGTTACTGGTCGTGGGAGAATGTGGGTTCGCTGCTGATACCGTTGTCGCTTTTGGTGATTGGGCTGGGTGCGTTAACGCATCTTCTTTTGCTGCCACGGTTGGGGTCGAAGGAATATTCGGCGGTGGCGGCGCAGCGGGTGGCGCGTCTGACGCCGTTTGAGAAGGATCGGGTGAATCCGGAATATCCCACGGTTCCAGCGGCGGACATTATCACGGACAGTCCCGGCACGCATTTCGCGTATCGGTTATCGTCGGAGGTGGCGTCGCCGGGCAGTTTGCTGATCTTACTTTTGGGGTTGATTTTGTCGTTTGTGTTCGTGGCGAACCATTTCGTGGTTTTTCTTTCCAGCTGTTCGGCGGGGGAACCGGAGTGGGTGCGGTTGCTTTTCATCGTTCCGTTTGGGGCGGTGTGGCTGGTGTTGCTTTATTGGACGCTGAGACGGCTTCGGATGTTTACGCTGGTCGGGCCGACGCTTTTGGAGCTGGATCGTTTCCCGATCGTGCCGGGCGATTCGGCCAGGCTGTATTTGTCGCAGGGGGGGCAGATGAAGTTGAACTGGTACAACGTGATTCTTGTCTGCGAGGAGGAGGTGGTCTTTACCCATGGCACCAACACGCGCAGGGAGACGCAGCGGGTGTTCCAGAAGCAGCTTTTTGGGGCGGAGAATGTGCAGATTACCCCGGCGGGGTTGTTTGAGACGGAGATTCCGCTGACGTTACCGCCGGAGACGATGCACTCGTTCGTATCGGGCCACAGTCGGATTCGGTGGAAGATCATCGTGCAGGGGTCGCCGGTGAAGTGTCCGATGTTCGAGCGTTCGTTTCCGATCCTTGTTTATCCGAAGGGAGCGAAGCCATGACGCCCGGCATCATCATCACGTTCGACCATGCCATGCCGTATTTGGAGCCGGAGAGTGTGATTCACGGCACGTATCGGTTCGTGGACGTACGGATTCAGGAGATTGCGCGGGTGGAGTTTTCCGTTCTCTGGTTTACCGAGGGGAAGGGGGACGAAGACCTGGGCGTCCATCATTTTGAGCGGCTTGGTGCCGACGACGAGGCGTTTTCGCGTTTTCGAGACGGGTTCAACGATTCGCAGACGTTTGCGTTCCATGTTCCGTTGCCACGTTCGCCGCTGTCGTATTATGGCAAAATCCTGAAAATTCGCTGGTGCGTTCGCGTCCGTTTATACTTTAAGAGCGGTCGGGAAATCAACAGTGAGAAACCGTTTGCGTTGGGCAATTTGCCGCCTGTCGAGGTGGAACTGAACTGAAGGGGACTGCGGTCATGCACCTGTACGAAGAAAATCCGTTTTGTTCCCGCCGCATTCGTCCCGGAGCGATTCCTTACGTTTTCCCACCGGGAATTTCTGCGGACATGCTCATCGACCGGCTTCAGGAGAATCGTTGGTACGGCCAGATTGTCGGGCCGCATGGGACGGGGAAATCGACGTTGCTGGCCACGCTTCTGCCCCAAATCCGTGCACGGGGCATGCGTCTGACGCATTTGGAGATTCAGGAAGGGGTGCGGGAGCTGCCGTTGCTGTACGAGGAATACGAGTTGATGGACACCAACACGGTGCTGGCCATCGACGGTTTCGAGCAGCTTTCCTACTGGACGCGGCGCAAACTCCAGAATCGCAGCCGCAGGCAGGGGTTTGGGGTGCTGATTCTGGCACACAAGTCTTACGGTCTGCCCGATTTGTATCGGACGGAGAGCGATCTGGCCACGGGCAAAATGCTGGTGGAGCTGCTTTTGAAAAACACCATCGTCCGCATTCCCGACCATGTGATTGAGTCGCACTACGAGGAAAACAACGGCAATTTGCGGGAGATGCTTTTCTCACTCTACGACATTTACGAATACGTGATTCGCAGTCTTCGCAGCCGCGGAGAAGATGTTAATCATGGAGGAATTGCCCCACGAACAGGATCGCCCCAGTCCAGCGGTCGCGAATGACGAACAGGAAGGGGTGGGTGGCTTTCAAAATCTCCGACATCCCCCCCATCACACCTCCCCCGCCAAGGAACGCTGCGGAGGCGACGGTTCCCTGTTCGTTGACGACGAGCGTTGTTTTCAGCAAAAGATTTTGCAGGTAGAGGGTGCCCGACGGTTCCATTCGGGGAAATTCTGCCTGACCGGGAACGAACGCCCTTTTCATCCCCATGTTTTGTAACATCGTGTTCAGCGGGATCGTGGTTTCCATCGTGAATTGGGGGAGGGAAACCCTTCCCAATTCGGTTGTCCAGCCCTGATTGTCGGCGGGAAAAAGCTGTTTCCACATTTCCGGCGAGAGGGATTCCCGCACCTGGGGGAGGCCGTCCGTTTTTTTGGGAAGCAGCACGACCATTTCGTAAAGCGGGGTGGAGGAAAGCGATGATCCCACATACGACAACCGCACCGCCCGAAACGTTTCCGTATCGCGCCACGCCACACGCTGGTTGCCGGTCATCAGCCGCACGTTCGTTTTCGTGCCGTCCAACCGGGTAAAGGGAGCGTCGGTGGTTTGCCGGGGGTCGAACGGTTGGCTCCAGTTGCACTGAAAGTAGAGCGTCGCCCCCAGAAAGAACCGGGTTTCCCTGTCGATCATGTCGGGGGAGAGCACGTCGGGGAGGGTGCCGTACGTCTGGCGGTTGTACCACGCGTTGATTTCCGTTATCGTATCGGGGAGGTTTTCACGCAAATCGATCGGGGCGATTTCCGTGTTGAAGTACGTTTTCAGGAGTTCCTGATATTCCGGTGAAAGGGGGAGGGACGCGTCCACCCAAAATCGGCTGGCTGCGAAAACGTTTGCCTGACGGAGCGTCCGATTGCAGGCGTTGCGGAACGTCCGCGTGGCTTCCAGTTCGGCCTGGTCGAGTGATTTCAGATGGAGCGTTTCCAGCATCTCCTTCCGTGTTTCCCCATCCGCTCCCGCCGCCAGCGATTCCAGCGGCAGAAAAACGGTCAGCGGAGCCAGAAACAGGTTGGTTTCCTTCTCCTGCTCCTGAACCGATGCGCGGAGCAAATCCCACGAAAACGCCGACACGGAGTCCGCCAAATCCTGAGAAAAAGCGACGCTCGGAAGAAAGAAAACCGCCAGACCGAACAACATGGAAACCTTTTTCATACGCGCTCCTCTCACAAGCGATTG
>JAUNBJ010000171.1 GCA_030535245.1 Planctomycetia bacterium | reverse complement strand
ACTTTTCTTGAAGTAAGAGATTGCTCTCCCATCCACAAAAAGGATGGAATCGAAACAATTAACCATTTACCATTAACCCATTAACCATTACTAAAGTAACCCCGTTTCCTCAGGGTATCCGAACAGGATATTAAAGTTTTGCACGGCGGCGCCGGAGGCTCCTTTTACGAGGTTGTCGATGCAGGAAACGGTGATGATACGATCTTTCACAACGCGGGCCGTGACGTTGACGTAATTGGTGAACCGGCATTCACGGGTGTTGGGCAGGTGGTCCACCACGCGGATGAACGGTTCGTTCTGGTAAAACGCCCGCATACAGGCGAGGATTTCGTCCTGCGTGACCGGTCGGGTTGGCAGGGAGTAAGCCGTTGTGAGGATGCCGCGTTCCATTGGCACCAGGTGGGGGGTGAAAAGGACGTCCACCCGACCGCCGGCCATTTTGGAGAGAACCTGCTCGATTTCCGGCTGATGGCGGTGTGTGCCGACGCCGTACGCGGAAAAGCCCTCGTTCAGTTCGCAGTACAGCAGGTGCGGTTTCAGCCCCTTCCCCGCACCGCTGGCTCCGCTTTTCGAGTCGATGAGGATTCCAAACGGCTCGATCAGTCCGTTTTTCAGCAGCGGCGACAGGGCGACGATCGCGGTCGTCGGATAACAACCGGGATTGGCGACGAGGTTGGCCCCCACGATGTCTTTACGGAAAAGTTCCGGAAGTCCGTACGGTACATGCCCCAGTCGCGCGGCGTCGGGATGCTTTACGCCGTACCACTGCTCAAACACGGCAGGGTCGTCGAGACGGTAATCGGCACTCAGATCGACCACTTTGACGCCCAGCTCCAGCAGTCCGGGAATCCGCTCGGCCGACGCTTTGTGTGGCAGGCAGGAAAAGACACAATCGGCCCGCTCGGCGATCTGTTCCAGGGAAAGATTCTCCAGATGCAGGTCGATACGCCCCGTCATTTGCGGGTGCACCTGCCGGACATGCAGGTTTTCGTCCGACCGTGTGGTCAGGGCGGTGATTTCCGCGTACGGGTGACGCAGAAGCAAAACCATCGTTTCCAGAGCCGTGTAACCGGTGGCTCCCATAATGGCGACGCGTGTTTTTTTCATTGTTATAACTCCTCCCAAAGGCCGGGTGCGGCCAGCACGCTACTTATTATAATTATAATATGAACATAGCGAACGCAGTGAGCGCACTAAAGTTTTTTGAAGGAGAGTTTGAGAGGAAACAATTTTTCAAAAATGTTTCCTTTCAAGAGGTTGGAAGCTCGGTAGTCAAAACTATTGCACTTCCTCCCCAGACCCCACCTCCCAAAACTTTTTACGATGTTTCCAAGGTCTTATTTTCTTAACGGCACACTACGGCTTTTCGCCGAGGACAACGTGTGACCAAGAACTTCTCCAAAGTAATCCTATAATTTAGCACAAAAAAAGTTTTATGCAAGGATAGGATACCTGCAATGAACAATGAACAATGAACAATGAACAGTGAACAATAGGGGGGATCAAATTTAGTGGGGGGTGGCGTTGCGTATTTTTCCTGCATTTTGCCCAAATTCGCAACCAGGATTGAAAGGCACCCACCTGCGAAAAATAAAGGGTAAAATTGCGAAAAAAAGAGGATGAAAATCGTTGACAAATTTGAGATCCCCTTTTACAATGGAGGATGTTCCATTTTTTAACCGGAATGGAGTTTTTCAAGAAATTGCAAAAAAACGGAGGATGCGAATGAATCGACGCGACATTTTGAAGGTTTCCGTAGCGGTAGCGGGAATGGGGCTTGCAGGAACGACCCTTGCGGAAACGCCTGCGGGGGTCTCGACGGACACGTTCGAGCCAAATGGACGCTGGACGGTGGAAAAAGCGCAGGCATGGGGCAAAAAGCAGCCGTGGATCGTCGGGTGCAATTACGTGCCGACGTACGCCGTGAACCAGTTGGAAATGTGGCAGAAAGAATCGTTTGACGCGAAGATCATCGACAGCGAGCTGGCATTGGCGGAAAAAACAGGATTCAACACCCTTCGGGTTTTCATGCACCATCTGCTTTGGCAGTCGGATCGAAACGGTTTTTTGGATCGGGTGAAAACGTTCCTCGATATTTGCGAAAAGCATGGCCTCCAGGTGATTTATACGTTTTTTACCAACGGCGGCGCGAACGTTGGCGAATTGGGACCGCAGCCGGCACCCAAACCATACACGCATAACAGCCAGTGGCGGCAGACTCCCGGCAAGGACGCGGTCATGCACCGGCCGGAACAGTGGCACACGATGGAGGAGTACGTCCTGGACTGCATGACGACGTTCCGAGACGACCCACGGGTGCGGATTTGGGACCTGTTCAACGAGCCGGCCAACAGTGGGGACAAGTGGATGACGCTTGGGTTCTTGCGGTTGCTTTGGACGTGGGCGCGTCAGGTGAATCCGCCAGCACCGTTGACTTCGGCAGTTCAGACGACTTCGGCCATTCAGACGCTGGAAGTGGAGCCAATCCCGGCGTTTTTGGTGGAAAATTCCGACATTCTCAGCTTCCACCACTACGGTTCCAAAGCGGGGATGGAGCACATGGTCAAGATTTTGCTTTCACATCGTCGCCCGGTGGTTTGCAAGGAGTGGCTGGCGCGTGGGGTTGGGTGTACGGTGTTTGACATCTTACCGCTGTTCAAAAAGTACCATGTTGGGGCGATCAACTGGGGGTTGATTCCGGGCAAATTGCAAACGCATCTTCCGTGGGGCTGGAATGCCGACAAGGGGGAGCCGAAGGTGTGGCATCATGATTTGTATCGAGAGGATCATACGCCATACGATCCGAAAGAGATTGCGTTATATTTAAAACTGGTAGCGGAGAAATAGCGAAATTCCAAATTTCGACCCGGTTTTTATCGGGTCGGATTCCTTTTTTAGGGAGGGTGAGGAAATGCAACATGGGGTGGTTATGTTCGTCACGCGGAGTGGTTCCTTTGAAGGCCGCAAGAGGCGTACGAGACGTACTCCCGCACCCGGGCCGGGGTTTACGCTTGTCGAGCTTCTGGTGGTAATTGCGATCATCGGGATGCTGGTCGGTTTGTTGTTACCGGCGGTGCAGCAGGCGCGGGAGGCGGCGCGTCAGATGCAGTGCAGCAACAACCTCCGGAATCTTGGGTTGGGTCTTCTCAACGCGGAAGGCAACATACGTTGCTTCCCGTCGTCGGGGTGGCATTGGCGATGGGTGGGGGATCCGGATCGTGGCATCGGCGTGGAGCAACCTGGGGGATGGGCATTCCAGGTGCTTCCGTACATTGAGCAGAACGGGTTATTCCAGCTGGGCGGCAATGGCAATCCGGAGGATATTTCGTCGTCGAAGCGGGAGGGGATCAAGACATGTGTTGCGACACCGTTGGGGATTTTTTGTTGTCCGTCGCGTCGTCCGCCGATGGTATTCAAGTCGCAGGGGGGGCAGTACACGTGTGGCAATCCCGTACCGGAGTCGGGGCGAACGGATTACGCGGGAAACTGGGGCGATCGGGCAGTCTGGCCGCAGTCGGATTACGACGGTGGGGACGTCCCTTTACCCAAATCGTATTCGGAGGCGAAGACGCTCACGCAGACGAACAAGTGGAGCAATCGGAGTGAAACGGGGATTTTGTTCAAGCACAGTGCGATTACGATGGGGCAGATTCGGGATGGGCTTTCCAACACGTATTTACTTGGGGAAAAGATTGTCAAGCCGTCGTATTACACGGATAGTTCGACGTTGGATACGGGAGACAACGAGGGGATGTTTCATGGTGCGGACGACGATTCGTGTCGCACGACGTCGGCCAGTTATCCGAATGCCCTTCAGGATCGCGATGGGATCAGCACGAATTATGGTTTTGGGAGTTGTCACGCGGGAACCTTTGGCATGACGATGTGTGATGGTTCCGTGCAGCGGGTCAGTTACGGTATTGAAAAAGAGATACATCGTTACCTTGGTAATCGTTCGGACGGGAAGGTTGCGATGCTGCCGTAGGGCTTGGGAATGACAAAGTTGTGAAAAGATGGTTTGAGTACAATGCCTCAAAGGAGGGCAAGAATATGAAATACGTTGGATTAATTTTATTGCTTTGGATTGGCGGAGTTCTTCCGTCGTGGGCGCAAACGGAGGTTAAGAGTGGTAAGACGCTCGATTTCAGCGAAGCGACGTTTGACATAACGGTGGAGTCCGGGGGGACGCTTAAGCAGAGTTCCCTGTCGGCAAATTATGGCACGGTGAACGATACGGTCACCATTTCCGGAACGGGCGTGAATGGGGTAGGAGCGTTGTATTCCACATGCAATACCTCGTATGGAATCCAGGCCAAGGTGGAGGTGAAGGATTCCGCAACGGTCGGGATCAACGCAGGTGGTGGTCGGTTACGTTTCTTTGGGGAAGTGACGGGAGGAATACTGACGACTTCGGCTACTGGTACTGGCGGCATTCCGTTGGTAAATTTTGGTGTTACCAGCAAGGCCAACCTGACACAGTTGAACATCGCCAAAGGAGTTACCACGTTCACCGGCACGAATGCTACCGGAGTTCAGACGCACACGTTCACCAATGGCGTAACGGTGGCCAACGGTGCGACGCTTGAATTGTTCGAGGCGGAAAAGGGAATCACGTTTGTCAAAAACGATACGGGGGATTTAGCCACGGTGACGTTCTCTGGAGGCGTCCTGAAAAATTCCAGTACCAGTAATTTTACCGCCGATTTGAACATCGCCTCCGATTCTACCTATGAGAATGCATATGGAAAACTGACATTGCAAGGCGGTTCCATTTCCGGAGCCGGAACGTTTAAGGTTACCGGAGACCTTGATTTCAGTGGTACTACGTTGGCGGAGGCGACCATCAACCAAACTAACGGCACGTTCAATCTGGCGAATATCAATGTTTCGGAAAACTCCACGCTCTCGGGGAACATCAACTCCTTTACGGGTACGAACACCCTTGCGACGGGGAAAACGTTGACGTTCCAAAACGCCAATTCGACGATTTCGGGTCAGCTCACCGGCGAAGGTGGATTGATCGTGAATGGGGGAACCGTAACGCTCAGCAGCGCCAATACGTACACCGGGGAGACGGTCGTGCAGGGGGGGAAGTTGATTTTCGGTAAGTCCATCGTAGGTACCACGGAACAAACTTCCATGACTTCTAAAATTACGGTAAACAGCGGGGGAATCCTTCAATTTTCGACGACCAACGCGTTTGGAACTCGAAATGGTTGTTATGTTCCGGACATCGAACTGAACGGCGGTACGCTACATGGGTTGGCGAATCTATACGCCAACATCGGGAATATTACATTGAACAATGGAGCAACCGTAACCTCAGAGAATAATAATGGCAGTTATTATTTTTACAGTGCGATCAATGCTTCGGGAAACGCGTCGATTTCGGCTCCACAGATTGCCGTTCGGCAATATTATAATTCTAATACCCCCAATGAAGATCATGGTAAAATCACCGTGGACCAGGATGGGGTCTTGACTATTTCCAGTAACGTTTTTCTGGAAGGTAATGCTACGACTGGCGGTATTTTTAAGTTTGGCAAGGGAACGTTGGATATTTCCGGCCGCGTTACCGGGGATGGTGTCCTTACGGTTAACGAGGGTACGGTCGCCCTTTCCAATGTCAATACCTATTCCGGAGCCACGACCGTCGAAAGCGGTGCAGAACTGAAATTAACGGGCACCATCAACAACTCCGCTCTCACCGTCCGGGGTGGCGGAACCTTGCTCGGTACCGGGAGTGCCAAGAGTCTGGAACTTCAGAAGGGTGCTTCGCTGGTGTTGGATTTGGAATCTGCGGCAAAGGGGAGTATCCTTTCCGTAACGGGAGCCATCACGTTGGATGAAACGCTGATTTCGTTTGAGGCGTACGAGGACTACATGTCGCTTTTCGGGAAAAACGTGACGCTGCTTTCTGGAGATTCGCTTACGGCGGCTTTGGAAAATTTGACGTTCGACTTTTCCAACATTGGCGGAAATATTTGGATTCCGCAGTTGACGGGTAACGCGCTGGTACTTTCGATGGACACCGCAGCGGTTCCAGAACCCGCGTCGTGGCTTCTTTTGCTGGGGTTATTGTTTTTGGGAATTTCTCAACGAAAACGTGTAAGGCGTTGAGGGACTACTGTTGCATCCATGTTATAAATAGTACAAAAAGAAAATAAACACTAATAACA
>JAUNBJ010000028.1:8954-35443 GCA_030535245.1 Planctomycetia bacterium | reverse complement strand
AATTTGTGACCAAGCCTTCGCAGGGAAGGTTTTTAGAAGGTGCCAATTATCAATTACCTCCGTTTGTGATGAAAAAGCGGTTTGGGCCTTTTCATTCTGTAGGGGATGTGTTACAATGAAAAGAAAAAGTTTCAGGAGTGGATAAAATGATGCGTTATGTTTTGGGGATGGTTGTATTGTTGGGCGGGCTGGTGCCGGTTCTGGGGCAAGAGCGAAATCCGTTCCTGATCCAGTCCGAAAAGTTCGATGCCGAATACCGGCAACAACTGGAAGACCTTTCCCAAAAGATGGTTAAAAACACCAAAGCCGCCGCCAGGATACGCAGTCACTGCAAGGTGCCCCATGCGGACGACAGCATGTACGTCTGGAAGCTGCCGGCCAAAATGCGAAAAGCGACGACCGTCAAAAAGAAATCGTCCGCGAAAGTATCGCCCGACAAGAAACGGTTGGATCAATTCAACGACTTGAAAGAGGAAGCGTCGTTGTTTTATCTTGCGCTTTCCCGGAAAGCGGTTAAGGCGGGGCATGCGTCGCTTGGGTTTGGTTTCCTCATGCGGGCGTTGCGGGAGAATCCGGACAACGCGGCGGCTCGAAAAATCCTGGGCTACAAAAAGTATCAGGACATGTGGCTCTCCGATTTCGAGATTGCGCAGTACAAGGCGGGAAAGACGAACCACGATCGATTTGGCTGGATTCCCAAGGGGCACGTTTCCAAATACGAGGAGGGGCAGCGGTTTTATCGTGGGCGTTGGATTTCCGAAGCGCAGGACGCGTCGTTTCATGCCGATATTTTGAGCGGTTGGGAAATTGAGACGCCGCACTACGTCATTACCACCAATCACAGCATCGAGGCGGGGGTTCAGATCGGTCGGGAGCTGGAAAAACTTTACGCGGTCTGGAAGCAGCTTTTCCTGCGTTATTATGCCACGGAAAAGCAGGTGGCCGCCCTGTTCGAGGGAAAACCAGGGCTTTCCACGCCGATGGGCAAACACAAAGTGTTCTTTTTCCGTTCGCAGACCGATTACAATCGTTATTTGAAGCCGACCAATCCGAACATTGAAATTTCGCTCGGACTCTATTCCACGAACACGCACGTGGCGTACTTTTTCGCGGGGGAAAATTACGATCCGCGTACCATGTTCCACGAGGCGACGCACCAGCTCTTTCAGGAAATCCGCAAAACCGACCAGGCGGCCGGGAGGCTGGGGAATTTCTGGACGATCGAGGGGATTGCCGTCACGATGGAAACGTTTCGGGAGGAGGATCAATACTACGCGGTGGGCGGTTTCAACGACCAGCGTATGCTCAGCGCCCGATACCGTTATAACAAGACGAAATTTCATCTTCCGCTGGAGCAGCTGGCGGGCATGACGACCGAACAGTTCCAGAGTTTCCCTAAACTGGGCGATCTTTACAGCGAGTCGGCGGGCTGGATGAATTTCTTCATTTTCCATGAGGATGGCAAATATCGGGACGCCATAGCCCAGGTATTGCTGGATGTTTACACCGGTAAAAACACGTTCGACACCATCCCCCGTTATACGGGCAGGTCGTATGAAAAGCTGGAGGAAGAATATCGGGAATTCATCACCCACGACGTGAAAGAACTGGATCGTTGGCGTTTTGGCGATGGGGAGGAATAATCATGTTGAATCCGATTCCTCTGAAACGGGAAATTCGCCGGGTTTGTCCGAAGTGTCCCGAAGAAGGGTCGTCCATGGTGCGGGATTACCTGAATGCGGGGCGTTTGGGTTTTGTGTTGCTGGCGGGCGGAGCCGGGTCGCGTCTGGGGCATTTTTTGCCGAAAGGGACGTTTCCCGTCGGGCCGGTTACGGGAAAATCGTTGTTTCAGATTCACCTGGAAAAACTGTCACGGTTACAGGAAACCTGTTCCGCACCGCTTTTTCTGTTTTTGATGACCAGCCGCGTGACACATTCCGACACGCTGACGTTCCTGCAAGACCATGCCTTTTTCGGTTTTCCGGAGTCGCAGGTGTTCCTGTTCGAGCAGAACGAAGTGCCGGTGATTTCCCTGCGCGACGGTCAGCCGTACCGGGATTCTTCCGGGCGGAAAATTTTCGCGCCGGACGGGCACGGGGGGTTGATCACGGCGCTTGGAACCAGCGGGATGTACGACCGAATGGAAAAGCTGGGAATCGACACGATCGAGACGTTTCACGTCGATAATCCACTGGTTCCGCTGGCCGACCCGGTGATGTTGGAAGAACATCTGCAAAATCACAGCGACATGACCCTTCTGGCGGTGGAGAAAGAATCGCCGCTGGAAAAAGTTGGCAATATCGTGCATCCGCACAACGATCGGGCCTCCCTGCATGTGGTGGAATATATGGATTTTCCGGACTCGCTGGCCATTCAGCGGAACGCTTCCGGAAAACTCACTTTCTGGGCGGGAAGCATCGGCATTCATCTGATTGAGCGGGCGTTTCTCCAGCGTATGCAGCGGAATCTTGCGGCCAACGAACATTTTTTGCCGCTCCATTTGCCGCGAAAAAAAGTGGCGACCGACGACGGCGAGGTGGAAGTGCTGAAGCCGGAACGGTTCATTTTCGACATTCTGCCATTTGCCGAGCGTCCGCAGGTGGTCGTCGCCGACCGTTTGGAGGTGTTCGCCACGCTGAAAGACGACCCGGACGTCGTTCGTTCCCATCTTTCCCGCCTGTACGCGTCGTGGCTGAAAGAGGCTGGAATCACGTTCCCGGAAAAGGCCGTCGTGGAAATTTCCCCCCGGCTGGCCGTCTGTTGGGAAGAACTGAAAAAACATTTTCCCGACCCCTTCCGGATGGAAGAAAACCGCATTTATCTGGATTTGTCATGAAAACGGTCTGCCAGCTTTTACACAGTTTGAACATCGGCGGTGCTGAAATTCTGGCCGCACGTTTGGGGCGAAAATTATCGTCGCCGGAGCGTCGCTTCGTGTACGTCTGCCTGGACGAGGGGGGTGTCATGGAGCGATCGCTTCGCCAGGAGGGGTTTTGTGTCGAAATCCTCCACCGAAAGCCGGGGTTCGACCGGGAGTGCGTCCGTAACATCGCACGGCTCTGGAAAAAATACGACGTGGACATCGTGCAGGCGCACCAGTACACGCCTTATTTTTATGCAATGGCCGCCCGTGGTTTTTTTTCCGGGAATCCTCCTGTCGTATTCACCGAGCATGGCCGCTTTTTCCCCGACCCGCCCAACTGGAAACATAAGATTTACAACGCATTGCTGGTTCGTCCGAAAGATCGCATGATCATGGTGGGTCGATCGGTTGGCGAAGCGGTCGTCCGGAACGAGGGGATTGCGCGGCGGCGTATCGAGGTGATTTACAACGGCGTGAGCGAGGAGCGGTTCGCTCAAAATCGAATGACGGAGATGGAAAAAGCGACCCTTCGCGAACAGCTGGGCGTCGGCGACCGGCCGGTGGTTCTTTTTGTTGCCCGGCTTGATCCCATTAAAGACCATCCGACCGCCATCCGTGCCATGCGGGAAATCACGCATCCGAGCGATCCGATCCTGCTGATTGCGGGGGGCGGGCCGGAATACGCACGGCTCCAAACCCAGATTCAACGGGACGGTCTGGAATCCCGTGTTCGGCTTTTGGGAGAGCGTTCGGACGTCGCCCGGCTTTTGCAGATTGCGCGGATTTTTCTCCTGACGAGCGTTTCGGAGGGGATTCCTCTGACGATTCTGGAGGCGATGGCTTCGGGGGTGCCGGTCGTGGCCACGAACGTGGGGGGGATTCCAGAGGTGGTTTGCGACGGACAGACGGGGCTTTTGGCCGCTGCGGGCGATTTTCGGAAAATTGCGGAAAATATTTCTGAAATTCTTTCGGATGCTCAAAAAGCCGAACAGTTGGCTCAAAACGCGAAAAAGCGATTCGCGGAACGTTTTACCGAGCGATTGAGGCTGGCGGAATACGAAAAAGTCCTCTTTTCCTGAAACGCGAAAACGGCTATACTTCTCACGTGCAAGGCGGACAGGGAAGTTCGCCGAAATTCGTTTGAAGGAAAAAACTCATGGAATTAATGATCTGGACAATGAATCTTACGTTTCTGGTGATCTGGACGTTTATTGGTAGTATCGTGTTGCGGGCCTAAAAGTTTTTGGAAAGAGCGTTTGAGCGCGTGCAATTGTCGAAACAATCGCGCTTCCAGCCTCTCAAACGCTCCTTCAAAAACGTTCCGTTATAGGTAACATGGATGCAACAAGAGTTCCAGAAGCCGTGGAAAATCGCGTGGCAGTTCTCTGGGACGACGGATCCCTTCGTTTGCCTATTACCCCCTAATTTCTTAATTTGCCCATTGTCCCCCCTACTTGACAGAGTTCGATATTGCATGATAATTATATCATACTATCCCTAAAACTTTTTCTGGTATGGACTTGACGCGATTTTCGGAAAGAGTTTTAAACGCCATCACGAGAACCTCCCTTTCCATACCTCACGCCATGACGTTTATCAACGATTTAAAAGAAAAAATATTGCTTGGACATACCATCACCCAGGAAGAATTCAAACGCCTGGCTGAAGGGGAGGTCGATGAAATCCAGCAGGCGGCACTGAAAATTCGCCATGCGTTTACGGGGAACCGGCTCTATTTTTACGGCTTCATTATTTTTCAGCCAGGGCAAAAGATCGATACGCGTTTGATCCTCAAAGAGGCGATCGGGGCGTCGCTGCGAACAGGACACTGCTTTGACATCGACCTTCGACACAATCCGTTGTCCGACGCATTGCGAAAAGAGCTGATGGAAACGTGCCGTGAGATTCACGAGCGAACCCAGATGAATCTGGTGTTGTCGCACGTCGATTTGACCTGCGAGGAGTTCCTGGAGTTCCAAAAATGCGGCGTTTATGCCTACCATGAAATGCTGGCGATGCCGCGAAAAAGGTTGGAGGCCCTCCCAGAAAGCCAGCGACCGTCGCGAACCTACGACGAAAAACTGGCCCTTTTGAAGAAGGCACATTCCACCGGATTGAAGATTTCAACGGGGGGCTTTTTCGATGCGTCCATTCCGATCGACGAAATCTGGGAGTTTTTTGCGGATGTTCGGAAACTGGATTTGCACTCCTTTATTCTGAGTGAACCGGAGTGGGTCAACGAACAGTCCGACTGGCAAAACAACTACACGCGAATCCACCTGATGCGCAACATCTCGCTAATCCGTTTTCTGATTCCGCGTACGGTGATTGTCCTGGGCAATGTGGACAAATACCTCCCCGACCCTGGCAAATGGATTTTGAACAGCAGCGCCAACGGTACCCGTAATTTGTGTGCCGAGGCGTTCGGAATTTCTCTGGACGATGATTCCGACAAACCACACAACATGGGCTTTGTTATCTTTTAGAAAACACGAGGGGCAATTGATAATGGTTAATAGTTTTTGTTCAAGCCGTTTTTTGCGGGATGAAATTCTTCCTTCATGCCCTACAAGGCAAATTCAATCGTCTGGCGATTCATTAAAATTGCAACTATAAATCGAGTGTATAACACCGCCATTCCCAAAAGGTCTCGAACAAGAATAATTATCAATTATCAATTATCAATTAAACCGGCTGAGGTAAAAAGACGCGAAATTGTTGCAAGGCCGTAATTTACGCTTTTTTCTCGTCGGGCACAAGTTCCTTCAAATAGGGGTCGTGACGGAGAATGCGAAGCACGAGATAAGGCATGATTCGAGGGAACCATCGAAACATTTTAAGCCATGTAGCACCGTACCCCAGGAACAGTTTTCTGAAAAGAGAGATTTTCCGACAGGGGATTCCCCCATTTTTCTGGAAGGCGATCGGGTTTTGAAAAAAACGACCGTCAACCTGCTTCATAGCGCCTGCTTCCTCGAAAATGCGTACCTTGCCGCTATAGAGGCGATTGGATTCCAGATGGGTCGGCCAGTTTTTACCAACGAGGAAAAAGGGCGCACTGAACAGAAAAAAGCCCCCTTTTCGTAAAAGTTTTGTGGACTGCCGTACCGAGTCGACAGGATCAGGGAGATGTTCGAGTACATCCAGGCACAGGATCGCGTCAAAGGATTCTTCGGGAAGTGATTCCAGCGAATCGGAAAGCGTGACGTTCACCCCATAATCGGCAAACATTTTCCTGGCGAACGCATTGCCATAACGCGACACCTCAAAGGAGGTAACGTCGTATCCGTTCTGAGTAAAAAACATGCTATCGCCACCGATTCCATCCCCACAAAGCAGGATTTTTCCCGCATTGAACCCATTTCGATGCAGAAAATCCAGAATCCACTGGCGCATGCGACATTTCATTTGGGTTCGGTTCCAGACGACAATTTCGTAAAGAAACGAATCGGTATTTTCATAAAAAAGACTCATCCCTTTATTGTAAACATAAGGTTGCAAATTTTGTGAAAAAAATGCTTTAGGAACTTCATGTAAATTCCGAAGATGTTCTTTCCGTAATCGTTCGCGAACGTTCTTGGGATTTTGCTCGGTAATTTCAGAAAGTGTGGAAATAATCCACTCGGAATCTCTCAGTGGCAATACGAGGGAGTCTGGAAAATGGCTCATGATGTTTCCTTTTATCTATAGAACGGAACTTCAACGACGTTAGGCAACTTCTAAAAACCCAATTCCGGCCCAAAACGGTGATTTATCGCTTCCAGGCTGCGTTGACATAAGTCTCACCTATTTCACAATAGGCTACGACTTATGTCGCCTTGCTGGAAAGCGTAAATCCCTCGTTTTTGCCCAAGGAAGCGGTTTTTAGAAGATGCCATTATTTTATCAAGATTTGAAGAAATAACAATGGGTTGAAAAAAGGTATAAGGTTTCCTTGAATACCTTCCAATTTCGTCGGTTTGCCGGGCGAGGAAAACTCAAAGGGGCACGTTACAGCGTCTTGTGCTGCCAACGTGCCCCTTGTTATGGGGTTTTCGTCGGTTATTCCAGCGTCACCGGCCCCAGCAGTCCGGACGGTAACAGGGTGTCTTTCTGGTGAAAGCCCTGAAACACCCGGTACGGTTTTTTCCCGCCCGGAGGAATATCTCCCGGTTTCTCGTAGAGGTACAGGTTCGACTTCGTGGTACGTTGTTCTGCCGGCAAAAACGTATCGCCGATCAGCCGGTTGGCCCAGCAGTTTACCACGTCGATTTCCAGACGATTTTTACCCGCTTTGAGGAGTCCGTTGGGGATGGAAACCTCCCACGGTGCCGTCCAGACCGTACCGAGGTTCGTTCCGTTGAGCCGCACGTCGGCCAGATGATGAACCACGCCGAGCTGGAGCGTCGTGTAATGGGTTCCCGCAGGCAGGTCGAACTCCTTCACGTACGTCGCCGTTCCGGAGAAATATTTCACTTCCGAATCCGCATTTTCCGTCCAGTCCGAAAGCGACGCGAACCGCACCTGTTTGGTGCCAAACGTCGCCGTCCATGCACCGTCAAGCGGTTTGGCTTCGGCCTTTTCCGGCGCCGGCGGGAACGGGGCGGGGGCGGTCATTCCAAGAAGCACAAAGCAGGAACCATACTCCGGAAGATGCAGCGTAAGCGAACGCCTTCCGTCGTCGGTTTTCGCAAGTGCCACGTTGCCGAACACCCCTTTGGCCGCGTCGAACAGCACGGCGGAATCGGCGGCGGTGTGGAACACGCAGGTTCCCTCACCGCTCCCCTGGATGAAGAAAATCTCCGCCTTATCCGTCTTGCGGTGGTTGTATGCGAACGGCCCCTCCATTGCCGGACGCAGCGATCGGGCCGCGTTGTTTTCCGGATCGGCGACTTGCCAGATGCGACCGACGATTTCCGCCATTTCCGCATCGCCATGGGGATAATTTTTCAGGCCGCGATCCCGCTGGGGTTTCTTCTCGCCGAACACGATCGGAGCACCCTGTTTTTGCAGGGATTCCAGCTTCCGCAGCGCTTCCAGAGGCAGTTCATCCTCCAGCGGATCGACCACCAGCACACGATACGTCAACCCCGTCGCCAGTTGGAGCGTTCCATGGACATATTCCAACTTCAAAAGCGAAGGCGTATCGAGCAGGTCGTAGGTGCACCCGTCGGCCAGGGAAAGGGGGGATTTTTCATTCCACTTTTCGCCGCGTCCCCATCCGATGTAGTTCTTATCGCTGACATAAACGCACGCATCCACGACCGGGCGGCCCGTTCGTAGCAGGTACTGGCAGCGTCCGAGATAACTCAAAAAACCGTCGAGATACGGGAACCAGGTGACGTTCCGATTCACGTGCGTTCCGGCGAAATATTCCAACCCCGGCTTGCCATGTTCCTCCGGCGACGCGGTGAACGTGTGCCAGATGATCATGTTCATGCCATCGATGAAGTTCGTATCGGCGGCCGGTTTCAGACGTGCGGGGAACATCGTCCAGTGACGGGACATGTGCGTAAACGCTTCGCAGGCCACCTCGTTGTGCCCGTACAGGTGCGACGCCATGGCCGCGAACCGCATGTTGGAACGGGTTTTGCTCCAGTCGTTTCCCACCCAGAATTCCCCTTGTGCAATATCGTTTTGTCCCCAGAACGTCAGCATGTCCGCCTCTCGGAAAATCGGCGCCGAGCGTCGCCACGGCCCGCCATCCTCCGAATGCCAGACAATCCCCCGCGCATGGCACATTCGCCCAATGTTGGCGTAGCAGTGCTCCTGGAAGCACCAACTCACCGTGCGGTAATAGTCGGTCAAAAAACGTTGCGAAACCTCCGCGTTCTCCACGGAAAACCCGCACAGCACGGGCAAAAACTTCACCAGCGAATACCCGTTGCGTTTCTGGAACGTTTCCTCGAAACCGGGTGTCCAGTTCGGGTTGCTCCCTTCCCAGCTCACGTTGTAAAAATGGGTGAGCGTCTTTCCCGCCAGCGGCCCTGCCTTTTCCAGAATCGGGTCGGCAAATCGGTGGAAATACCGCGACACCGCCTTCTCGTTCAGGATGTCAACGGAACCGAAATCGCCCACCACTTTGTACCCGAACCGAAGAATCTTCCACGCTCCGTCAGGCACGTTCCACAGCAGTCGCCCCTCCCGGACGAACGGCTTCAAATCCACCACGTCGGTCACTTCCAGCGCATTCGGGGAAAGTTCCTGCACACCGTACCACGTACTGCCCAGCTTGATATTTTCCCGGTCTTTCACCGCCCCCGTTTTCAGGCGAACCGCCACCAGATTCGTGTCGGAATAAAACGCGAAATCGTCCGGAGCTTTCGGCAGCGTGATCGTCACCTCCTTCGGCCCGTTGACGTTTTCTTCTGTCCAGACCAGCTCCTTCGGCCCCCATTCCCGCATATCCCACGGCCCACGAAGCATACCGCCCGAATCGGAGATATTCAGACTCACCTTCATGCCCAGCCGGTCCGCCTCCCGCAGCAGGTGCAGGATCAACGCCTGCCAGCTTTCCGACATGAAAATATGCTTGATATGCAGCGGCACCGGGACATGTTCTTTGGAATCGAACTCATCGTAGTAATACCGCGAGTCGAACAGCAAAATCCCGCCGAACCCCTTGTCGGCCATCGCCTCCAGGTCGCGGGTGATCTGGTCGGGGGTGATGTTCCCCTTCAGAATCCAGTAATAACACCACGGTTTCGCCTCCATCGGCGGCGATTGCAGGGCGTTGAATGAAATTTCCTGACCATACGCCAGGCTGGACAAAAACAGCGTCCAAATGCAAAACCATTTTTTCATGACAGGCTCCCTGTTCAAAATTAAAATCTTTAAAATTATTGGAATTGGATCCACTCAATTTCTACTTTGGCATGTGTGCGGTTGCACGGGTCGAACCAGATCGCGTTGATTTCCCCCTTCCACTCGGCGTCGTCGTTCAGCTGGAAAACGTATTCATGGAACTCCCCGTCGGCCAAAATCGGAATCTTCTGGGACTGTATTTCCCGAACCACGCAATGCTCGTCGAAAATCGGCGAATCGGTACGCGACCAGCGGATTTTGGCCATTTCGAGATCGTCCCGCTTCAACGGCGTGACTTTCATCCGCACTTTCAGCTGGGTGTATTTCTCGGCCGGGAAAGGCAAAAATTTCACCTGCATGGCGGTACGGTTGGCCCCCGTGCGAACCAGTTTCAGCGAACCGTTTCCCGCCCGAATCAGCCCCGCACCGTACGGTTGGCGATACCATCCCTTTTCCGTGTCGCCGTCAAACACCCACGTGTATTCCCCTCCCACATAAAGCGGCGGGAAGGAGTATCGCGCGACATCTTCCGGCTTCGGCGCGACGTTCTCTGGAAATCCTTCGGCGGGCTTCTCGCAGAACACGTCTCGCAGCACGTCGTACAGGGTGAAACCAAACTCCGCGTTTGGCTCGATGTACGACCCTTCCTGCCACTCGTTCAGCGGCGAAAGGACCAGATGCCGGACGCCGTTCTTCTCGCAAAACGCACGGGCCGTCTCGCACGCCCGGCGGAATTTCTCCGGGGTTTTGCCATAAATCACACGTGCTTTCTGATACGAACGCGGCGTGTCGTCCCACCCGGTCGGCAACGACGCGATGTGCGGAAGCACGTTCAACTTCTGACGCGACGCCATCCTTTTTTCCATCACATCGACCAAAACGTCAAAATCATAATGCTGCGACGTGTCGCCCGGTTTCCGTTTGTCGCACTGCCACCACGCAATTCCGGCGTTGTGGTACTCGGTCGTTTCGTTAACTCCAACGCGTTTCAACCATTCCAACTGTTCCGGACGGTAATTCACCACGATGAAATAAATCCCCGGCAGCCCCGCTTTCACCGCCTCCTCGCGGCTGACGGCCAACGCCTTTTCCAATCCCATGTCCGCCTCGATGTTGTTCACCGTCCAGAGCAGCACGACCGGTTTTCCCTCCCTGGTGTAATATTCCGGCGTCTTGAAATAATTCGCGATCCAGAACCGCGTCACTTCTCGCATGTCCGCCTCGTCGTGCGCCCCCGGCTCGTTGTGGTTCGCCCACATCACCGCCCACTTCAGGTACGAACGGTACTTCGCCTGATAAAATCCCTTCACCCAGTGATCCAGCCGCTGCTCGCCACGGTTCCAGTACCAATCGACAAAGAAGCTGGAAATGCCATGCTCCACCGCCCACTTGATCTGCCAGTCGACTACCTCCGGATTCCCCTCGTCGTACCATCCCAAAAGCGGCTTGATGTGCGGGTACGTGTCCTTCACCATTTCCCACTCCGCCATCTGCTCGGTACCGGGATAGTAAAACGCCGAAAGTTCGATCGCACTTTTTACCGGCTTCGGTTCCGGCACGGCATACGGCGCGTTCAAACCCCGATAAAAATTCAAAATCGCCGCCTCCAGGTCGGAAT
Source organism: Planctomycetia bacterium (assembly GCA_030535245.1). Classification (GTDB taxonomy): domain Bacteria; phylum Planctomycetota; class Planctomycetia; order Pirellulales; family Thermoguttaceae; genus RGIG3701. The sequence continues at coordinate 24,179 of JAUNBJ010000028.1, read as the reverse complement.
GCAGCCGATGCGGGGAACTGCCCGGAACCCAAATGCAATGCCCGTCGTCCCGGCGGTCGTAAACATACCACGCGATATTCGCTCCCACCTCGCGGCTCTTATCGAAAAATCGCTTCGCCGACGCGAACGGAACCACCTGGTCGTAGATCGTGTGCGTCAACAAAATCGGCGGTTGATTCTTGCGAATGTACGACATCGGCGACGCATCTTTCCACAACGCTTCCGACGGTTCTTTGCCCAAAAACGGCACATAACGCCCCGGATGAGCCAAACGATCGGCCTCCAAATCCGCAATCCCCGAAATCGACACGATCCCCGATACACGCTCCGCCGGCAAACGCAAACCGGTCATCAGCGCCAAATGCCCCCCCGCCGATGCACCAATCACGAAAACTTTCGATCGGTCGATTTTCGCCAGCTTGTCCACCTCTGGCGCGTTCAGCAGGAAATCCCCCGCCTTCAGGCAGTCGTCCCCACACAACGGCCACGGCCCGGAACCGGTCAGGCGGTAGTTGATGTTGAACACGGCAAACCCGTTCTCACACAAAAACTCCGCGACCCCCGCCAACCCGGAACGATCCATCGCACTCCAGCCGCCGCCATGAATGCACAGCGCCATCGGCGTTTTCTCCGAAACGTTCTTCGGCAGATAGAGATCCCCAACGCCACGCTCCTTCGCCTCGGCACAATACACAATGTCCTTTACCACCTCTCCCACTTCGCCTCCCCACGCACTTATGCACAGAGCCAGCGACAACATCCCACAGACTATTTTTTTCATCGTTTTCCTTTCTCTCAGTGTTCTGTCACGAAGTTCACTATTATGAATATTTATTTTACACGAACGCACTCGATGCCCAAAATATCCGCAATCTTTTCGATTGCCTCGGCATGATGCCCAATCCCCAACGCGAAATGGTGCGTCGGCCCAGCCATTACCCAACGAAGCAGGAACCCCCGCAAATCGTCGCCGAAAAACCCATGCGTGTTCGTGTTACCGGTCGGCGGAATGGGGCCGTCTTTCGATTCCCCCTCCGCCAACACAAACCGAAACCCGCCATCCTCCTTCACGCCGATGCTCAACATCGTGATCGGGCCAACTTTGATTTTAAATTCCACGCTCGCCCCCCTGCCCGGCTTGCCGTGGTATTTTTTCAAACTCCGAATCACCGGCTTGCCGTCGGCGATATTCAGATGATGCGGGCCGTCGTGCCCCACCAGGATGGTGTTCCGCTCGAAGTCCAGCGGATGAAATTCCGCGAAACTGCCGCCGATTCCAAGCCGGTCGAAAATCAGCATGGCCAGACACGTCTTGATGTCGAACTCCCCGCACATCGGGAACCCCGCCGCCGTGAGCAGCGAATTGCCGACAATCAGATTCGTCATGACCTCGCGTTTGGCCGTCCCCTCGGTTCCCTCGTAATAATATGCCAGCCCGTCGAGTTTTTTGGCGTCGATGAATTTTTCCAACGCCACCGCCACCCTGGCCGCGACGTGCAGGTCGTCGTCCGTCAGCTTCGTCGTCAGCGGGTCGCTCACCGGGTCGGGTGTGTCGAAAAATTCCAGAATCTGCCGCTTTTTCGCGTCGATTTCGTCGGAATCCTTTTCCTCGTAAAAACGCTCGATATCCTCCGGCTCGCACTGCACCACGTGGATGCCGAACGTTCGCGACAGGGCCGTGGGATCGGTGTGCATGTCCAGCATCGCCTCCAGAACATGCCCCATGTGACCGATGCGTGCCGTTTTCAAATCGTGCAGGACGTTCGCAATCGAGCACCATTGCGAAATCTTCTTTTCCGCGTCGGGGTCGTCGTGGAGCGTGCCGAGAATCACATCGTGAACCTTTCGCCCCATCCGTGAAGCGACGCCCAAAAACTCCGGAACGGCACAGAAATCGTCGTTGCAAAGCTGCACGTACGTCGAAGCGTGCGCGTAGTCCATCGCCCGCAACGGTTGCAATGCCACCAACACGATCGGCACGTCCACCTGCGAAAAAATCCGCCCGATCGTCGCCGACGACGCATACGTCACCATGTCGCAAAACAGCAGGTCGAGATTCGCCGCACGCATTTTCGGAACCGCTTCCGCCGCCTTCATCGCGTCGTCGATCATTCCGAATCGGACGACCTCCGCCCCCTCTTTTTCCACACGGCCGCAGAAATATTCCAGCTTTTCCTCCAGCTCCTCCAGAAGCCCCGGAAACTGCGCCCAATAATTTCGATGCCCGACTCCGAACACCCCAATCCGCGATACAAGCGGTTTTCTACGCTCTATTTTCATGATACGTTCCTTTCCTACCTTTTCTAATCGTCAGCAAAATGACTCCAAACGCCGCCGGGTACAGCAGTCCCGACACGATCCAGACCGGTACGAAGGATACGTTGTCCGCCACCCAGCCAATCGCCGTGTTGCCCAACAACCCTCCAATCGTACCCACCAGCCCGGAAATACCCATGACCGTGGCGACACGATTCTTCGGAAAATGATCGCTCACAATCGCCACAAAATTGGTAATCCAGAACCCATGCCCAAACATCAGCATGGACATTAAAAATATCGCTACATACGCGTTCCCCTTGAATAACGGCACAAACGCCGACGCCAGCGTAATCCCCGCCGCCGCCATCATCACCCACTTGCGGGCCGAAAGCACCGGAACCCCACGCCGCACCAGAAAATCCGACGCCACACCGCCGATGATGTTCGTTACCCCCATCGCCAAAAAGGGGATCCCCGTAAGTGCGATAATCTCCGGCGTCGCGCCGCAGTCCTGTTTCAGGTATTTGGGAATCCAGAACATGTAAAAATAAAAGACCGGATCAAACAAAAACCGCCCCAACGACAGCCCCAACACCGCCCGCCATGAAAACGTCTGCGGGGATTCTTCCGCCTCTTTTTTCGCTTCCGGCGACGTGGTTTCGAGCGTCGGTCGCCCCGCCCAGTGATAGAACGCGAACCACAAAAGGCACCACGCCAGCCCGAACAGCCCCGTCGCCACGAACGCCCCACGCCAGCCAAAATACCCGTGCAGGTACAGCGTCAAAGGGGGCGCAATCAGTCCCCCCAAACTCGCCCCGCCAATCGCAATTCCGGTGGCCAGCGCCCGCTCCTTTTGTGGGAACCACTCCGCCGCCGCTTTCGCCGCTCCGGGGAAACAGCCCCCCTCGCCCGCCCCCAGCAAAAACCGCGCCGCCCCCATCTGAAACGGCGTCCGAATAACGGCGTGCAGGGCGCTGGCAATCGTCCAGATCAATACCGAAATGCCCAATCCCCACCGCGTACCCAACAGGTCGATCAGCACCCCGCCGAGAAAAAACATCAACGCGTAGGAGATCAAAAAACCGTTCGTCACATACGAATAATCCTGCTCTGTCATCTGAAATTCCTGGCAGATTTCCGGCGACAGCACCGACAGCACCTGCCGATCCAGAAAACAGAGCGTCGTCGCTCCAAACAGCAAAAGGCATAAAAGCCATCGGGGGGGTATTCTCATGGGAAACTCCTGAAAATCCTTACGTTTTTCATTGTAACAGGGCCGCGAACGATTTAACGACTGGCGGCACGGTACGCTTTCGGGGACAATCCCGTCTGACGGCGGAATATGTGGTAAAAATTGGTGTCGGACGTAAAATTCAGCCGGGCCGCAATCGCGCTGGCCGGAAGGTCGGTCTCCCGAAGCATCTCCTTTGCCGCCTCCATCCGCATTGCCAAAATGTCTTCGCCGATGGTACGCCCGAACGTCTTTTTATATTTCCGCTCCAACGTTCGACGGGATAGCAAAACCGTTTCCTGAATCTCCTGAACGGTCAGCCCCTTTGCCGCGTGGTCTCGAACGAGCTGCTTGGCACGAATCATGTCCTCGTCCTCAATGGCAATCAGGTCGGTGGATGGACGTTTTTGTATCCCCACCGGAGGAAGCAGCAACGGCAAACGGGGAATTTTTCGACCGAGGATTTTATCGCATAAAATCTGCGCCGCCCGCCATCCAATCGCACGACCATCCTGAATCACGCTGGAAAGGGGCGGGTTCTGCATCCGACAAAACCATTCTTCGTTGCTGGTGCCCATCACGGCAATCTCGTGGGGAACCGCAATGTTTTCCTCACGACACAAATCCAGAATCACCGCCGCGTGTGGGTCGTGTGCCGCCAAAAGACCACACGGTTTCGGCAACGCACGAAGCCAGCGAATCAACGCGTTTCGCTCGCTTCCTTCCCAACCGCAAAGTGGCGTCGTTTCAGGAACCGGACGTACAAACACCGAGCAATCCCGCCCCCGCCTTGTCGCCTCGTCCACCAGCGCGTCGCGCCGCTCCCGCGTCCAGAGTAAATCGCACTGGGCAAAATACGCGAAGTGCCGCAATCCCCGCTCCTCAAAATGGTCGAGCACCATCCGTGCCACCGTCGCTTCGTCCACCGTCAAATCGGACGGACGATCCAGACAACTGAGCGTCACGCAGGGAACCCGTTTCCGCTTTACCATGCTCAACGTCGAGGGATCGCTATTTCGCAGCAAAATACCATCCCCTTTCCACTGCTCCATCCACCGGGGAACCGACTCGCCGTAGCCGCGAAACTCGAAATCGGCACGATGCCCCTCCTCGTAAAGGTATTGCGTCACCCCATCGATCAGCTGGCGTCCGTAGCCATACGACGTTCCCATAAGCAGAAGGATACGCAGCGGTGTCTGTTTTTTTGTATTCATACCCCCATCATACCCCCCTCCCCCCGGTTTGTCAATTGACGCGTAACGTCAAAATAGTGACGATTTGCGTCAATTCGAATCTCCGTTCCTCTGGGGCTGGCGTCAATGTTTCCCCCATGAAATATTATCCCGTTCTCATGGGGTCGTATTGACTATGGAAGCAAAACCTTTATAATAAATACATTGAACGTCTCTGAAATCAGTGTGAACAAAATACCTGAAAGGAACCTGCCATGCGATTTTTTATTCTCTCGTTGATGATGTGCGCGACCGCGTTTGCGGCTCAGGAACCGGTGTTGCAGTGGTCGTTTGACCCTGCGCCCGAGGGGATAAAAATCGTGCCGGGGGTTTCGGGAAACGGTGCGGAGCTGTCGGGAAAATTCCAAATTTCCATCCCCGCGACGCAACTCCCCGAAGGGATGAAGCAGGTATCGTTCACGGCCTGGGTGAAGCCGAAATCCTGGGGGTCTCTCAATGAAATCCTCCGAAAAGAGGATGGCGACCAACGTCTGCTTTTTTCTTTTCAAAAGGAGGGGAAAGTGCTCTCCATGGGGCTGAATACGGATGGAAAATACGGTGAACTTCAAGCCATGACAGACCCCGATTTTCTGAAAAACGGCCAGTGGCATTTCGTCTGCGGAACGTACGACGGCCAGACGTTTCGGGTTTGGCTTGACGGGCAGGAAATCGCGTCGCGTCGGATGGGGAAGGACTGGAAATATGGTGGGCCGGCACCGGTGTTTCTGGGTTCCCAGGGCGGTTTTTCCGAGTGGTTCGACGGGCAGCTCGACGAGGTTCGCGTCTATGATCGTGCCCTGTCGGCAAAGGACATTCGGAAGGAATACCTCCAAAACGGCGGGACATTCGACCTTGTAGCATTGCGAAATCAGGTGCGTGAGGTGATGGGGATGGTGCTGGAGTACGAACCTCGAACGCCGTCCCAGTGGGCGAAGTGCTCGGCGGAAGAAAAAGCGACGTGGGCCAAGCGGAAGGAAATCGTTGCGAAGTGCGATCTGGAACATGCGACGGTGGAGCAACTGTTCGATCTGCTCGATTTTTTGAACACGCAGTACGATCCTCGTCCGCTCCATCGGGAAGCGGTTGCGCCGTTTCATCCCCCGTTTACGCCGGAGGTGAAAGATTTGACGGCGGACGAAGCGACGCAAAAGCTGGAAGCGGAATGGCTTTTCCAGTGTGGCGACAATCCGACCATCGACGCGGTGAAAAATGAAATTGGCTACGCACGAAAGCTGGCGAAGCGGATTCGTGGCGTCGATTTTTCCGCGCAATTGAAAAAACTGGACGAACTGGAAGCGGTCATCGACCGGGCCGAGCAGGACGAAATACGTCCGACCTACCTGGCCGTGCGGGGGGTGAAGCGGGAAATCTTCTTTTCCAATCCGGCCCTGGATTTTGACACGGTTCTTTACATCGACGCCCCCTATCCGGAAGGTTCCGAATGGCAGCACGAAAACCACCATCGCGTGGGTACCAAGGCGGTACCGGGCGGGCGGCTCATGACGCTGACCGGACTTTCCCCGGCGGGCAAGCAGAAAAAACTGATGCCCGACGACGCGTATTTTTCCGGCTCGTTTTGGCGTCCGGACGTTTCGTACGACGGCAAGCGGATACTGTTCTGCTTCAAGCCGTACAACGAAAAAGCGTTCCACCTGTACGAAATGAACGCCGACGGTACGGGGTTGCGGCAGTTGACCGACGGCCCGTTCGACGACCTCGACCCGGTTTATCTGCCGGATGGCGAGAACGTGATTTTCCTGACCGGACGTGCCCACACCTACGTACGGTGCGTCGTTTCGTCGAATGCTTTCGTTATGGCACGCATGAAACTCCATGGCGGCAAGGAGGACGGAATCTACCTCCTTTCCCGCAACATGGAGTGCGAATACACGCCGTGCGTGATGAACGACGGGCGGGTGATCTACACGCGATGGGAATACACCGACAAACCGTTGTGGCGCTGCCAGAGCCTCTGGACCATGAACCCCGATGGCACGCAGGTGCAGACGTTCTGGGGAAATCAGAGCGTTTGGCCCGATCTGCTCAAAGACGCCCGACCCCTGCCCGGAGGCGACCGCGTGATCTTCACCGGAAGCGGCCATCACCAGTGGTTCCACGGCAGTATCGGAATCATCGATCCGGGCAAGGGACTGAATTACCCCGACGGCCTGACCAAAGTCACCCAGGAAGTGCCGTGGGCGGAAGTGGGCAACGGCCCGGACGAACGGCCCGCGTCGGAAGATTATCATACCAGCGGCGATTACACGCAATACTCCTGTCCGTATCCGATTTCCGACCGGGATTTTCTCGTGTCGGCCCAACGTGGCGACAAATTCGTCCTTTTACTGATGGATATGGAAGGGAACCGGGAACTGATTTACGAGGGAGCGTTTAATATTTTCCACGCCATCCCGCTGCGGGCGCGTCCTGTCCCTCCGGTGCGGCAGGATCAGACCGAATGGCCGACGTTCGCCACCCGGGAACACCCCGCCACCGGAATCATCTACAGTAACAACGTGTATGACAACGCCCCGCCGGAACTGAAGGGAAAAGCCAAATTCCTGCGTGTCTGGTCGATGGAGTCGAAAACCTACACCATGTGGGATCGCCGCCCCTACGCTACGATGGGGCCTGCGACCAGCATGGTGCAATCCGACGGCGTGAAACGGATTCTCGGCACCGTGCCGGTCGAGGACGACGGTTCGGTGAATTTCGAGGCCCCGTCGGGCGTCGCGTTGCACTTCCAGCTTCTGGACGAAAACCACCGCGCACTCCAGACCATGCGTTCGTTTACGGGCGTCATGCCGGGCGAAGTCCGCGGCTGTCTGGGGTGCCACGAATCGCAGATCGTGTCGCCCAACCTGGCTCCGGTAGGGAAAGCCATGCACCGCGCCCCGTCGAAAATCACGCCGGTGGGGTGGAGCGATATTTCCGTCAGCTACGGTCGCTACGTGCAGCCGGTATTGGATAAATATTGCGGAAAATGCCACCAGAACCCCGAATCCGATGCGTTTAAGGCGCTGAACATGACGCGGCGAAAAGGGTTCCTGTTCTTTGACGAACCGTACGTGACGCTCACCGGAAAGCCGACCTGGGGCCGCCCGTATGTCGCACCGGACAACCCGCCGCCGGGATTCGGTTGGGCCGATACGATTCTGGTGGAGGGCTACGGAATCAGCGACCCGAAAGCGTACCTGACCGTACCGCCCATGACCAAACTGTCGTATAAAAGCCGCCTGGTGGAGCGGATGGCAAACGGCAAACATCATGACGTGAAAGTCTCCGGCGACGATCTGCTTCGTGTGATTTTGTGGGTGGACGCCATGTGCCCGTACTACGGAAGTGAGGAGTTGCGGGAAATGGACGATCCGGTATTCACCGGCGTGGATTGGTTGCCCGTGAAGCCGCGAATCCATTCCGCCCCGGTGATTCCGCGTCCTGGGCCGCTCGACGCATTGCATCCGGAAAAGGATTCCGCATACGCCTGCCCGGATATGGAACGGGTTAATCGCCTGCCCAACGGGATAAAATAGAACCTCGTGCGTTGTCCAGCCAGTAAATCAGGTAAAATGCGACAAGTCGATATGCTTGCAGAAACATGCAAGGTTCGCGTCGGCCTTGGGACCGTTTGCGCGGTTCAAAGCGACGATGGATTTTTATTGCCATGCACGACGAAAAATCCATCCGAACGGCCTAAAGGCCGACGCTAACGTCCCCCCCACTAAATTTGCAGGCACTGAGGCTTGCATCCAGGAATCTGCCTCCCTACACGTTCGGGGGGAAATATGCTACAATGGGGGTTTGGAAAGGAAGAAATCATGCGTCTAATCCCGCTTTTTCTCATTTTTTGCGTGACGGTCGCGTCGTTTGCCCAGACGTTGCCCCCCCAGCCTGCCGCGGAGGAGATTACTTCGGGGAAAGCGGACGAATCGTACATTACGGTGCTGCTGGTGGATGGTCAGGGGACGCACAACTGGCGGGAGACGACGCCGGTTTTGAAACGGAGTCTGGAGGAGACAGGGCTGTTCGAGGTTCAGGTCGTGACGGCTCCGGAGGCGGGGAAGCGTTGGGAAAAATTCCGTCCGGACTTTTCGGCGTACGATGTCACGCTGTTGAATTACAGTGGGGAAACGTGGCCGGAGAGTGTGCGGGAGGATTTGCTGCGTTACGTTGCGCAAGGCGGGGGGCTGGTGGTGTACCACGCGGCGATCAGTGCCTTTCCCGATTGGGGGGAGTATCTCCGCATGATAGGGATGAGCGGCTGGAAGGGTCGCAACGAAACTTCAGGGCCGTACTGGATGTGGCAGGAAGGGAAACTGGTTCCGCAAAACGAGCCTGGCCCGGCGGGGGAGGTGCTTCCAGGCAGGGATTATGGGATCGGAATTTGCGACGCGAACCATCCGATTACCAAGGGGTTTCCTCCGTTGATGAAGCATAAGACGGACGAGCTTTACACGAAACTTCGCGGGCAGGCGGAGGGGGTCACGGTATTGGAGCAGGTGGAGGGTTGGCCTGTGTTGTGGACGGTGCATTACGGCAAGGGACGCGTGCTGGTAATGACGTATGGCCATGCGGGGACGCAGTGCCGGAGCGTGGCGTTTTTGGCGCCGTTCGTTCGTGGCATGCAGTGGGCGGCGCTGGGACTGGTGACGATTCCCGTGCCGCCGGACATCCCCACCGACACGAAAGCGTTCACCCGCCCGTAGAGAGAAATCATGGACAATTCGCTGGAACTCGGTACGGAATCCATTCCCCGACTGCTTTGGAAATATTCGCTTCCGGCGGTGGTGGGGATGGTTGTGCAGATTCTCTACATCATGGTGGATGCGGCGGTCGTCGGGCATTTTGTCGGGCAGGAGGGGCTGGCGGCGGTGACGCTGGTACTTCCCATCACGATTCTTTCCAACGGTTTTGGACTTTTGGTTGGGGTGGGGGCGTGCGTGTGTACTTCCCTTTTGCTGGGGCAGCGGCGGTTGGCGGATGCGGAAAAAACGCTCGGCAACGCGTTTGTGATGCTTCTGATCTCGTCGGCGGTGATGATCGTGTCGCTGCTGTTTGGGGGCGACCTGTTCATCCAGCAGACGTCGTGCAACGAGGAACGGATTCGCGAAATGGCCCGGCTGTTCCTGTACATCACGATTTCATTCGGTTTCCTGGCACCAGTCACCTTGGGGCTGAACAACATCATTCGCGTGCAGGGGAATCCGCATGTGGCGATGTACACGCTTTTGATCGGGGCGTTGCTCAACACGATTTTGAACCCGATTTTCGTGGGTGCTTTGGGCTGGGGCGTGGCGGGCAGCGCGTGGGCGACGGTGCTTTCGCAGACGGTCACGGCGGTTTGGGTGCTGCTGTTTTTCGCGAGCCGACACAGTTTGCTGAAGCTGCGGTTCCAGAACTTTCGGTTGGATTGGGAAGTGTGTCGGCCGATTTTGTTGGTGGGGCTGGCTCCGTTCCTGACGCAGGTGGCGGGCAGCGTGCAGGGGATGGTGCTGATGTCGCAACTGGCGTATTACGGCGATAAACCGGCACTGGCGGTCTGGGGCATCATTTACCGCACGGTCACGGTCGTGTTTCTGGTCGTGCTGGGGCTGTATCAGGGAACGCAGCCGATCCTTGGGTACAATTACGGTGCCCGCCAGTTTGATCGAGTTCGGAAAACGGTAAATCTCTCCATCTTCGTCGCCACCATCTGGTGCGTGCTGATTACCGTGCCGGTGCTGGCGTTCCCGAACGAGCTGGTATGGATGTTTACCGCGTTGACCCCGGACATGGAAAAAATCGCCCCCTCCGCCGTCCGTTGGAGCTTGGCAATGATGGGGTTTCTGGGGTTTCAGGTGATCAGCGCACACTATTTTCAGGCGGTCGGCAAACCCCGGCTGGCTATTTTTCTCAGCCTGACGCGGCAGGTGTTCTTCCTGATCCCGCTTTTGTTGCTTTTACCGACGCTGCTGGCGTACTGGAAGGTGGACAAACTCTTGGGAATCTGGTGTTCGTTTACCATTTCCGACACGCTGGCATTTTTCCTGACGTACCTGTTCTACCATCGCGAAATGCGGCAGTTGAAAAGCGGCGACGTCCCCGTATCGATTTTACCGCCCGAATCGGAAGTAGAGTACGCCAGCCTGCCGCTTAATGAGGGGTTGTAGCCACGATGTAATGGTTAATGGTCAATGGTCAATGGTCAATGGTTAATGACTTTTGTTCGGGCCGTTTTCTGAGTAGTAAGAAGATTGTGCACTTCCACCCAAAAGGGTTGAATGGAAATAATTAACCATTAACCATTAATCAATTATTACGGAGTTTCGTTCTCGGAAGATGCCATTTTCGTAGCCTTGGATGGAGGGGTTGGCGACGGCATGTTCCAGGCGTTTCAGGGCGAACATGCAATATTCGGTTTCCCGTTCTACAAGAGTAAAGTGGCGGTGAAGTTTACGAGCCACGACGCCGGTCGTTCCGCTGCCGGCCATAGGGTCGAACACGAAATCCCCTTCGCGGGTGCTTGCCAGAATCAGTTTGGCGAGCAGTTTTTCAGGTTTTTGCGTGGGGTGAGGGGTGTTTTCCCGCATCGACCAAAACGGAACGGTCAGGTCGGTCCAGAGATTGGAGGGGCAGGTCCGGCGGAAGTTTCCATCCTTGGATTTTTTCCAGTCCTTTGGGCTTCCGTCGGGTTTGTGGTACGGTGCAAGGACTCGTTTGAGGATTTTCACCGCCTCCACATCGAAGAAATAATCGTCCGACATGGTACAGAACCAGATATCCTCGGTGTTGTTTTTCCAGTTGGTTTTCGCGCCGCGGCCCTTTTCGCGTTCCCATGTAATTCGGTTCCGAACCTTGAAGGAACGTTCCAGCACCGGATAGATCACCGTCGAGGTTTTCCAATCGCTGCAAACGTACACCGTCGCCGTTTTTTTGAGCGTCGGGAGCGTTTTTTCGACAAGTGCGGTGAACCATTGCGTGTAGGCTTCCGCATTTCGCGCCGCGAATTTCGCTTTGCCGTATTCCTTCGTTAAATTATACGGCGGATCCAAAATCAGCAAATCGACAAACGCGTGGGGGAGGAATGCTGCCGTGTCGAAAAAATCCTGGCAAACCACGGCATCGGTCAGCGATTCCACCGTCGCCAGGGCACGCAGGTGGGCCAGGGAAGGGGCGTAACGGCGACGTTCATCGTCGGAAAGGGTCAGGGTGCGGTTTTGGGGTGCGGGCATGATTACAACGTTTCTACGGAGTCCTCTTTTTCAAGCAGTTTCTTGACGGTGCGGTGCGTACAGACCCAGAACAGGGCGGGCCGGACGAAAAATTCCATGAGCGTGGACGTAATCAGCCCTCCCACCACGACGGTGGCGATGGGGTACAAAATTTCGCGACCGGGGGTGTCGGGGGAGAGCGTCAGTGGAATCAGGCCGAGCGTCGAGGTCAGTGCCGTCATCAGCACCGGAGCAACGCGGTCGCGTCCCGCTTTTACGAGCAGTTCCCTGGAAAACGCATGTCCCTCGAACCGCATGAGGTGGAAATAATGGTCGATCAGCAAGATTCCGTTTCGGGAAGCGATTCCGCAGAGGGAAATCATCCCGACGAGGTTGGGAATCGAGCGGTTTTGTCCGGTCAGGAGCATGGCGATGACGGCTCCGACCAGGGCCAGGGGGAGCGACGCCATGATTTGTGCCGCGATGTTGGCCGAGCGGAACATGCGATACAGCACCACGAAAATGGCGGCAAGCGAAAACAGCGACAAAAGCACCAGCCGCCGCGTGGATTCCTGTTCGCTCTGGAAAAGTCCGGTCAGTTCCAGTGTCACATCGTCGGTGGTCAGTTCGTTCCAATGGGGGGCCAGTGCGGCGTCGATATCTTTTTTCACCTCCATTGCGTTTCGGGAGGGGTTGGCCTGTAGGGTAATCTGGGTGCGGCCCCCTTCATGATTGATACTGGCGGGGCCGAAGGCGGTGGAATCCAACTCGGCCACGGAGGAAAGCGGCACGGTCGCGCCGTTGGGCAACGGAATCGGCAGACGCGACAGTTGCGTCAAATCCTCACGACACGATTCGTTCAACCGCAGCAGCACGTCGAACGTTTTCAAATCTTCCAGCACCTGCGTGGCCACCATGCCGCGCATGGCGATTTCGATCGTCTGGTTGACATCTTCCGGCGTCAGCCCGCACAGGGCCAACGCGTCGCGGTTAAGACGGATTTTGACCTGGGGAATGTCGATCTGGATCGGATCCATACGCAGCGCACCGATTCCCGGAATGCCGGAAAGCAGATGCTGAACCTCGTACGCACGTTTCCGGAGCAGTACGGGGTTGTTTCCTCGCAGTTTGATCGCGATCTGCGACCGCGTTCCGGTACGGAGCGTGGAAATGACATGTTGCAGCGGCTGGTCGTAAAACCCTGCCGCCCCCGGAATATTTTCCGGAGCGATGATTTTGTCAATGTCGGCAAAAATCCCGCGGATGTTGCGTTTCGCATTCAGGTCGAGGGTGCAGAGCATCTCGGAAGAATTGACCGGCACGGCATGTTCGTCCAGCTCGGCGCGGCCCGTCTTGCGGACGACGGACGTGACTTCGGGAATATTCAAAAGCTGAAGCGCGATTTTCTCGCCGTACTGTTCGCTGGTCGCCAACGATTTTCCCGGCTCCAGCGTGACGTTCACCTGCGGCGCTCCCTCGTTGAACGGCGGCACAAAGTCGCGTTCCATGGCGGTAAAACGCCAGCCAAAATAGAGCGTCACCAGCAGGGCGAAAAGCAGGATCGTTTTGGGAAACGCCAGGCTCAGCCGGATGGCCCGTTCCGCCGACCATTGGGAGAAGCGGAGCAACATTCCCTCATGTTCACGGAATTTGCGGGCCTTGGCGGGAAGCAGATAATAGGCCAGCACGGGCGTCACGGTCAGCGAAACGACCAGCGACGACAGGATCGAAACCACATACGCGATTCCCAACGGGGCAAACAGTCTCCCTTCCATGCCGGGGAGGAAGAAAATCGGGAAGAATACCAGCACGACGATCACTGTACCATTGACGACGGAGTTGCGAATCTCGCGGCTCGCCTCAAAAACCACACGCAAGGCATGCTTCTGCTCCGCTTCGGGGAGGCGGTAATTTTCGCGTAACCGACGAAAGATATTTTCCACATCGACGATTGCGTCGTCCACCAGCTCCCCGATTGCCACCGCCAGCCCGCCGAGTGTCATGGTGTTGATGGAAAGCCCAAACAGTGCGAAAATCACGCACGAAATCAGCACCGAAAGCGGCATGGCCAGGATCGTGATGAACGTTACGCGGAAGTTCATCAAAAACAACACCAACACCACCAGCACCAGCGCCGCCCCCATCCACAACGCTTCCAGCACGTTGGCCACGGCCAGGTTGATGAACGTCTGCTGCTGGTACAACGGCTCGATTTTCAGCCCCGGATACTGCGACTGCAACGCCCGACGCAGCACGTCCGTTTTGGCCAAAATCTCTTTCGAGAGCGTTCGGGTGTCGGCGTGAAGCTGCTTTTCAATCGTCAGCACCACCGCCGGCCCGGCATGGACACTGCCGTCGGGATTCTTCACGTACGCTCCGCTCGAACCCACTTTGACTGCCGGAGCCAGCTGCACGTCGGCCACCTGTTCCAAAAGTACCGGAGGCGTGGCGGTTCCCTTCACCACCAGTTTTTTAAGATCGTCCAGCGACGTAATCCGCCCTTCGCTTTGCACCAGAATCTCGTCCGGCCCCTGCCGCGTGAGGAACCCGCCGGTCACGTTCCGATTGCTCCGTGCAATGGCATCCTGAAGTTCGGTCAGCGTCACGCCGTACCGCTGCAAATCGTCGATTCGGGCCAGAACCTGATACTGTTTGACGTCCCCCCCAATGACAAGAATTTCCGAAATCCCCCTCAGTTCCAAAAGCTGCTTCCGGATCGTCCAGTCGGAAATCGTGCGTAACTCCATGGGAGACAACTGGCCGGATTCGTCCCAAACCGTCAGGAACATCAATTGTGCCAGCATCGAGACCACCGGCGTCATGCGTGGCGTGATCTCCTCCGGAAGCATGTCCATCGCCTGCTGAATCCGCTCATCGACGATTTGCCGGCATTTCAACGCCTCCATGCTCCAGTCAAATTCCACCTGCGTAATGCACAGCCCGGAAAGCGAACGGCTGCGAAGCGTCTGAATCCCCGTCGCCCCGTTCAGGTACATCTCCAAAGGCCGCGTGACCAGCGTTTCCACCTCCTCCGGTGCCATGCCGGGACACTCGGTAATGACCGTAACCCGCGGACGCCCCAGGTCGGGAATCACCTCCACCGGCAGTCGCATGGCCATCCATCCGCCATAAGCCATCAGAAAAACGGCCAGCGTCAGCATGAGAATCCGATTATTCAGCGAGAATTGTATGATTCGATTAAACATGGGATTACGTATCGTCCAGGGATTTCAAGAATAGTTAGAGGCCTTTAAGAATTTAATATAACGTTTTATGCTAAATTGTCAATAGCAGGAGAAATAATGGAATAATG
>JAUNBJ010000028.1:0-8944 GCA_030535245.1 Planctomycetia bacterium | reverse complement strand
CCACAAAAAGGATGGAATCGAAATAATTAACCATTAACCATTAACCATTAACCATTATTTCGGGTTTTCCGAACGTTAGCAGCCGCATTCTTGAAGGGCACGCAGTGCAACGTCGTGAAGCAGGCCGTTGGAAGCGCAAACGCCGCGGTTCTTTTTCAGCGAGCTTCCCTGCGTGAAATCGAACGGACGTCCGTCCAGATCGGTGACGCGTCCGCCCGCTTCTTCCAGCAGGATGGAACCGGCCGCCTGATCCCAGATTTTTTCTTTGTACTCACGCAGATCGGCACGCAAAAGCCGAAACATCAGATCGCTGCCGCCCGACGCCAGCACGGCGTATTTTGCCTGACTGTCCATGCGCACCGGAGGATTGGGGATGCCGATTCGCTCGACCAGAATGTCCATCTGGCTGACGTTCGTGTGGCCCGACTCCACACTTCGCAGCACGGTCGCGTCACGGACGTCGGAATGCGTCGAAACGCGTACCTGCCGAAACGTGGCGTTTGCGTCGAGTGAACCTAACCACGTTCCCTCCCCCCGCCGGGCATACATCAGGCAGCCGGGAGCGTCGCCCGCCAGACCTGCCAGATTGGGCATACCGAGAAAACCGAGCGTCACGGTGCCGTTTTCAATCAGGGCCAGTGCCGTGGCGTACTGTTCCTTTCGCAGGAACCCTTTGGTACCGTCGATGGGGTCGAGCGTCCAGAATTTGGAAGCGTTGGCAAGCGAATCGTCGTTTTTTCCACGAGAAACCCACGCCAGTATCTTCTCCGAAGTGACCGTTTCCGTAAAATAGGGCTGGACGTATTTCGCCACGATTTCCAGGAATCGCGGCCCATCCTCCGAGCGGAACACATCCACCGATTCTTCCGCCACCAGCGGCACGTCGGGAGTTTGTTCGGCAAGCCGGGCCGCCACCAGCGTCTGCACCGCCAGATCGCCGACCGTAACGGGGGATTTATCTTTTTTCTCCCACGTCGCCGGCGTGATAAAATCCTTTTGGATACGGGTCGTCATGTCGGCACACTGCCGCAGAAATGCCAAAACCTGTGCTGTCGTCATCGTTTCGTGATTTTAAAAATAAGGATTCCCCGTCAGTCCCTGTGACGAATGACGAGAACGGATTGGTCGATCCCGTCGTCCACGGGAAGTCGGTGTGTGAAAAAGTTTTTGACCAAAAGGCCAAACAGATTGGAGGATTGCCGCTTTTTCTGGGAAAGCAGGTTGCCAAGTTCCCGGTCGATTTCGGCATGTTTTTCGGCAGTGGTTTCCTCATGCGGCTGCCCGTCGTTGTACACGACCAGCGATTCCCCGGCCGCCAGGTGAAGAATGTCCTCAAAACCATGAAATTCCGGAGCGTCGCCTAAAAACGCGTTGTAACTGGGGTTGGCATCCGGTACGATGGAGGCGACACGCCCCCCCTCTTTGAGGTGCAGCAGACGAAACTTCCCCGTCATTCCGAACTGAAGCGTCTGACGCGTCCGCTGGCGGCTCAGAATCCCGCAAAAAAGCGAAATGCGATGTTCCCCCGCCGACTGCTTCCAGAGCGTTTCGTGCGTTCGCCGCATCAGCTCCAGTACCGGTGGGTCGTATTCTGCGTGGCTCCGCAATGCCGATTTGACCGCCGATGTGATCACCGCTCCGGCCAATCCCTGAAAGCCAACGTCTCCTGCCGCCACCACCATTTTTCCGCTGGGCATGAGGAACCAGTCGAAAAAGTCGCCGCTGACCGATTCCTCTTTGGCCGCCGTTTTCGTGTCGGTTTCCAGTTTGGGAACGAATCGGGCCAGGTTGGTCCAGCCAAATAAATCCACATCTTTCACCCACGCCGCCGGCACGGGAAGCTGATTCTGCTGAAACTGGGCCGCCGCGACCATCTCGTTCCGGTAACTCAACGACCGCTCGTGACGACGGAAAAACGCCTCCCGCTCCAAATCCAACGCGATATGGTCGGCCAACAGCTCCGCCTGCTGGATCGCCGCATCCGTCACGAACCGCTGCCGCCCGGAATAAAACCAGCAGGTCCCCAAAAGCGAACGATCCGTCACCAGCGGAACCCCGATCGCCGTGCGGAAATTCTCCGGCGGGGCGGTTTTTTCCTGCGGGTTGGCCTCGTCAAAAACGATAATATCCCCCTGCAACGCCATCATGTCGGAAGCTGCCTGCTCTAAAGGACGCGGTTTTTCCGAAAGCCGGTCGAGCGTCAGCCCCACGCTGGCCCGCAATTTCAGCATGTTTCCACGCGTATTCAGCAGGTAAACCCCCACCGCTTCCATGTCGAGCAATTCCCGCGCGTATTCCAGAAGTTGACGAAAACGCTGTGCAAACGTTCCCCGTTTTGCCGTTCGCCGACGATTGCAAATGGGAACCGTCGTCGCCACTTCCATCTCCTGTGCCCAGAAACGAACCCGTAACCGCTGCATCTCCGTGAGCATGTCGCTAATCGCCACCGCCCCACGACGCGCTTCCGGAAACAAAATCACCGGCTCCCCGTCTTCCTCCGGATTTTTCCACAACCGCAAAAACGCGATCGGAACATGGGCATGGTTCCCCGCAATCACGATGTTCTTGCACCACGCTTCGGGAAATAACTCGGCTTCCACCTCGATGGGAATCCACTCCTCCTCGGCGTTGGCCATGTTTCGCACAAAATCAGGCGGCAAAGGGGTTGGCAACGATTGCATGTTGGAAGGATCCACGACGATCGCCTCCTCCATGGGGGAAGAATCCGAATCCGAGGAAAAGGGATGTTCGGGAGAATAAATATTATGATAGGTCAGGCGCCAGCCGGTGGCCTGATAAAATTGACGCAGTACGGAGGGGAGGCTGCCGACTCCGTGAAGTTCCCGCAGGAAGGAATTTCGGGCCTCTCCGTCGGAATAACCGCTGAAACCCTTGTCCGATAATCGAGATTGCACGTCCAAAACCCTTCTATTTCATTCGGTATGATCCGGTTGCTTTTTCACGCTTCCTTCTTTTTTCGGAAAATTTTCGCTTGGATTTCAAGAATACTTAAAACGGGCAGTTTGAGTGGAATGTAGCGATTGCACGGACAGGCTTGGGGCGTCTTGCGATTCTCGTGGGATTATTTTTCAACGTGGCGGTTTTTTCGGGGAACCAGAAGCGAAACCAAGATTCCCACGACAAGAAATGTTCCCAGGGAAAGGAACGCGTAAAGCAGCGGGTGGGGCTTTCGAGCAAGGGGGATTCCAAACGCGGTGTCGAACAGAAGGACGATGTTCACGGCATACGAACAGACCAGACCGACGATGGCTCCCAAAGAACCAACACGAGGAACAAAAAAGCCCAATAAAAACAGCCCGCAAAGACCGCCCGTCAGCACTCCAATGGTGGTCAGAAACAGGTCGAACAGGGATTTCAGATCCGGGAGTGTGGCCAGAAACAACGTGAGCAAAATGGCCAACAATCCGGTGGTCGCCGTGGCGATGAGGGACGCGTAAACCGCCGCGCGGCTTTCTTTGGAATGCCGGGTAAAGCGGCAGAAAAAGTCCATCACGAACGCGGCGGCCGACGAGTTGAAATTTCCGGAAATGGTCGAAATGGTGGCGGCGAACACGGCGGCGACAAGCAGTCCTGTCAGGCCGGGGGGGAGTTGTGTAACCATGAACGTGGGAAACACGGCGTCGTTTTCAGGAAGCATACAGTCGAATGCGGCGGGGTGGGCATGATAAAACGTGTAAAGACCGGTTCCAATAAAGTAAAACAGCACGACGCCAAGGACACTCAGAAATCCGTTGAGCAGCATGGAGTTATTGGTATCGCGGGTATTGGTCATGGTGAGGTAACGTTGGATGATGGTTTGGTCGGAGGTGTAGGAAGTCAGGTGTTGGGCCAGACCGCCGAAAAGGGCGACCCACAAAACCGGCTGGGACCAATCCCATGAGACGTCGAGCAGCTTTAATTTTCCGGCGCTCCATGCGCTTTGTGTGGCTGCGGAGATACCACCGCTGCCATGAATCAGGAATACCAGAACCAGCACCGCACTGCCCAGCAGGATAACCGCTTGCAAAAAATCGGCCCAGGCGACCGCTTCCATACCGCCGATCGTGCAGAAAACGAGCGTAATGCTTCCGACCAACAGGATGGAAAGGGTCAGGTCGATTCCTCCCACGATGGAGAGAACCAGCGACGGCAGGTACATCACCACGGCCGATTTCATGATCATGTAGAAGATAAAGGCGCAGGACGCGAACAGCCGGGTAAACAGATTGAACCGTTGTTCCAGGTATTCGTAGGCACAGGTGAGGTTCCGTCGGCGAAAATGCGGAATGTAGAAATGAATGACGATGAACGCCGTCACCAGGATCATGAAAGAAAAGGGATAATACCGTAGATCGCCAAGGTAAGTCATGGTGGGGACGGCGATGAACGTCAGGCTGCTGAGCATGGTCGCGTAAATGGAAAGTCCGTTGACCCACCAGGGGATACGTCCGCCCCCTTTGAAATAGTCGTCGGAGCTTTGTGTGGAACGACGCATGAAGTAAAACCCGATGGGCAAAAGCGACACCAGATAAAGCAGTAACACCGTCCAATTCAGCCAGCCAAAATGCCGATGAACGCCCAGGAAGCGGGTTTGGATTTGGGTCGTGCGGTGTGCGCCCGCATCCTCACCCCCCGCGACGACCAGCGTTTTTCCGAGAAACGCCACGGCACTGCCGCATGTCGCAAGGGGAAGTTCTCCGGGCAATTGGGCGTAAGCGTTGGGGACGGTGTGGTACGCGGTGACCGTTCGATTCCAGCCCAGACGTTCCACCGGTGCGGCGTACAGCGTGCGCATGTATTCGGCCAGCCCCGCGGCATCGTTGGCGTTGCGAAACGCGGCGATTTTTCGGCGGGTGGCGTCCCATTTTTCTTTGGGGTATCCACCAACAAACAGGATACTTTCACAGCCGGACGGAACGGCGACCGCCCCGACCGTACCGGACGGAATGGGAGCGATTTCCGACCAGGTGTCCGTTTCCGGATCGTAATACCAGGCGTCGGAAAGCGTTTCGTTTTCCACGGTATCTTTTGAAAACCCTCCGAAAAGAAACAGTCCGTCCCGCTTGTCTTTTCCCCCCTGCACGGCGAACGCGGCCTGCTGACGTGGTTTTCCCGGAAACCGGGCACGTTCCTGCCACGTGGGGGTGCGTTGCTTCAGGTCGAGCGAAAAAAGGTGCTTTCCCGCCAATACATAAACGATGCTTTTCACCCGTCCCCCCGCCAGCATGGAACCCTCCACCGGCAGGGAAGGAAGGGGTTGAAACCGTGCTTTTTTATCAGGCGTAACGGAGAACAGAAATGCCGCCGCATGTTCTCCGTCCGCATTGCGACCTCCCAGACAAAACAGCCCGTTTTGTCCGGCGGGCAGGTGGGGCGACACGTTGGCTGGAACGACTACGGAAAACCCCTCCGCCATGCGAACAGGCATTTTCCCCAGGGATTCGACCACCGCACGTCCCCCAACCTCCAGACGTACCGCGACGATTTGGTCGGAATATTCCTTCACGCCTCCGTCATTGGGAGATTTCGCGAAAAACGAACCACCCAATAGGTAGAGGGTTTCTTCTGGAAACGCTCCGTCCGGCCACACTCCGTAAAACGGTCGCGCGACCGCCTGCGGAAGGGACGCTTCCTGAATCTGCCATTCCGCGCGGAGTGCCAGGCTGGTCGCCAGGAGCATCGTCGCGAAACAAATCATCGTGGAGGGGCGTTTCATTATTTTTGCAGATCGTCGAGTGGAATCTTTGTGAGATAAATGGAAGTTTTACCTTCATGTCCCGAATAATACGAAACCCAAAGCGTATCGTCCTGAATGACGAAACCCGGATAACTGTTGTCGCGGGCGCTGGGGAGGATGGTGAAAAGCTGGAATTTGCCATTTTCGTCGATGAATCCCAGACCCGTTTTTCCCTTGACACGGCCCCCGGCGAAGATTTTTCCATTCGGCAAAAATTGGAAATTCGGCCCGCCAAGCGGTTCTCCCACGGCATTCCACGTCCATGCGGTGAAGGGTGCCTTGCTTCTGCCCAGATACGCACTGTTGATCCCCTTTTCCCGGTGCAGCTCCCGTCGCATCAGGATGAACATCTCTCCATCCGGAGCGAATCGCACCGTGGACTCGTTCGGTCGGCCCGGCACGTCCAGCTTCGCGACTTTCTCGTAATGGATACCGTCGGTGGTTTTCAAAAGGTAGACGTCCCAGTCCGGGGATTTCAGCTGATACACGACGCCGTATCCCACCCCGTTGTGCCACGTGACCCGCCAGAGCCAGTCCAAATTCGTCCGTACCGATTCCTCAATCTGGATATCCTGCGGCGCGGAAAAATTGCGTCCTTCGGTGTCGGAAAAGGAGACCTGCGTCAGACGTTTTTTCAGATCGAGTTTTTCGTAAACGCTCCCCCCCATGACGACCATGAGCCGACCGTCCGGCGTGACGGAAAGTTTGGAATCCCGCAGGTCGTACGTCGCCTTTTTCAGCAACGCGACCGATTCCCACGTCTTGCCATCCGCGCTGCAAAGCACCCGAACCTCCCCGTCGCCCACGCCCGTTTCGCGGCTCGGCACATGCCCGACGGAAGATTCCCGGAACGTGCAGTAAAACTTCCCCTTGAAAACAATCAAATCGGTGAAGGCGCTGTGTACCGCACCGTCCCAGATTTTCACGACGGGATACTGGGGCTGCGTCTGCGAAAAAGCAGGAATCGCAAGCAGCGAAAACATCAGGAACGCAATTTTCTTCATCGGAACTCCTCTCAAAAAAACGAACAGGTTGGAAAATCAATTTCTCGCAGAAATCGGAATAATTGTTCCTCAAAACGCGGATCGGGAACGAAACCGGGGATGCGGTTGTTGGCGTTGTCACTCCAGCCACGATACTGCATCATTTTCTTGAGCGTATAACCAAAATACGAAAACGATTCCTCCATCGGCATGAGATCAAAAACCCCACAAAGCTGGTCGAGCTTCTCATTCACGGAAGCAATCTTCACCTCATCGCCCGCCCGAAACGCATGCCACAGCTGCACGTAATACTCCGGTGCCACGTTGCCCAACGCCGCCATCAACCCCTGCGCCCCGTGCCGCAACGATTCCAACGCAAACGCTTCCCGTCCCTGAATGAAGAGAAAATCCTCGTCCCGCGTCATTTCGAGAATCGCGAGCGTTCGGTCGATGGTCTGCCACGTTTCTTTCATGCCGAGAATATTGGGGTGGGACATCAGTTTGCGGATGGTTTCCGGGTAAACGGGCGTGGAAAGCCGCATGTGATTATACATCAACACCGGAAGAACGCTCTGGTCGGCAACCGTGCGAAAATAGGCCGTCATCTCGGGTTCGGAATACTTGAAAAACATCAACGGTGGCATGACCACAGCGACGTCGGCTCCCACGTCGGCGAAACGTCGGGCATTTTCCACCATATCGCCGAGAGAATAATCTGTAACCCCGGCGTAGATTTTCATGTCGGCCGAACATCCCCGACGCGCAGCCTCAACGAGCGCAACGCGTTCTTCCCGGTTCAAAAGCGGCATGTCCCCCGTAGAACCCGCCACAAACACCCCCTGGCACCCCGCCTGGGCAACACGACGGCAAAGAGACGTCATCCCCTCCGGGTCGATCTCCCCATTCTCCCGATACGGGGTTACAAGCACCGCAATCACACCACCAAAATTATTCGCATTCATCATGTCAAAACGTTAAAAAAATGTCAAAAGTCTGGAAGGATCGCAACCTCACCGTCGTCCCGACAGCCAAGGTAACGATAAATCTTTAAATCAATCGTATAACTGAGCGAACGTATCCCCCCATCACAAAAACCCACCGTAAACGAACCGGGATGTGGCCCACCCAAGCCCCGGAACATGGCAAAACCCTCTCGATCCGGATAAGGACGCCCCTGGTCCCCCGCAACATTCGAAACCGCCCGTACCGTATCTATGTCGGCTCCAACATACATGCACTGGTTGTCGCCAAAATCCTCCCCCGTCTCATAATGATCTGGACAAAGTGCCTTCTCCCCCATAAGTATCGTGCAACTCAAACCATCCGTTATGTCCGAATCCGAAGTCTGGGACGCCTTGAAAACCACTCCACGCGAAACGGTACGACAAGTCGTATTCTGCTGAACCCCCCAGGCCGCACTGTAACTGCCAGGGCCATTGTTCGCACTGATGGCATACCCCTGACTTGCCCCATAATCCGAACGCGCCCCCGCAACACTCGAAGCCGCTTTCGTCGATGGTCCCAATGCTCCCCCAATATACGGCGTACGATAGGCCGACGGCAAGGAATATAATTTGACCGCTCGCCGGCTCGGACAATGCGACATCGAAATCGGTGTCGTTATCAAAATATACGCCCCCTGCGATTCCGTTCCCCCAAGCCCACTGTAATCATAGAAATTCTGAAGCTCCATAAAAGGAAGGATGTTGTAAAAAAAACCGCCCGGCTGCGACATCCCAAATCCATACTGTGGATTGCCAATCCAATTGTACCCCCAACCCCCCGTCGGATAATGATTCTGCTGCACATTGTGTAACTGACTGGCTAACGTCATCTGCCGAATATTGTTCCCACACTTCATCTTCCTCGCCGCCTCGCGTACCT
The DNA here is from genome assembly GCA_030535245.1 of Planctomycetia bacterium. GTDB lineage: Bacteria > Planctomycetota > Planctomycetia > Pirellulales > Thermoguttaceae > RGIG3701. The sequence goes on along the minus strand of JAUNBJ010000028.1, from coordinate 340 downwards.
GCTGCACCGCCGGCAAAAGTAACCCCATCAACATCCCAATAATCGCGATCACCACCAGAAGTTCCACGAGCGTAAAGGCCGGCTGCCGCCGTTGCAACCGCGAGGCAGGGCAGCGCTTCTGGCCTCCCTGCCCCCGCGACATGATTGCGGCCCATAACTTCATCATGCGAATCCCTTTTCTCATCTGCCGCGACGTCGCCTCCATAAACAGAAAATCCCCAAAACCAACAGCCAACACGTTCCCGGCTCCGGAACCTCCGGCGACATGGACGAAATCCCCCGAACTCTAAGGAACCGCTGATTTAATCCCAGGTCTTGTCGAAATTTTAAAAAGCGCTAT
>JAUNBJ010000170.1 GCA_030535245.1 Planctomycetia bacterium | reverse complement strand
ATTACAATCCAATTTGTGACCAAGCCTTCGCAGGGAAGGTTTTTAGAAGGTGCCGACTTTACAAAAAGACAAACAATAAAAATAAACAAATGCGAAAGGGAGGAAAACGATGATTCGTTCATGGTGTCTGCTGGGCTGCCTGCTAGGGTGGGGAACGCTTTTCGCGGTGGAGGTGCCGCTGTCGGAAAATACCTGCAAGGGAACGGGGGCCGAGGTGCCCGAACGGTACATCTCCCCGGTGGTGGGAAACGGTTCACTCTGGATGCACGTGGACTGGACGGGCGGCCAGCGACAATCCCGTTACACCGGCATTTTTCGCGCGGGAATGCGGTACGGTTCCCCGCACTTCCAACTCCTTTCCCACGGCTGGTTCCAGCAGGGAATCGTGCTGGATGGTCAAGAAATCCTCGACGCAGAAACATGGTCGCAAACGCTGGACGTGCCGAACGGCTGCCTGCGGAGCGTGTTGGAATTTCCCGGCGTGCGGCAGGAAATGACATTTTTCGTCATGCTGGACGAAGATATCGTGGCAGTGCGACGCGTGCTGACAAACACGTCGGACAAAGCGATTTCGGTGAAGCCGTTTTTGCGGTATCATTTTTGCCCCTGGAAACGTACCGACATGCTTCCACCGCGGGTGCTGGGCACCTGGAAACCGGAAGAAAACGGACACCGGGCGGTCTGCCAGTTCACGTTTTACGGCCTGAAAGATTTTCGCGGCAGTGTCGTCCTGATGGGCGGCCACGAAACGGAATGCACCTTTGAAAAGTTTGACGCCACGATTGCCGACACGTTCAAGCTGGCTCCGGGCGAACACCGGGAATGCATGTTTTACATGGTCTTTGCCGACAACGTTTCCGGCGGCGACGTGAATGCCCAAACACGTGACGCAGTGGCTAAAATCCAAAACGAGGGGTTCGCCAAACTCTACGAAAGGAATACGGCGGCCTGGCACGCCTACCGTACCCATAGTGCCGTGAACGTGCCGGACCTGGCCATCCAGCGGATGTACGACACGTCGCAGTACCACCTGCGGTGCGACGCGACGAAATGGTCGTTCCCGGTCGGGATTTCCCCGTCGCTCTGGAACGGGCGATTCTTCGGTTGGGACGAGATGTTCATCCATCAGGGGCTGCTGACCAGCAACCACATCGACCTTGCCCGTCGTTGTCCGGAATTTCGTCGTGCGACGTTGGACAAAGCCACCTATCGCGTGGCCCACTACGGCCAAAAGGGAAAATATGGTGCCAAATATGTCTGGGAAGCGGTCGAGGATGGCACGGAAGGCGCCCCGCCCGGATTCTGGAACGACCATATTTTTCACATGTCGAACATCGCCCGTTCCGCATGGACGCAGTACCTGTACTCCGACGACCTGGAATACCTGAAAAACACCGGGTATCCCGTGATTCTGGAGTGTGCCCGGTACTTCCGTTCGCACTGGGTTTACGAAGATTCCAACGGCGAGATGTACTTGGGGAAAGTCACCGATTTAGAGCGTCTTGGCCCGGCAAAGGACCATCCGTTCATGACCACCTGCGGTGCGGTGTACGCCATGCGTGCGGCGGCGGACGCGGCGAAAATCCTGAACGTGGATCCCGACGAGGCGGCCGATTTCCGCCATGTGGCCGACAAACTGGTCGCGTCGCTCCCGGTGGAAAATGGCGTCTATATTGGGTATCGCGGCTGCAAGGAACCGACCGTCGCCACGCTGAGCGGGATTTTCCCCTACGATATTTTCGACGGCGACCACCAACTTCAGCGGGACACGGCCTATCAATTCCTTTTCAAGGGACGCTCCCACGCGAACATGTATCCGGTTGGCAACTCGGTTTGCCCGTGGTATGCCGGGAAAATGGCGATCACGATGACCGTGTTCGAGGATAAAGTCTATCCCGCGAAACTGTTGCGTGAAGCGGCCCTGACGTGCGGCGACTTTGGCGAACTGTTCGAAATCAACGAAAAAGAAGTCGTTCAAAATCCATGGTTCACGACGGCGGCAGGGAACTGCGTGCAGGCGGTGAATCAGCTCCTGATCTTTAGCCGGGATGCGGAAATCCGGTTGTTTTACGGCGTTCCAGAGACGTGGAAGGATTTTTCGTTCCGCCTTCCGGCCTACGGTGACATGATGGTGGACGTGGCGGTTGCGGGGGGAAAACTTACGCGGTTGGTGATCACCCCGCAAAAACCAACCCCCCGTGAGAAGGTCGTGGTAATTCCCGAAGCGTTCCTTGACGGCGTTTCCCTGAACGATTCCGCCATCACCCGACGGGAAGTGAAAAACGGCAAAGTGTACCTGACCGTGCCGGTGAAAGGTTCGGTGACGTTACGATGAAATGCCCGCGTCTGGTTTGGCTGATTTTCCTGCTGGTGCTGCTTCCATTGATTCCGTTCCTGCTTTGGAACGAACCCCTGGAAGCGGGCTGCCGGGCGTGGTTGGAAAATTACGGTACCCGCCCCGTCGTGGTTTCGGCCATGGCGGTGACGCTGTTGACGGTGGATCTGTTCCTGCCGGTGCCGTCCAGCGTGGTGAGCGTTCTTCTGGCCCGCTCCCTTTCGACGTACTTGACCCCCTCGTGGCTGGGGCTTCTCGTGGCGTGCGGGGTGCTTTGGCTGGGGATGACGTGCGGGGCACTTTTGGCCTGGATTTTGGGAAAACTGGGGGGGGAGACGCTGGCCCGAAAACTGTCGGGGGAAGAAGAATTTGAGAAAATGCGGGCGTTCAACGAGCGTCATGGGGGGTGGATTTTAGTGCTTTTGCGGGCCGTACCGCTGTTTGCCGAGGCGAGCGTCCTTTGCCTGAGCGTTTCCGGGGTACGTTTCTGGCGGGTCTTTTTCCTGCCGGTCGCCCTGAGCAATCTGGGAATCGCGGTGGTTTACTGCGTTCTGGGAAGTTCCGACAACGGACTCCCCCTGGGGGCCGTCGTCACCGCTTCCATCGCCCTGCCTGCCCTGGTTACGGGACTTGCCAAAAGATTTCACCCTTAATCCCCCCGGCTCCCGGTGCCTTCAAATCTGAAATACGCAAGGTTCGCGTCGGCCTTCAGGCCGCTTGCACTGTCCGAAGCGACGGATTTTAACCGCCATGTACCACGAAAAATCCATCCGAACGGCCTAAAGGCCGACGCGAACGCCCCCCCCACTAAATTTGAACGCACCCCTTCAACCCACCCTTGACAGCCGTACAATTCTATAATATACGTACAATTCTATAATATAATTGAGCAGTAGTGTCTGGAATTCTGTTGGGTGTGCGTTTTTCAAATTCTTTGTTTTTGACCGGAAAGGTGTGTATCATGCGGAAAATGTTAATTTGCGGGGGGGGGCAATGTAGTCAATGCCGTCTCCATCGGTATTTTGCTACCGTTTGTTTTTGCCGCTTCGATTTTGTCGGCGGCTACAAATACGGTTTGGACAGGGGGGACGGGCGACTGGAATACGGCAACGAATTGGAACAATGGTATTCCGACCTATCAGAGTGGCAACACCGCCACTATCCAGAACGGTTCTACGGTAACGACCTCGGCACCGATTGAGGGGTGGATTGTCTACGTCAATAACGGTTCCACGCTTACCATCAGCCAGGCCGCGACTTTGACTCAGTTACGTCTGGGAAACCACAGTCTACAACGCACCGACACGTTGAATATTCTGGATGGGGCGGATATTACCGGTCAGCTGTTCCATATTTGCGGAAATAATGCCAACCCCACACCTCGAATTGTGATGACGGGCGGAAGGATCACCTGTACCCACAACGGTTTCCTTCCTACGAATCAAGCGGTAGTTTTTGGTTATGCTTCCGGCACCAAAGGTTATTTCCAGATGTCGGGTGGGGAGCTGATTGTCAATGGAACTTCTGACACGAGCAATGGTCTTCAAGATGTGGCTTTCGGTTATCGAGTAAACTCGTATGGCGAAGGGACGATTACCGGTGGGAGTACCCGCATTGATAAAGTTCTATATATCGGCTATCAAGGAGACGGTCTCTTTAAGGTGAGCGGGGCGGGAACGAGCGTGAACGTTGGCAGCCTGAGTATCGGCACGGAATCCACCGCAAATGGTGAGGTTACGATTACCGGCGGAACGCTTACGGTGGCGACTTCGACCCTCAACGGAAGCGTCCTGAGCGACGGAAGCGTTTACGTGGGCAATGCCGGTAACGGGACGCTGAACATCGGCGGCACCGCGACGATTCGTGCGGAGAAGCTCATCCTGACGAATTCCGATACCGCCACCTCCGTACTGAACGTGACGGATGGCGGCGCAATCATCCAGGTTGACGAACTGGAGACCAAAAACCAGACCAATGCCACCGCGAACCTCCATTTCAACGTTGGTACACGGGGCGTTTCCACCATCGAGACGAAGAACTTCACTCTCGAAACCAACACCACCCTTTCCGTCAATACCCAAAACGGTTTTGCGTTTGCGAGCGACACGCTCAAACTGATTACCGCGACCGGAGCGGGTACCCATGCCGCGACACTCGAAAGCGGTTCCGTACTTTTATCGACCCCGACACTTGACGGGAACGAAATCAGCGTTACGCTCAACCCGCAACTTCGAAATCGAGTAGGTTCTTCCCAGGGGTGGGTGGATATTTCCAACATTCCGGGAGATATTTCTGAAATCATCCTCCGAACGAATCTGACCGAGGAAGAGGAATGGGCTGCGTTTGGCAACTGGCTCCTTCAGGAAACGGGCGTTGAAAGCAGCGTTGAGAGCGATGGACTGCACCTCCTGTTCCAGGAAGCGGTGATGAAGAAAAACTTTCTCTGGAATTTCAGCGATTATGCCGCCCAGGATGTGGTTTTACTCGGTCTGACCGCAAACGGTGTTACGTTGGATGCCAATTCCCTGCCGGAACCGAGTGGTTGGTTGTTGATGATTTGGGGAGTTTGGGGATTGCTCCGGTTCCTGCCGCGAAAACACAAAGGGGCAATCCATGGCTGAAAAAGGATTCCTTCCCCCCAAGGTGCCGGCGGAAGCCGTAGTGTGCCGGCCGTACCCGGCCTTCACGTTAGTGGAGTTGTTGGTGGTGATTGCGATTATCGGGATGTTGGTGGGGCTTCTGCTTCCGGCAGTTCAGCAGGCACGCGAAGCGGCGAGGCAAATGCAGTGCAGCAACCACCTGCGGAACATGGCACTGGCATGTTTGAACCATGAAAGTTTGCAACAAGCATATCCTTCCGGGGGATGGTTTTGTCGATGGTACGGAGACCCCGATTTGGGATTGGGGTTGAGCCAGTGCGGTGCGTGGACATTTTCCATCCTTCCGTTTATCGAGCAGAATTCTGTCTTTCAGCTTGCCTCTGATGGAAAGCCGGAAACGATTACACCGGAACAAAAGAAAGGGGCGTTGACTGCGGCTCAAACGCCGTTGCCGATTTTTCATTGTCCGTCCCGTCGTACGTGCAAACTTTACCCTATCGTATCAAATCTCCTCAATTCGGATAATCCCGCATACTACGGAGGTGGCGCGAAAACGGATTACGCAGCGAATTGGGGGACGGAATTCGATACCCCCGATGTGACGACGCACCGGATCGACGATTTTACCGTAGGACGGCTCGACACGGAAACGGATCCCAAGGCACGGCGGTGCAAGACCACGGGTTCGATGTATTTCCGCAGTACCGTCCGCGTTTCGGAGGTTCACGACGGAACGACGAACACGTTTTTGCTCGGCGAAAAATATGTCTGTTCCGACGTTTACGAAGGGCGACCCAATACCGACGACAACGGCATTTACGCGGGAAACGACTACGATCAGGAGCGATCGTGCGGTTATTACAACGCCACGACACCGATTTCTTCCAGCAAAAATCGACTTCCCATGCAGGATCGTCCGGGTTATGAGAACGATTCCTATCGTTTTGGAAGTGCCCATGCGGGAAACCTGGGGATGGCGATGTGCGACGGTTCGGTTCATCGGGTTTCGTACTCGGTGGATGCGTTGATGTGGGTGCTGATGGGAAATCGTGCGGATGGCCAGCCTGTGACGCGACCATAAAAATTGGACCACCCTGTTGATCGTTGATCGCACCCGCCGCACCATTGTTCAGGGTACGTTTAGGCCGCTTGCACCGTACGAAGCGGTGGATTTTCATTGCCATGTACCACGAGAATCGACACGAACGGCCTAAAGGCCGACGCGAACGACACCCCACGAAATTTGCAGCCCCCCCCGGCCACCCTGGGTGCGATCAAACTTCCTTGCGAATTTGGACATGATGGGTAATTCCCCTCTTTT
>JAUNBJ010000027.1 GCA_030535245.1 Planctomycetia bacterium | reverse complement strand
ACGGTGAAACACCTTTGTCGTCGATATAATCCTTTACCACCGTCTGAAAATTCAACGTCTGCTCTGAACCAATATCAAGCGTAATCTTGGAACCTGATCCTGCTGCGGTGTTATTATAACTGGCAGTCGCCTCCGTAACGCCTTCCGAAACGGTAAACGTCGTCTCGGCAATATAGTAGTTACCTCCGGTCTGGTTCAAACCGCCCTCACCGATTTCCGTGGTGGAACCCGCACGAATCGCCCATGTCCCCTCTTTGACCGTATAACCATCGAAAATAAGCCGCGTTGTCGTATCCTTCTGGGTCGCAACCCCGCCCGGCACCGAAGCATTCGAGGAAAGGCGAAGCGTTGCCCCGGAATTTAATTGAACCTGCTGCGTACTGGCCAGGCTCCCCTGCAAATCGAGCGTTCCGCCGGAGATCGTCGTGTTGCCGGTGTACGTGGAATTTCCGGTGAGCGTCCATGTACCGGTTCCCACCTTTTCCACCGAGAGCATTTTCCCCGAAGAATTCGAAAGCACCCCGGAGTACGTTTGGCTCCCGTTGGCACTTCCTACTTGCAGCGTCACATTATTCGCGGACCCGGAATAGACAGTCGTCACGCCGCCTCCTGCCAGACCGCCCAATTCAAACGTCATCCCTTCGGCAATCCCATCCAACTCCAACCTTCCCGCCTCGTTGAGTGTCACCGTACCGGTTCCCGTCGCATTGGCATGAGAAATCCGCAGCGTTGCACTGGCTCCGATGCCCGTACCTCCCGAATACGTGTTCCCATCATGCAGGGAGAGCGTGATACCGTTGACATTCAGCGTGCCAGTTCCCGAAATGCACGTATTCGGCTCCGCAGCATCCGAAGAACCAATATCCAGGGTGGAATATCCCGAAAAAGTGGTCGAGCCATTCAGAACAAAATTGGCAAACAGTGTATTGGCCGTATTTTCCGAGCGATACGACGAGCCGGAGCTGAGCGTGATGGTGGCCAGATCCGTTTCTTCCGTGGAGGTGTACAGATAGAGCCTCTTTTCCGACCAGCTCCGAAGATTGGCACCGGAATTGACCGTAATTCCTTCGGCAAAGTAATGCGTGTGTGTCTCTACCGAATCGGTTCCCGACACACCGCAGAACGTGAAATTCCCCTGCGCCACGATCAATTTGGAAATGTTGAACGTGCTGGTCATTCCTGCGTGAATTTCCGCAATATTCGCCACTCCAGACGATTGCGTGGCGTACGTCGTCAACTCGCCTCCCGTGACATTCCCCTGAAAGCGGAGCCGGAGAGATCCGGTATTCTCTGCGTAACTCGTTACTGACGCACTACCGTCAATGACGACATTCGCCCAAACTCCCGACACAATGGGGGAATAAATCGCCCCATGGGGCGTTGTTCCCACGACCGTACCATCCCCCGTTCCGGTAATCGTGATGGTGTCGGAGGTACTTCCAGTATTTCCATTTGCCAATTGCAGCGTCCCGCCAGATTCGACGGTCAGCGTTTCAAATCCCGTGGTGGAAGCACCCAAATCGGCAAGCGTCTTGGTCTCTCCATCAGAAATGGTATATTGAGCCGAAACCTCACCCCACCCCAACAGGAAAAGAAGCGTCGCCAGAACGGTGGTGATGCGGGATATTTTACCCCCCCCCCCCTATCTTGACAATATCACGTTTGGTTTCATCGTTTTGCATGGCGAATTTCTCTCCGAATGAACTGAACTTGTATGGTATGAACTAAAATCTCCAATTACTTTCTATCCAGTATACGCTGACTTCCCCTTTTGTCAAGCATTTTTCCAAAAAAAGTCAAAAAAAACAGGCGTTACGCATGTTTCCCGGCAAGAAATCCAGACGAAAACGCGAATTGGAGATTGTATCCCCCGGTATCCCCGTCGATGTCGAGAATCTCGCCGGCAAAAAACAGGCCCGGAACTAGCCGGGATTCCATCGTTTTCCGGTTGACTTCCTCCAGACGCACGCCGCCACGTGTAACCATCGCTTCGTGAAAACCGCCCAGTTTCGCAACGACAAACGCCGGTTGAAGGACGTTCTCAAGAATCGCTTTGCGTTCTCCCCGCGTGACGTCGCAGCCACGAAGGGATGGGGAAACTCCGGAAGCAACGAGGAGCGTTTCAATCAAATTCTCGGCCCGCTGGAACGTGGCGGATAACACGTTTTTCACCTCTTTTCGGGTATTCAGGCATGCCCGCAGCGGTTCCTCCTGCCCCAGCTCCAAACGGAGGGTGTCGCCCGGTTGGAGGTTCCGACTGAAATCCAGGATTCCGGGGCCGGAAAGCCCGGTGTGGGTCAGCAGCAGATCCCCCCGGTGGGTCGCCGTTTTTTTCCCGTCCCGCCAGAGCGTGATTGGAACGTTTTCCAGCGAAATCCCCGCGCACCGGGCCAGCGTGTAATCCCGCACATATATGGGGGTAAGCGCCGGAGCAGGGGGGACGAGGGTATGGCCCAGGGATTGCGCGAACCGAAACCCGTCGCCCGTCGAGCCGGTGGCGGGATACGATTGGCCGCCGGTGGTGAGGATCAGTTTTTTCGCCGAGAACGTTTCCTGAGCGGTGGCGACATGAAAATACGTGTCGTGCGTCACGGACTGTACCGGTTGGCTCAAAAGGATTTTCACATGCCCGGAACAGGCGGTAAGCAGGGCGTTTAGAACGTCGCGTCCGTTCTGGGAGCGGGGGAAAATTTTACCGTCGTTCCGTTCCACGCAGGGAACCCCCTGTTCGGCAAGCCAACGAACCAACGCGGTATTGGGAAACGCCATCAGGCATGGTTTGACAAACGCCGCATGGAGGCCGTATCGGGGGAAAAAATCGCGAATATCCCCGCCATGGGTCACGTTGCAGTGTCCACTTCCGGCAAGCAGCAGTTTCTTCCCCGCCGATGCGTTTTTTTCCAACAGCAGCGTCTTTCCCTGCGAAAAGCAGGCCGCCGCCAGCCCCGCAGGGCCAGCTCCGAGAATGAGAACGTCGTAAAGCATCACAGCACCTTGCAGGGGATTCCCCGACTTTCAAACGCAGACAGGTCGATGGGGTGTTTCCGCTGCTCCAAAAACGGCGGGTGGTACTCTTTTCCAATCAAAGGATATTTGGCCCCGGCGGTGAGGTGGTAGGGGAGCACCTCGACCCGCTCACACCCGGCGGCAAGTTCGGCAAAAGCACGCATACACTCCGGCGAATCGTTCACATTGGGAATCAGAGGAATGCGGAGGATAAAGCGTTTGCCGGATTCTCGCAAATACGCAAGATTGCGCAAAATCAAGGCCAGGTTCCCGCCGGTGAATTTTTGATGTTCTTCCGCGAACGGGTGTTTCAGGTCTTGAAAAACCAGGTCGGCCAATTCCAGCCCGGTTTGGTACTCCTGCCTGGAAACGTATCCGGAGGTTTCCACGGCGATGGAAATCCCCTCCTGTTTCAGACGTTCCGAGACGGCCCGCACAAACCCGCTTTGGGCCAACGGTTCGCCCCCGGAGAACGTCACGCCCCCTCCCATCGACCGGAACACGTCGGCCTGACGGAGCAGTTTTTTCGCGAGCGTTTCGTCGTCGATTTCGTATCCGCAAAGTCGCCGCACCCCAAACGGACACTTTTCCCCCAGGCACGTTTCGCAATGACGACACCGCGACGCATTGAACAACACCTGCGGCCGAAAGTCCAGCCCTTCCGGATTGTGACACCAGGCACACCGCAGCCGGCACCCTTTCAGGAACACCGTCGTCCGGATACCGTCGCCGTCGAAAAGCGAAAATTCGCGAATTTCAAAAATCGTTCCAGTGGGCATCGATTCCAACCTCCTGCAATGATTATAGCGTGAAAAGATATTTGCAAAAGGGGTCAACTCCGTACGTATCGCTCCCTTTAGCAACCGAGGATCATTCGCAAGGATTTTGGTACCACACGCCGCCGTCGGTCGTCAAAATGTTCCACCGACCCCCCGATTTCGGCTCCTCGTACGGCGCGTCCGGCTCCATCCAATGGTGCGGCGTCTCGGTTTCCGAAATCAAAATCCCCGTTTTTGCGTCCGCCACCCACGTCCATATCGTGCTGCCGGGGGCGGGACGCGGTTCCTCTGCAGCGTCAAACATGTCCGGAATTTGCGCGTGAAATTGTCTGTTCCACGCAGAATCCCACGGCTCCTCCAGCCGGATTTGGTCGAACAACGCCTTCTCCCCAAGATACGGCAGCAGAAGCACCCGCCACGTGTGGAGCGGTTTGCCGGTGGCGTCCGTCGTGACGGCAGGCGGAAGCTGGCCCCCATGCTCCGATTGATAAAGCCGCACCGCACAGCCGATTCGGGCGAGTTTTTCCCGATGATCGTACTGCTGCGCGTTGGAAACCGCCCAATGAGTATCCGTACTCATAAGAATCTGGGTCTGGATGATCATTGCCGTCCAATCCGAACGCAAGTACCGCGTGGCCAACCGCACCAGCCCCGGAACGGTCATGTATGCGGTATCCCGTTTGACTTTCGCCGGAACATTCCGCGTGAAATAGAACTCCGTTTCAAACTCCCAGTGCTTCCGGAACCGCTCGAAAACGACGTTCCAATTCCGTCCCAGGCATGATTTCAGAAACGGCGCCCACTCCAATTCCGCCTTCTCTTTCCGAAGAAAATCGTGCTGGATCAAATCCAACATCGCGAACAGCTCGTATTCCTCCAGCAGCGTCCGGCAATCCTCCAGACACGAAGTCGTCGCGAAAGAATCCAACAGCGTTTGCCACTGCTTTGCCGTCGGCTGCGCGTCGGGATTTGCGGCGAAAGGAACCCGCCGGGCCTCGTTCTCCATCCGAAGTCCCCAATCCAATTCCTGCGCCGAAAGACGATTCCCACGGAGCATTCTCCCCAGCTTTCGACACGTCAGCACGTCGGAGATCGCCCCCTCCACATCCCCTTGCGAGATGCGCCAGTTCGCGCGAAAAATCAGGTCGCGACCCACCAGCCAGACGTTCGCCTGCGGTTCTTGAATCGCCCAAAAAAGCGAGTCCCCCTCCTTCCAAAAGAGCAGGGGAAAGTAGCAGATTTCCGCCTTTTGCACCACTTCCGTCACGGCGTCCAATGCGGGAGAATTTTCCTCCACCCACGCTTGGGCACGCGCGGGATCAGACCGCGGAAGTTGCGGGTCGGTGGGATCCATTTCCTCGTTCCCGAACGCTTCCCGAACGTGCGTGAGCGTAAATTCCGGCTCCAGTCGCTCGTCCAGCCCCAGCCCCTGGTAAAGCTGCTTCCGGATTCGCGCTTTGGCTTCTGCATCGCCAGACCGGTTGAGGTCGCCCAACAGCCGCACCAACTCCCGCGCGGCGTTCTTCTCCGTTTGCATCTGCGCAGGATACCGGCCCCGAAAATAGGCCGCATAATCGATGTACTTCCCGTCGGGCGTGCGTGGTTCCGTCAGTACGGTCGTTTCCGGGCCGATTTTCAACGGCACTTCTGCGAAGAAATTCCACCAGAGAAAAACGCCGCAAAAAAGCAGCCCGAACACCGCACCGCCACAACAGGAACGCCATCGCATGGAAATCACCCTTATTTTATCAGCAGTTCCAGCAACCGGACGCGGGCCTTCTCAGTCATCGTGCGGTCTTTGGGGGCACTCCATTCGATTTTATCGGCCCCAGGAGCATTCAGCATCTCGTCCAGAATCCGCTCCGTTTCCGCAGCGTTTTTCCGGATTGCCATCTGGAGGATTTCGTAATCCTGAGCACTTTCGCCAATCGCTTCCATCTGCTTGCCGGGGGTGACGACGCTGGATTCCGGGTCAATGAAAAGCGGGGTGTACGCATTTCGCCCCAACGCGTATTCATTCCACGAACTCACGCCGCTGCCGTCGCCCAACGCCCAGAAAAACGACGCCTTCGCCCCGATCTTCGCCGCATGCCACGCTTGCAGCAGGTTGTACGAATATGGGTCGAGCGTTTTCATCGGGCCGGAACAGGAATACAGGTGCAGCGTTTTCCCCCGATCCCGCCACGCCGGGTAGGTTTTGTCAAACGCCTCACGATGGGTAAGCCATGCCGGACGATTCGGACAGAGTGTGTCGCAGTTCGCGAAAAGGGCCTCCGGTAATTTCGTAAAGTCGTTGTAGCACGGGTCTTCCCAGATTTTCAGCTCCGGACATGCCGCATGAATCGCCCGCATCCAGTGGAGCAACCCGGTCACGTCGGTGCCTTCGTTCGGTTCGTCATGAATCAGCAGACTGAGCCGCGACGGGTCGAAACCAATCGCCTCCCAGTGCTTCTTCCACGCACCCAGCCACCGGCCCACCGCCGCGTCAAATTCCGGCGTGCCAGCTTTCGTTCCCAGGAACTCCGGCGTCGTTCGGGAACTCCAACCCCCTTTGCCCAGAAAAACAAAATACTCCTTCGCGTCCGGGAAACGGGCGACCCACTGGTCAAATTCCGCCGTGTCGAGCAGCACGCTTCCGTCCGCCGCGACCTCCACTTTCGCCAGCACCCCGGCTCCCGCCCATGGCGCGTTCATGTGCCGCGACTTCACATACTCCAGGAACGATGCCATGTTCGTTTCGTTCACACTGTACGTACCCTTCCCCGACAGATAATCCCAGCCCCCCACCAAAAGCGACGTTTCCTTCGGGAAATCGATCGGATACACGACAAGCGTCAGGGGAATTTCCACGTCGTCCACCGTCACGGTGCCGCGAATCGTCTCTTTTCCGGAGAACGTTCCCCCCCGTCGGGGCGTCACCCGCAAACAGACCTGCTGGACCAACCCCGAAAATTGCGGAATCCGGTATCGCCCGTCGTGCATCGCAGCCAACGGTTCCATTGCCGACGCCACCGGCTGGCAGACGCTCGTGTCCGTCCAAACCACCCCATACACCTCCACGTCCGCCACATCCGACAGCCCGTCGAGCTTCAAAAAAAGCGACCGGTTCGGCTCCGTCGTATAAATATTCAGTGCCACCGTTCGCGATTCGCCCCGCAGGAGAGGAACGGTTAATGCCGCTTTCGGAAAATCCTTCGGCACACAAAAACGCTCCACCGGATCCCAAACGTTTGCCGCCGCTACGGTCACGTCCCGGCACCCCAATTCCTTCCACACCCGCCCCAGCACGTCGTAAATCTTCGCATGATTTTTCGTTATCGGGAACCGGGTGGTGAAATTCCCGCCCCCCGTCGAACGGACCCAATCAGGCTGGGTAAGCGATTCCAGTTCCTCGACCAACGCCGCCTTCCGGGTTACCGAAAGGGACGATTCCTCAATCACCTTGCGCACCCCCACCACGTCGTCCCGCAGACGTTTTGCCAGACACATTTCCTGCCGAATCGCCTGCACCAGCGCTTTCGTATCGGATTCGTCGGTTCCGCCCGGCTCCTTCGCCTGCGATTCGTCCCCCTGAAGCACCCGGATTTCGTCCGTGAAAAAGAACGTTCCGCTCGGAATCCCCACCAACCGAACAAACCGCGCACGGACGTTCAGCGGCTTCGACCGAAACCGATGGATTCCATATTTCTCCGGCAGCGGGTCGGTCGTGTCCATCAAATCCGCCACCCGGTAAAACGCTTTCCCATCGACGCTGGTCAGAACCATCACCGACAATGGCCACTGCACCCCCGCAACCCCCGCCGCCGAGGTAAATTCCACCGCCTCCACCGGATACGTCGCTTCCAAATCCAGCGTGATTTCCGCATACGGCGAATGAACCCAGCCAACCGTCCCTTTCTGCGTCCAGAAATAACTCTGCGTCGTCTGGCCGTCGGTCAACTGAATCACGTCGTCGGCATCCGTGCAGTGCGAATACGCCGGTCGTGGTTGCAGCGTGTACTTCTTACCCTGCGCCAGATTCGTTTCTTCCGCGAAAACCGTTCCACAAAAACAGGCCAGCAACGCTCCCAGAATGATTTTTTTCATGATGTCCTCTTGGGTTAGGGGGTCGTTAGCGAGGCCTTGAGGCCAAACGCATCATCTTTAGCGTTTGCGCTTCAAAAACAACAACCCCAGTAGCAAAAGCAGCGCCGAAGTCGGTTCTGGAAGCCCCGCTGTGTTGTACGTCACCGCAAAACCGCCCGATTCGAGGTTGGAAACCACCATGTACGGTATGCCGTTTACGTTATACACTTCCGCCAACGCCTTGGCAATCGAATCGGCTGTCAATCCGGTGTAACCATTTACCAGATTCTCCGACGCAAATTCGATCAACATGCCGTTGTAAATATCGTCCACCACAAACGCGAAATTATCGTTCGTAAGCGATGCAATCGAACCGACAGTCAGCAACGATCCCCCTGTATATTGGCTGGAATGGAAGGCGTCCAGGTTGAATTGCAGCACTCCCCCTTCGTTGACGGTCAGCGCACCGGAAATCTTCTGGTTCGGTGTACTGATGTACGCTGTTCCTCCATTGTCCACGGTCAGCGACGACCCGGCAACCATCCCGTTGGGGGACGCAATCTCCAACAACCCGTCCGTCACCCGCAGCGGAACATTACTCGTGCCGGAAGTCGCCAAAATCAGCGTTCCCTCCCCCGATTTGACTAGCACGTTGGTACTACTTGAGGAATCATGCAAGACAACCTTAGAGGTAATGGTCAGCGTGGAGTTCTCTGCCACTTCCACCAGCCCGCTTTGCACGACACCATCCACTTTTACCGCATGGCCATCCGAACGGAAAAACACGGGTTCTTCAATGCGGCTGTTTCCCGTGGCGGTAATTTTTCCATCGACATAAATCTGGGAGTTGGTTCCCGTCCCCTTTAGGATGGTCGAATCGTTCAGCACCATGTTCGGCATATTCGACCACAGATTACCCGACGGCACCTTATTTTGCAGGGTGGAACGGGTCAGCGTCAGCAAGTCTGGCAACACGTCTCCCGTACCAAACACGTTGGTCGCCGTGAAAGTCAGCGTACCGTCCGTCACCGAGATGTTCCCCATTTTCGTTCCCGAACCGTTAAGGGTGCGTGTTGTGGAAAAATTCACCGTCGCATTCGTCACATCCAGCGTCCCCAGCCATGTCGTCGTGGAAGCAATGTTCAGCACCTCGTTTCCAGTATTTCCTGTAACGACGAACGTTTTATCAGCAGCGACAAGCGGGCTGGTGTTGGTCAGCATGACGGATCCTTCCTGAATATCCAGTCCGCCAAAATCGCTGGCCGTACCGGAGAGCGTCAGGGTTCCCGCCCCTTTTTTCTGGAGGATTCCCTCGCCGGTGATGTTGCCGGACACCGCGTTATTATAGTTACGTATGTCCATTGTACCCCCGGCATTCGTCACCACAAACGCGTTGGTCGGATTGTGGTCGCCCAACCAGGCGAAGGTTCCCCCTTCAAACGTTACCTGGGCACCGGAAATACGCCCGGCACTGTAGTTTTCAAACGTTCCTTCCCGAAGCGTGATGGAGGTCAGTTTCGTGCTGTCGTTCGTTCCCAGAGCCAACGTTCCAGCCCCCGTTTTGATGAAGGAACCCGATATGAAATCCGCCTGTGTTCCTCGAATATAGAGTGTTGCTTTAGAGTCAACGTGGATGATCGACCCTTCCGCCAGAGAGATCTCTTTCGCCCAAACGTTGCCGTTGCCCGAAAGGGTCGCTCCACTTGCCACCTCGATTTTGAGATCACTTGTGCAGCCGTCTCCCAGGTTGTTCCCGGTAATGAAAGCGGTTCCGGTCTGGATGGCGAGTGTTCCGGAAAAATCGTCGAAAACCTTTGCATTGGTGAACTTTATCGCCCCCGCTCCTGTTTTCTGAACCGTTCCTGAACCGGTAAACACCTCGGACAGATCGACATTATACCCATTGGTATTAAGGGTTCCCCCATTGTCGGTTACTACAAAATTGTTGGCGAGAACCTCGCCATCCACTTTATTATACCATTGATAGGTTCCGCCATCCAGCGTGACGGTGGCTCCGACGATACGATTCGCGTTATGAGCACCGTAAATTCCCTCACGAAGAACCAGGGAGGTGATTCCGGTATTGCCGAACGTTCCGAACTGGAAAAGCCCCGCCCCCGTTTTGATGATCTCCCCGGAAGCAAAATTCTCTTGCGTTCCGCGAAGGGTAAACGTGGCACCGGCCGCCACGTCAAGGATAGCCCCAGTCGCGAACGTCACCGATTTTGTGAGAATATCACCATTTCCAGACAGGGTTGCACCACCTGCCACCGTAAGGGTCGGGATATTGCTGCTGCCCAGACCACCGCTAAAAAACAGGGTTCCCGCATCCACCGAGATATTGCTCAGACCGGTCGTATTCGTGGAAGTTACGGTCAGCCGCGCCGTCCCCTCCTTGATCAGGGTTCCCGTCCCGGAAAGCGTCCCGGAAAGCGTCAGGGGATTGGCAACGTCAAAAGTTCCCGTATATCCTGAGCCGATCGTCACCGCGTTGGAAAGCGTCGTCGTGCCGCTGTTGGTGTTTGTCATCGTACCGTTCTGGAAATTAAGCGTTTCGGTGCTCGACCTGTACGAAGACGCATCCTCCGTTCCGGTAATATCCACCGCCTGCACGGAACAACAACCCAACAGAAGCAATCCCCCAAAAACGCCCATCCACCGAACCAGACAATGAAATCGTAGGCCGGAACGAAATCGTAGGCTGGAACGAAATCTCAGGCCGGAACCTGTTCGTAAACTGCCTACCCCCCCCCCTCGATACATCTTAACGCAACAAGACTGCAAAACGTTCATCGTTTCCCCTATAAAAAAATTGTGAACCACTTTCAAGCAGGAAAATTTCCAACCAACTAATCCACTATTTTAATCCCATCTCCCATGAAGTCAAGCAAAAAAGAGGAATTTTTTTCAAAAAAACCAAAAAATTTTAAAATTTTTCCATAAAAGAACAACGAACGCCAGGAACGCTCCCCGGACTTGCGAAAAACTGGGAATGATTTACAATACGTTTCTGGTTTTTGCAGAAAGGAAAAACGATGGCACTGAATCTTCCGTGGTACGATAGTTCTCAAGACGACATTTCTTCCCAAATGGCGGCGCTGCGTCAAAAATTAAGCCCGCGTGGGGATGTGGTTTCCGAGGCCGGGATGAAAAAGACAGTCGAGACGTTTGGCAAACCGCTGACGCCGCAACAGGTGGTGGAGACGATCCTGCGTGACGTGCAGGAAAAGGGGATCGACGCCGTGCTGGATTATTCCCGGAGAATCGACGGGGCGGATTTAACGGCAGGCGAACTGCGGGTTCCGTTGGAGGAAATGGAAGCGGCCCACGCGCAGGCCGAACCGGATTTCCTGCGTGCGGTGCGGACGGTACATCGGAACGTGAGTGCGTTTCAGTTGGCGATTTTGCACAGCGACGTGACGGTTCCCGTGGAGGGTGGGGTATTGAAGCAGCGCTATCGACCGCTCCAGCGGGTGGGGATTTGCGTGCCTGGAGGGGCGGCGGCGTATCCGTCCACGGTGTTGATGACCGCCATTCCGGCCATGGTGGCGGGGGTTCCGGAGATTGCGGTGGTGGCTCCCCCAACGGCTTATGGTGCGTACAACCAAGACATGCTGGCCACGTGCTGGGAGATTGGCGTTCGGGAAGTGTACCGGGTCGGTGGGGCGCAGGGGGTGGCGGCCATGGCGTACGGTGTGCAGGGGTTGCCGCGGGTGGATAAAATCGTGGGGCCGGGGAATTTGTTCGTGGCGCTTGCCAAGCGGTTGGTGTTTGGCGAGGTCGATATCGACTCCATTGCCGGGCCAAGCGAGGTGGTGGTGATTGTGGATGAAACGACCAACACGCAGTTTACGGCGTTGGATTTGATCGCTCAGGCGGAACATTCTCCGGGGGCGAGCATTTTAATAGGGCACGACCGAAAGGTGCTGCAAAACGTGGTAGAAACGCTGGACGCGACGCTCAACCGGCTGGAACGTGGCGTGCTGGCGCGGAAATCGTTGGAGGCATTTGGGGCGGTGATTCTGGCGAAAGATGAGGCCGAGGTCTGTGCGTTGACCGATCTTTTAGCACCGGAGCACCTGCACATTGCCACGGACGACGCGGAAAAGTACGAAGAAAAAATTCGCAACGCGGGGGCGGTATTTTTGGGGAACGACACGCCGGTGGCCACGGGAGATTACGCGGCGGGGCCGTCGCATGTGCTTCCGACCAGCGGAACAGCACGGTTTGCGCATGGTTTGTGCAGCAACGATTTTTTGCGTTCGCACAGCGTGATTCATTTAGAGCGTTCCGGGCTTACGAAATTGGCGGACGACATTGCCGTCATCGCGTCGAAAGAGGGCTTGACGGCGCACCGTCAGAGCGTGGTGGAACGGGTGCGGTAGGGGTGCGGCAAATTTTCCGAAAAATTTTCGCTCCCCCTATTGACGGGAAAAAGAATTTGTGCTATAGTACCGAGTAATTGAAGCAACGGTGCTTCAAGACAGACAATTTTTTCAGGTTGTCCGTCTTGAGGCACCGTTTTTTTTTGGACATTCCCAACGGAAAGAAGGAAGGGTATCATGAGCAAGCTCACCAAAGAAGAAATTTTGAAAATGGCCCGCGAGAATGATGTGCGTTTCATTCGTATGCAGTTCACGGACCTGTTCGGTACGCTCAAGAACGTCGCCATCACGTCCAGCCAGCTTGAGAAAGCGCTGAACAACCAGTGCATGTTCGACGGCTCGTCGATTGAGGGATTTGTCCGGATTGAGGAATCGGACATGTACCTGTATCCGGACTATGATTCGTTCACCATCTTTCCGTGGCGGCCGCAGCAGAACAAGGTCGCCCGGTTGATTTGTGACGTGTATCGTCCGAACAAGCAGCCGTTTGAGGGGGATCCGCGGTACATCCTGAAACGAGCGTTGCAGGAAGCGGCGGAGATGGGTTTTTCGTTTAACGTGGGGCCGGAGTGCGAGTTTTTCCTGTTCCAGACCGATGCCGACGGCAAGCCGACGACCATTACCAGCGACAAGGGCGGGTATTTCGATCTGGGAACGGTGGACAACGGCGAGAACGTCCGACGCGACATTACGCTGGTGCTGGAAGATATGGGGTTCGAGATTGAAGCGTCGCATCATGAAGTGGCATACGGCCAGCACGAGATCGATTTCAAGTACGACGAGGCGCTTCGTACGGCCGACAAGATCGAGACGTTCAAGCTGGTCGTGCGTACCATCGCGAAGCACCACGGACTGCACGCCACGTTCATGCCGAAGCCGATTTTTGGAATCAACGGCAGCGGAATGCACGTGAACATGTCGCTGTGCCGAGATGGGAAAAATGCGTTTGCCGATCCTGACGACCCGGAAGGATTGTCGAAGGAAGCGTACAGTTTCATGGCGGGGGTGCTGGCGCACATTCGCGGAATCACGGCGATCACCAATCCGCTGGTCAATTCGTACAAGCGGCTGGTTCCGGGGTACGAGGCTCCGGTGTACATTGCGTGGTCGGCCAAAAACCGCAGCCCGCTGATTCGTGTTCCGGCGGCACGTGGGAGCGGAACGCGAATCGAGCTTCGCTGCCCTGATCCGTCGTGCAATCCGTATTTGGCGTTGGCAGTCATTCTGCGTGCCGGCCTGAACGGTATCAAGAAGGGACTGACGCCCCCCGCACCGGTGAATCAGAACATTTTCCACATGACCGACGAACAGCGCAAGGCGGCGGGAATCGAGAGTCTGCCGGGTGGCCTGAAGCGTGCGGTGGAAGCAATGCAGCGGGACGGACTGGTTCGCGAAACCCTTGGCGAGCATATTTACAACCAGTACGTGCTGGCGAAAAACAAGGAATGGGACGAATACCGCGTGTTGGTACACCCGTGGGAAATCGAGCATTACCTGGCGAAGTTTTAATTTTCAGGTTTGACCCATGCCGTGGTCGGGGGAGCTTTCCCCTGGCCCCGGCTCTGTTTCCAACAACATCGTAAAATGAACAGCACGGTTTTTATCGCAGGAGCTAACGAGGCGTTCGTCCTTAAACTGACCACCTTGCTGGAACGGGAAGGGTACGAGATTTTGGGAACGGCGGATTCCGGAGCGGAAACGATCCGACACTGCCGGGAAGCGGTTCCAGACGTCCTGATCCTGACCCAACGGCTTCGTGGAACGAATGGACTGGATACGGCGGAGATTTTACGCGAAGTGACCCAGTGCGTCGTGCTTCTGGATCACGAGATGCTTGGCGGCAGAGCGGACGAGGTGGTGTACCTGCAAATGCCGGTATTGCCGCAGATTCTGCTGAACACGGTCGAGATTTTATCGAAGGTGGGGACACGATTTCATACGCTCCAGTCGCGGATTACGACGTTGGAAGCGAACCTGAAAGACCAGCGAACCATCAGCCGTGCCAAGGGAAAAATCATGCAGGTTTTTTCGGTGACGGAGGAGGACGCGCATGCGTTTTTGCAGAAAATTGCCATGAATCGTCGCATTCGTCTCACCGAGGCGGCCGAGGCGGTGTTAAGCGATTACAAATAATGGGGACGGCCAGAGTCGTCCGCGAAAAGTGAGGGGAATCATGTTAAAGAATAGTTTGCGAGAGGGATCGGTGCGTATTCCTGCGGGGTGCGCCATTTGTGGAATCATCGACCGGACGGGAAAGCGGTTTTCGGGCGATGAGATCATGAAATCGATCGCCACGATGCGGGAGCGTTCCAACGGGTTGGGCGGCGGGTTCGCGGCCTACGGAATTTATCCGCAGTATCAGGACTTTTACGCCCTGCACGTGTTCTACGATTCGACGGAGGCGAAGGAACGGACGGAGGCGTTTTTGAACACGCATTTCTACATCGAGTCCAGCGGCAGGATTCCGACGGTAAAGGTTGCGTCGGTGACAAGCCCACCGCGGATTTGGCGGTATTTCGCAAAGCCCGACCGAAACCGGCTCTCGGAGAGTGGACTGACCGAGGAGGAATACGTGGCCCAGTGCGTGCTGCGGGTGAATCGGCAGTTTGACGGGGCGTATATTTTTTCGTGCGGCAAGAACATGGGCGTGTTCAAGGGGGTGGGCTACCCGGAGGAGATCGGGGAGTTTTACCAGCTCCATCATTACGAAGCGTACCTCTGGACGGCACATGGGCGTTTTCCGACGAACACTCCGGGCTGGTGGGGCGGGGCACACCCGTTTGCACTGCTGGACTGGACCATCGTACACAACGGGGAGATTTCCTCGTACGATGCGAATCGGCGGTACGTCGAGATGTTCGGCTACACCTGCAAACTTCAGACGGATACCGAAGTGATTACGTACCTGTACGACCTTTTGGTCCGCAAGCATGGTCTGGATTTGGAAACGGCGTCGAAGGTTCTGACCGCCCCATTGTGGGAGGAGATCGACCGCATGACGCCGGAACAGCAGGAAAAATACAAAGCCCTTCGTGCCGTGTACGCAGGAGCACTTGTTACCGGCCCGTTCTCCATTATCCTGGGTTTCAACGGCGGCATGGTCGCCCTGAACGACCGCCTGAAACTGCGTGCCCTGATTGCGGCGGAGCATGGAGATCGTGTTTACGTTGCCAGTGAGGAGTCCGCCATTCGGGTTCTCTGTCCGACCCCCGACAAGGTGTGGGCCGTCGAGGGAGGAAAACCGATTATCGAATGGGTGAGGAACGACGGACTATGGCCTGCTATCGCAAAGGGATCAAATCATGATTAATTATACGTTACCGGAATTTTTGGTCGATCGGGATCGGGATCGTTGCATTCAGTGTGGGGTTTGCGTGCGGCAGTGCGCCAACGAGGTCCATTTTTTCGCGCCGGATGGTGCGTCGCTGCGAACGGACGACGCGAAGTGCGTCAACTGCCAGCGATGCGCAACGCTATGCCCGACGCACGCGATTTCCATTCGTAAAAACCCGAACCAGCTGCGGGAAAGCGCCAACTGGCAACCGCAACTGATTCGCGAAATCTACAAGCAGGCCGACACGGGAGGGGTGTTGCTTTCCGGCATGGGCAATCCGCAAAATTACCCGGTTTACTGGGACAAGCTGCTGCTCAACGCGTCGCAGGTGACCAACCCGTCGATCGACCCTTTGCGGGAACCGATGGAGACGCGGGTGATGATTGGCCGTAAACCAGACAGTCTGAACTTTGTCTGCGACGCCAAAACGCCGCGGGAAAAGTGCTCCATCAACAGCCCCGGAAGCCGACTGGCCGAACCGCTGCCGCCGCAACTGGAGCTGAAAACGCCGATCCTGTTTTCGGCCATGTCGTTTGGCTCGATTAGCCTGAATGCGCAGAAGTCGCTCGCCATGGCAGCCCAACGGCTCGGTACGGTGTTCAACTGCGGGGAAGGGGGATTGCACGCCGACCTGTTGCCGTACGCGAAAAATTGTGTCGTGCAGGTCGCGTCCGGACGCTTCGGCGTTTACCGGGATTACCTGATGAACTCGGCCGCGATCGAAATCAAGGTGGGGCAGGGGGCCAAGCCGGGAATTGGCGGACACCTGCCGGGCGAAAAAGTCAACGAGGAAGTCAGCAAAACGCGACGCATTCCCGAAGGTACCGACGCCCTTTCCCCCGCACCGCACCACGATATTTACTCGATCGAGGATCTGCGTCAACTCATTTTCGCGTTGAAGGAAGCGACGAATTACACCAAACCGGTGTTCGTGAAGATCGCTGCCGTCCACAACGCTGCGGCAATCGCCTCGGGAACCGCACGGGCCGGAGCCGACGCAATCATCATCGACGGTTTCCGTGGAGGTACCGGTGCCGCCCCAACACGCGTTCGGGACAACGTGGGGATTCCGGTGGAACTGGCCCTGGCCGTCATCGACCAGCGCCTTCGGGATGAGGGGATTCGTCACCACGTATCGCTCATCGCCACCGGCAGTATCCGATGCAGCACCGATGTCGTCAAGGCCATCGCACTTGGGGCCGACGCCGTGTACATCGCTTCGGCCGCGTTGATTTCCATCGGCTGCCACCTCTGCCGCAACTGCTACACCGGTAAGTGCAACTGGGGAATCGCCACCCAACGCGAAGATTTAACCCGCCGCCTGAATCCGGAAGAAATGTCGCTGCGAGCCGAAAACCTGATCCACGCCTGGACCCACGAACTGACCGAAATCATGGGCGGTATGGGAATCAATGCGATCGACTCGCTCCGTGGAAACCGGCTCATGCTTCGCGGAATCGGACTCTCCCAGAAAGAACTGGACCTTCTGGGCGTCCTCCATGCGGGAGAATAAACCAACCCTTAACCTTTTACCGATCGAAAATCATGAAAAAAGTTTATCCACGTGAAGAATGGTGTTTGGGGTGCAAGCTCTGCGAAGTGTACTGCGCAGCCGCCCACTCCCGAACAGGGGATTTGATTTCCGCGTTCAAACAGGAACCGAAAAAACCGGTTTCGCGTATCGTCGTGGAAGGAAACACGCAGCACAGCATTGCCATCAGCTGCCGTCACTGTACCGCCGCCCCATGTGTCGAAAGTTGCATCACGGGAGCCATGCAACGCCGACCCGACGGAAGTATCGGATGCGACGAAACGCGTTGCGTCGGTTGCATGACGTGCGTTTTGGTCTGCCCCTTTGGTGCCGTCCACAAAGGCGAAGGAAACAAAACCATTTCCAAATGCGACCTCTGCACAGAAAGAGGAACGCCAACGTGCGTCGAACACTGCCCGGCGTTTGCACTGGTTTATCAGGAAAATGAGGAGGGGGGGAGATAGTTGATAGTTGATAGTTGATAGTTGATAGTTGTGATTGATTTATTCCAAGCGTTTTTTGTGGGGCGGGGGGGGGTCGACCCCATGCCCCACAAACCCCATAGCCTGGGGGAACACTCTCTTGAGGGGGGTAGCCCGCGCTGGACAGAATCTGTCCACCCCTTCTGATACTGCAAAGAAAAATTTCTAAAATAGAACACAGAAACGTCACGAGGTGTTCCGTACGCAGTATCTTTCAAAAAGGAGAAAAATCATGCTTCGATGGGAATGGTCCTTTTGGGTTTTCTTTGGGGGAATAAGTCTGGTATTGGCAGAACAATTACCCGATAAAACGCCCCTTTTGAATGTACGTGAAGTCTACGAATTTGTCGAGGAACAGATTCCTGAAAAAGGGGAATTTGAGAAAACCGTCGATTACACGAACAACGTCCGCAATCAGCTACAAAACAGTTCTTTCTTTCAAGGGAATCTGGACAAAGACTTTTATTGCCAATTAGACGATACCAAGTTCTCTTACGATGCCGACCAGGGAGAAGGGACGTTTACCGTTGGGAATTTATACAAAAATCCCGATTATGTATCTAAAAAAAACCTCTCCCATTTTTGGGAAGTCGAAAATGATTTGGAGGACCACGGAACGTACCAGGGAGTTTCTGGACTCGGTGTGGAACGTTCTGTTACCAAAATTAGAGCGTTTCGTTATGGAGTCGCATTTGCGGGAAGTCCCGATTTGCCATCCTATCAGTTTCAATGGAAATGCGAAATGTCCACCGAACAGGCACGACAGGCGAAAGCGAACTTTGGCGCATTACTTCATTTCCAAATAGATACCGAAACCCTTTTGCATGGGAAGCTGGTTCTTATGAAAGGATTTGATTACCACAAACCCACCATCAATGCCCCATATGACACTTCGGATTATTATCGAGGCGTGCAGGCGAAAAAACCAATATTGATTCTTTACAACCGCAAAACCAGAGAAATTTTCGCACGAATCGATTTGACCACGTATGAATCTTCATGGAGAAAAGAATACCAGAAGGAACTGGCGGAGAAAAAGCTCAAAGAGGAACAGGCACGGCAAGCTCGCGAACAGGAACAGAAGGCTCGCGAAGAAGCGATGAACCAAAAGAAACGCCGTGCAATATTACAAACGGACGAATTTTTTCAGGAATGGGAACTTCCTGAGGGAAAAATTTTCGCTAAATACGTGAAAATGAAAAATCAAAATGTGGTCTTTCAGAAAGAGGATGGAACGGAAATAGAGGTCTCCCCAGACTCCCTGAACGGACAGCAGAAAGATTTACTCAAGCTGGCAAAAAATTTCAAAAAAACCAAAAGAATATTGGTTAAAGAGCGACTTTGGACCTATGGCTATGGCAACACAAAGAGCAAAACGAGAGGAACGTTCGTTCGATCCGGAAAAATTCCGGGGGCGTATTCAAAGGAACTGTATCTGTTTATCCAAAGAGCAGACGGTAAACCGGAAGCAATTCCTGTTTCGTCCTTAAGCAAAGGAGATCAAAAGTGGTTTGTAAATACGCTGAAAGATTTTAACGAAGAAAAAAAAGCCTACGAGAAAAAATACAATACGCGTCTGCTCAATAATTAGTGACGTCAGAGGCTTCCCGCAAAATGGCGTACCGGAATTTGCCCCCAAACATGAATCCACGGAGCCACGTTTTAATCAGGCGAAAAAATCCACTTTGGTAAAGAGACTGTAAACAAGGAGGAAAACGAGGATCCCGACACCGTAGCAGAACCCCGGCCATCCCGCGAAAACCACGAGCCCGAAAATCGGCAGAATCGACAGCAGCACCGCAAACGTTGCGTTAAACAGCCACATGGCAAAACGGTATTTTTCGTCGCTCATGGTTCCACGAATCCTTGCAAACGTTCCCTATATCCACTCCACCAGCAGCACAAACGACCCCGGAGCGTTGGTGATTTTCAACACGCTTCCGGTATAGTTCACGGTTTCCACCATGTCGTTATGCGTGCCGTCCAGTCGCCGAACACGGACGGTTCCACTTTCCGGAACACCCCCCAACGCGATTTCCAACGATTCGCAATCCCACTTCCACGACGAAACGAGCAGCATTTTCACGCCGTTTTCGCCCGTGCCAGCCAACAGGGAAAGATTTTCCGTCCCCTCGGTTTTCACGCGGTTCGGTGCGTTTTTCACCAGATCGGCAAACGCGACGAACGTGTAGTACGGTTTACGAATCTCGCCGTCATGATTCAAAATTCCCCAGCCGGGAGAGGTGGTGGCGTAGTAATTCGACATGGTAAGCGGCGTGTCCTGCCAGCGACTGAGGACGTAACCGACAAATCCGGCGGCATCCACACCGTGCAGTCCCTCCGGGGCGCTGAGCCAGTACCGTTTCCGCTGATAACCCCCTTCGCGTCCGTGCATCTCCGACCACTTGGCCGGGAAGTAGTGCCATTCGTTCAGGTGCAGCTCCGTTTGCGTGAAACCATACTTGTCGAGCAGGGCACGCAATTTCGCAGGCGGGTTGAGCAGTTCACCAGGGGTACGGGCATAGCAGTGCCACGAGAAAAAGTCAAGCGGTGCCCCCGCGTCGCGGCACGTCTTGATCAGCATTTCGGACGCCTTGGGATCCGCCCACGTGATGGCCGGGCCGCCGATTTTGATGTCGGGAAATTCCGCCCGCAACCGTTTGGCCACGATGACGTAAAAATCACAATACGTCTGGAAATCCTTGAAATTCCACATCTGCGGGATCAGATTCGGCTCGTTCCAGATTTCCCAATACTCAATGCCCCATTCGTGCCCGTCCGCCCACTTGTTGTTGTAGTGACGCACAATCCCCGCACAGATCTCGGCATACTTTTCCATATCGTCGGGACGCTTGGCATAGTAGTTCACCTGCGTATGCTCGATACTGCTCCCCAGACGATAGAGCACTTTGGAACCGTTATCCAGAATCCGGCGGATGTAGTGGTCGGTCTGTTCAAAGTAGTAATTGGCAGGGTCTTTGGGGTCGGCGTGGATGTTGCCGAAAATGTGCTGCGTATCGACCAGACGCATGCCTGGGTTGAAAAGCGGGGCGTCGTGCAGCCGAACGAGTGGAAATCGCATCCGAACCGTTTCCGGTGTGAGGTCCAGAATACGGTCCCCCGAAAGGCGGCACCAGAGGTTGGTTCCATGGATGGCTCGAATCGTTCCCGCCGGTTGGGAGAAATCGACCGACAACCTGGGCGTCTCCGCCAGTGCCCGTCCGGTAAGGCACAGCAGTGCCAGCAACAGCATCTTTTTCATCGGTAGGTCCTTTCATAAAGGGGAAGAAAATCAGGAATTTTACAGGGAAATGGCATGTTCCGCATCGAAAACCCCAAACGTCCAGCGGACAAACGGCGAAAGCTCGACCGGATTGGCCCCCTGACGCAGTTTGGGAACATCGCCGGAAACGGTCAGTTTCCCCACCACGTCGCCCCGTGGATTCCACACCGGAATTTCACGATTTCCGGGATTCCATTCGGCATAGCAGCCGGCGGGGATTTTTCCAAGGAACGTAACGCGTTGGCCATGGATGGAAAGCGCCGGATTTTCCCGGTCGGCCTCGACGATGGGAATCGCCTTCAGGGTGCGGAAGCGAAGATTTTTCGTCTCGCCCTGCACCAAAACATGGACTTTTTCTATCTGGTTGTAAAAGACCCGCTGGCGGAACTCGGTGTAAAGTCCGTTGCGCCCGGCCTGCCAGACAAGACCTGGATGTTCGCCGTTGGTATTTTCAATCAGGGGGATATACTTCCAGCCGGTGAAGTCCAGCCGAACCACATGGTCGGCAAACCCGGAAGTGAGGTGGTGCGGACTTTCCACCCGCACGTTGAGCCACTGGCCGCCGCCATCCCCTTTCACCCACATCCCCATGGCAAGGTGCCCGGAAAGGTCCAGCGGTTCCTCAAACGTTTTCGTCTTGACCGCTTCCACCGGGGCGTTTTCGTCAAAAGCAACCAACGCGATATTTTCCGGAGCGTCGTACGCGGCGGCGGAAAGTCGGCTCTCCAGACGCAGGAACGGTTGCTGGTCGGCATAGGGGTTCTCCACCGTGCCCCCCTCCATTTTCGAGACGTACTGCGCCGGCACCAGCTGGTCGCCGATACGATGGAAGTGCGCTCCGGGCACTTTCAGCCGTTCCCGGTCGGCATCGGAAAGTTTCGCGGTGCTTCGCAATTTATCGAACGCCTGGAGAATTTCCCCGTTGCGGTACGCCGCCGGCACCAGCTGGCCGAGGGAAATATCGAGATACGACAAACCGCTGTTCCACGCAAGTACCTTGACTCCGAGATATTCGAGATCCTCGCGAAACAGTGTCTGGCTGCTGAAGTTGTCGGCGACGGTCGCCCCTTTCGTCGGACAGACGGCAAACCAGCCCATCTGCCCCGGCAAATATCGGGCCAATGCGGTCTGGGCGTTGGAAGCGAAGTGCCGGTCAAAAAACGTCTGATACCCACGAGAGGGACTGTCCCACGCCCCCATGCGACTGCGGGCGGCCCAGAGGCTGGCGTGCATGGTGCTGTACTCCAAAAGCGGCGGGGCGGTGGTGATATGGTCGAGCAGTTCCCGCACAAACAGGGCGTCGTAATACCAGACAAGCCGCTTGTCCTCGCCGGTCAAAAGCGAATGCGTACCGTCCAAAGCGTCCAGATAAATCATGCTGAACCCCCCTTCGTCGTACGTTTTCGCCGTGTTGCGGGCGATTTCCAGAAACAATGCGCTTCCCGGCGTGGGGGCAAATCGGTTAAAATATTGCGTCAGATGACGTACTTTCGCCCCCTTCGCATGCGGTGCCGCCACCGTCCCCAGAACTCCGCGAACCACTTTGCCGAACCCATTCGGGCCAACTTCCTGAAACTTCAGAATCTCCTCGTCGATGCACAGATACAGGCTGTTTCGGACGCCAAAACCGACGACAGTCGAAAGATGCTCCGTGCTCTCGGAAACCGAAAACGCTGTTGCTTTCGCGTCCACATCCTCGGCAAGCGTCAGCCAATCCATCACGTCCAAATCGGGATGCGGAACCGGTGAGAGGTACTTGTTCTCACTTCCGCTTACAAACTCGGAGTACGTATGCAGCCCCGCGATCATGCCATGCTTTTTCAACGCGTCGGTCATGCGGCGAAAGTCGGAAACACCGTTGGGATACGCGGTTTTGTGGAACTCAAAATCCCCCTGCCGAAACGGTACCCCCTGATGAAAATCGATCTGCGTCACGCCAAACGGAGCAAGGTGTTCGGCCCACGCCGCGACCTCCTCGGCCTTGATCGGAACCGACGTGATGATGTACGAGCCGTAATTTTTCGGAATGTCCATCGCAAATCCACCCCCCGAACGACTCACCGGCGGTGCCACCTTGCGATATTCCAAATCCGCTTCCTTCCGAGCCAAAATCCGCTCGGTAAACGCTTTCATTTCCGCCCGCATCCCCGCTTCCGGCAGGGCCAGCGACGCCACGGCCGCTCCCAGAATCCCAATTTTTCCATACCCCATCCCCCCCAAACGCTTCGCCTTTCCCGGCATGTCGAAAACGTTCGTGTGAATGGTCAGTATCAACGGCGAAATCCCCAACGCGTCCGGCTTCGTGTAATCCGGCTCCGTCCAGATACGCCCAAATTCCAGCAGATACGGCGGCTCCTCCACCCCGGAAAGCGAGACCACCTCCAACGTGAAATACGCATCCGCCGTCGTGTATTTCAACCCCAAAACCACCCCGTTGGCAAACACGACGCGAATCGTATCCCCGTCCTTTGTCACCGACGTGATTTTCTGCGGCCCCTCTCCAGATTTCATGGTCAGGCGGCAGAAATTGGCGTCGTACGTCCGATTCAGGAGATTCTCCCCCGTCCGCTTGTCCACCGCCGAAACGACCTGCCCCGCTTCGGAAACCTCCGCCGCAAAGTATTTCGTTTCCAGCCGTATGTTTTCCGCCAACGCAAACCCGCTTGCCGCCCAACACAAACATATCAGTAAACCGCGCATCGTTACCTCCCTGAACCTGCAAATTCCCAAAATCGCCCTACAAAATCTCTTTCTTCAACGATTCGATCAACGCTTTTCCCTGCTGAATCTCCACCTTTTGACGCTCCGGCTCCGCAGGAATCTCCCGCTCAATCGTCAGCGGCCCGTCGTAGCCAATCTCCTTCAACGTCTGGAGAAAACGCCGCGCATCGACATCCCCCGTGCCAAACGGAACCTCACGCCCCCAATCCACCCTCGGATTCGACGACCAGCACGCATCCTTGCAATGACAGCTCCGTACCCATTTCCCCAGCTTCTTCAACGCCGGAATCGGTTCGCCAGAACCATAAAGGATCATGTTCGCCGGATCAAAATTAATGAAAATATTCTTGCGATCCACCGCGTTCAAAAAACCCTCCAACATCTCGGCCGTTTCCTGCCCCGTCTCCAAATGAAATCGCTGCCCCTGATTTTCCAGGTACTCGGCCAGCTCCCGCATGACACTCACAAGGTCCTGATAATCGGCACTCCCCGCATCGTGCGGAATAAAACCAATATGGATTCCAATCGCATCGCACCCCAACAACTTCGCAAAATCGGCAATCTCCCGAATCTCCTCCTTCCGCGACTCCCGCAACTCCGGCGGAACCAGACCTATCGTCTCCCGCGTCTTGGCAATCGTAGCGTAACTCTCCCCCTCAAAATCACAGAATACCACCGAAATCGTCACCCCCATCTCCCGCATTTTAGCAGAAAATGCCGCCGCGTTCGCCTCCGTTCGCTCCTCCTTGTGCGGACAACAAAGCTGAACACTCTGTATCCCCAATTCACGCACCACCTCCAACGAAACGCCCAAACCCGCCCCGATACTCGCAAATACCCCTACCGGCCACTTTTCCATGTTGCTTTCCTTTCTGTTAAACAGACGGGAAAATCCTCCCCGCCTGCCACCTTAAACTCATTCATCCTCAAGCATGTCCATGTCCATCTGAGATTCCTTCCCGTCTCGCGTACATAAGTTCGCATAAACCACGTACGAAATCTCATCCGACACAAACGATACACTCCCATCCGCACGCCCAAAATTCCCCCCCCCCGTGTGAAAACTCCCAAACGGAAGGTAATTGAAAGGAACTCCATTGGACATCCGATTGACCTGCTGATTGAAACGGCCATAATCCTTCGTTACCACTTTGTAGGAATACGTCCCCTTCCCCTCATTACTGCCCAGCAACCACGCCCGCACGTTGCCAGGCGCCACCGCATACGTCCCCGTCTCGTCCCGCTGAATAAACTCCGCAATCATGAACGTGTTGCTCAATCCATCCGTTACCTTGGCAAACGGCACCGACTTGGCAAACTCAAACATCCCATTGGGCGGAAGACTTCCATAACCCGACGAAACCGGTGTCGGAATCGGATACGTGTTGCCATTCTTGTCCTTCTCACTCGACTTGCGAAGCACTCCCCCCACCCCACTGTACGTCGTGATCGCACCCTGCATGTAGGTCGGTAAACTCGACGACGATGAAAACATCGCATCGTCCGGCCACGATGGACATACATACGCCGAAACCACCGTGTCATAAACAATCTTCCCCTGTGAACTGTATCGAATGTCGTTCGTCGTCTTCTCCTTCATATACGGCTCCAGTATCTGATAAAGCGCGTCCTGCTCCATGTACGGAAGCAACTCCACAAAAAATCCCGTCGCCATGTAACCCGTATCATGCCCCGACACCTCGTTCTTGAATACCCCCATCGGAAAACTGCTCGAATGCGAACTCGCATACGTCTGACACGCCAACGCAATCTGCTTGACCTTGTTCGTACACTGCATCTGACGCGCCGCCTCACGCACCTGCTGCACCGCCGGTAATAATAACGCAACCAACATCCCTATAATCGCTATCACCACCAATAACTCCACCAACGTAAAGGCCGGGTGCGGCCGGCACACTACGGCTTCCGCCGGTTGCAACCGCTCCGGGAGGCAGGCGCTGGCGCTTCTGGCCTCCCTTACTTTCCGAACGGCCTCCGGCCCGGCTACGCCTACGATTATTGAGTCGGTACGACCGGCTGCGGGCGGCACATTACGGCTGCCGCCGGTTGCCAATGGTGTCGTGAGGCAGGCGCTAACGCTTCTGGCCTCCCTGCCCCGGGTGCGGGGCGGCACACTACGGCTACCGCCGATTGCCAGTGGCGTCGTGAGGCAGGCGCTGTCGCTTCTGGCCTCTCTTACTTTCAGAACGGCCTCCGGCCCGGCTACGCCTACGATTATTGAATCGGTACGACCGGCTGCGGCCTCCGGCCCCGGGTGCGTGGCGGGGGATACACTGCCACTTTCCCAAGTTTTATGAAAAGAACACAAACGCATTCCATAACTCCTTACATCACACAATACAAAATTTCCCATAAGTGCTCAAAAAACTCCTTAACATCCATTTTACACGAAAATTCCAAAAAGACAATGGAATTCTTCCAAATTTCTTCAAAAAGAAAAAAAGAGACACCTTTTTTCTCCACACCTCCACCTTTTACGCAAAAGATACGAAAAGGTTCCCTCCCCCCCCACCTTCCCCACAAAACAAAAGACACGCAAACCTCTCCCGGAGAAACACCCCACATTAAACCCGCAGCGTTTTCTTCCCGTTCATGATGATTCTCCGGAAAGCCCGAACGATTTGGTGAATCTCGTCGGGAGTGGTGACGAACGGGGGCATGGTGTAGAGCCAGTTTCCGAACGGGCGAAGCCAGACACCCGTTTCCCGCACGACCTGTTGGACTTCGCCCGGGGTGGGAATTGGCTCCATTTCAACAACCCCTACCGCTCCCAGAACCCGGACGTCACGGACCTGAGGAGCGTTTCGCAGGTCGGCCAGTTCTTCGGTCAGTTGTTTTTCGATGGCATGAACGTTCTTTTGCCAGTCGTACGCGTCAAACAAATCCAGTGACGCGCACCCTGCCGCACATACCACGGGATTGGCCATGAACGTGGGGCCGTGGGGAAACTGGGGAGGCGTACCGTCGGCAATCGTATCGGCGACGATGGGGGTGGTCAGCGTGGCG
The DNA here is from genome assembly GCA_030535245.1 of Planctomycetia bacterium. Classification (GTDB taxonomy): domain Bacteria; phylum Planctomycetota; class Planctomycetia; order Pirellulales; family Thermoguttaceae; genus RGIG3701. Next base: position 8,968 of record JAUNBJ010000027.1, on the reverse strand, counting down.
GCCAACCCGACACTTCCTCCGACCAGGCCCTTTCCAACGCAAAGAATATCCGGAGAAATGCCGGCAAATTCCGCCGCAAAGAACTTTCCGAGCCGTCCGAAACCGGTAGCCACCTCATCGAAAAGGAGGAGGATTCCATACCGATCGCACGCTTCCCGGAGCTTTTTCAGGTATTCCGGATGGTAAAAAAACATCCGATTTCCCCCTTGAAATATCGGTTCCAGAATCACACCGGCGATTTCGTGCTCATGCTGTTCCAGCAACGTTTCCATTGGGGCAAAGTCGGCAGGATTCCAATCGGCGTCGAACGGCGTTTCCGGTCTGGGAGCGAAAAAGTGCCGTAACGTCACGTCCCGAAATGCGTGGGGAACGGCGTCCGGGTCGCCTAAACTCCACGCTCCGGCCGTATCGCCATGATAACCGCCCCGCACGGTAGCCATACGGGTTCGGTGAGGGTGCCCTGCGGCCGCCTGATACTGAACCGCCATTTTCACCGCACATTCCACGCTGACCGAGCCGGAATCGGAGTAAAACACCCGTTCCAGCCCGGCAGGTGTTCGGCGAAGCAGTTTTTCCGCCAACCGTACGGCAGGTTCGTGGGTAAACCCGGCAAACATCACCTGCGTGAACCGAGCGGTCTGTTCCTGAATGGCTTGCGTGATTTCCGAACGATTGTGTCCGTGGCAAACGCACCACCAACTGGACAGGGCGTCGAGGAGTTCCGTTCCGTCGGCCAGGCGAATCCGCGTCCCGCAAGCCCCCACGACCGGGTTGACAGGCAAAGCCGCCTTCATCGACGCGTAGGGATGCCAGAGATATTTTCGGTCTTTTTCCAACAATTCGGCAGAATCCATCATTTCAGAATCGCTCCAAAGTCCACCGCCTGCTGACGATTTTCCAACGGCGGAAGGGGAATGATCGTATCGTTTTGGCCATATTTTCGCAGGTATTTCTTCATCATCCGAAGCGAATCGGCGGAAATAACGGGGTCGGCGGGAGGGTACTCGTTGTAGATCGTTCCCGCAATCCGCATCCGGCGTGTGGAGATCGCTTCGATGGCAAGAATCGTCGTGTTCAGGCTCCCCAGACGCCCCGACGTTACCAAAATCACCGGCCATCGCTGTTCCCGAACGAAATCGATCGTCAGTAAATCCTCGACCAGCGGAACCGCCAATCCTCCGGCCCCCTCCACCAATACGAGATCGTACTTTTTCTCAAGCCGCGCGATGGCACTCCGGATACGATCCAGGTTGACCGTTCGATTCTCCAATCGGGCCGCCAGATGGGGCGACGCGGGAAAAGCGAAAATCTGCGGTGCCGTTTCGCCGGAAGCATCTTCGGGAAACGACGCTCCCCCCATCAGTTCACGGTGCCGAAGCAAATCCTCCGCCGCCCCGGTGCATCCGGTCTGAACGAGTTTGACCGTAATCAAATTCCGGCCCGCTTCCACGCCATAATGGGCCAACGCTCCCGTGGCCATGGTTTTCCCAATGTCGGTATCAATTCCGGTGATAAAAAAAGTCGTCATGGTAAAATCCCCGTTCGGTCGCTTTCGTCGAGAAGCATTCGGAAGGTTTCGTCCTCGGCGACGCTTCGGCCACGTGTGGTGAGGTATCCGCCGGTGATGTAACTGTCCAGCCCCGAAAGCATGAGCAGGCCCTGAAAATCTTTCATCACCGTTTCCCGTCCGGCAGCAAACTTGATCATCTGCCGCGGATTAATTAATCGGAACAGGGCAAACGCCTTGGCGACTTCCAGCGGCGGCAACACCGGCTGTTTCTCCAACGGCGTTCCGGGGATGGGTAAAAGCACGTTCAACGGACTTCCCTCCACACGCAGTTCCCGTATTGCAAACGCCATTTCCACGCGATCCTCCCACGTTTCGCCCAGCCCCAAAATCCCGCCGCAGCAGATACTTACGCCAAATTCCTGAAGGTAACGAATCGTCGCGATTTTTTCCTCAATACGGTGGTTGGACGTAATCCTTTCGGCATATCGGGCAGGATTCGTTTGAAGATTCATGTTGTAGCGCCACGTGTGATGTTGGGCCAGCAGTTCGGCCGTCTGGCGGCTGAGAATACCGAGCGACGCACAGAGTCGCAGGTCCGGAAACCGAGCGTGCAGGGCGTCGAACGTGTCGAGAATCTTCTGAAACTCGGACGTAGGCACCGCGTAGCCCCGACCGCTGACGACATAACCGAACGTCCGAATTCCCGCGTCGTACACCAGCTGGGCCGCACGAAGAACATCGGGGATTTCCATCAGGGGGTAGGGGGTGATCCCGGTGGCATGGGCCTCTGCCTGGGCGCAAAACCGACAATTCTGATTGCAGCGTCCCGATTTGGCGTTGAGGATGGAACATGCCGACCATTTCGGCCCCCATTGAAGCCGTACTTTGTTGGCCAACGACACCAGGTCGAGAATTTCAGGCCCCTGAATTTCCTGAGCCAACGCGAAAGCTTCCGCCTTGCTGAGCATTTCGCCATCCAGAACTTTGTACGCGTTTTGAAGACAGGGTGAAAGCATACCGTTTCCTCAACCTAAGGGTTCCAAAATCTCCAATATACCTCCTTCCTCGAAAAAAGCAACGCCCCGAAACGATAAGAACGATAAGGAGGTACCCCGCGAACATTCCGCCCCCCTGAGGGAACGCTCGCGAGGTAAAAAACCGATAACGATGGGGAAAACCGCTTCCGTTCTTGCTTGCGGAAGTTGCCAACTACCGGAACAACGTCGTATCCTGCTGAATCAGGTCAAGCCGACTTTCTTCGCTGCGAAGCTGGCAACGAATCGGATAGTTCCCCGGCCTGGACGCTTCGGAAGTCACATGGAACGTCACCGCATCGCCCGGCTGGAACGGCGGAACCTCAAACACCACCACGCCACGGTCGGTAATCGACGCCCCGCCGCTGGCCGATTTCGGCTCGATCCCGTCGGCGAAGAACACGAACAGCTTCGCATCCCGTATCGGCAGGCTGCCTGTATTGCTCAGCTTGATTTCACACGGTGCCAGGTCGCCCATCGTCACGACCCGCTTGGGAACGTTCAGCGTCATCCGAACGTCCGCAATCGCCTGGATGGCAACTGGAACCTCCTGCGTCACGGTAGCCAAATAGTCGGTTAGCACCATCCCCCTGACCACTTCGCTCCCTTCCTTTTCCGCACGGACTTTCATCGTGAACGTTTTCACGTCGCCCGGCTCGATTTTATCCAAATTCCACAGAACGCCCGTGCTGGTCGCAATCGGCGGCTGCACCGCGTCGCTGGACAGGAATCGCAGGCTGGACGGCAACTCCACCTTCACACGTGCCCCCGTCGCGGCGGTATTTCCCTCGTTTCTCACGGTAATTTTCCAGCTCGTTTCCATCGCCACGAACGATTCCGTTTCCGGCTTCAAATTCAGGCTGATGTTGGCAAAGCGAACCTCGCTGCGTTTCTCCGATGCCGCGACGGGACGATTCTGAATCGTCGCCTCGGCCACGAATGCCGTCGCTCCGGGACGCCGTGGGAGGAACTCCACCACCTGCTCCCGTTCCTCGTCCGGATAAAGTTTGCCAAAACTCCGCAACACGAACAGCTCCTCGCCGGTTTCCTTCTGAAGCACCCGCAATCCGATCTCCTCGGCGATGCAGTTTCCCGTGTTCGATATTTTCAGCGTCAGGGTCTCCTTTCGCCCCAGAATCAACGCGTCGCCGCCGAGAATCTCCACCGTCAACTGCGGTTCCTCGACCTGAATCTGCCGCTGGGAGGAAAGCTGCTTGTTCGTCCATGTCACGTTCAGCCGTGCGGAGGCCTTCTGGCGAGGTACCAGCTTCAACTCCAACGACTGCGTTTCCCGTGATTGGAGCGTCCCCAGATTCCAGACACATGCGTGCCCGCCCGCCACAAGGGACTCCTTCATCTCGATGGCTCCCACCCGCACGTTCGTTCCCACAACGTCCATCCAGGACGGAATCTCCACGTTCACCACCGTATCGTCCGAAACGGACTGCCCCACGTTACAAACCACGACTTCGTATTTCGCTTCCGTGCCAATCACGATGCACTGCGGCCCCAACGTGCGAATTTCCAATGCCGGATGACGAAATTCGTCGGCCACCTCGTCGCTCAGGTCGTCGGACAGCTCTGGGAGACGGTTTTCGTTCACCTGGGAACCAAAACGCCCCTGAATCCCCAACGATTCCCCCTCCTGCGGGATCGGAGGCAGGCTGGTGTCCGCCGAAGTATAATCCGAACGAAAATCCTCCGCACCGACGTTTTCCATCGGAGCCAGCCGTTGCGGGGAATAATTCCACGCCTTTTCCAGCTCGTCTTCACCGTCCAGCTCCAATCGCGGCAGGTCGGGACGCTTCGGCAAATCGCGGATTTCCGAATCCTTTTCCGTCAGGCGGGAAACGTCCGCTTTTTCCACCGCCACCTCTTTTTCCTCCAGCACGTCGGTCGCCTCACGAAGCGTCGTTTCTTCGGAACGATCGACCCCATACGAAGGCTCAAACGGCGGTTTTTTGTCGGATGTTTCAAACGACACGGGCTGCGGGGTGCCCGTTTTCGGAGCATCTTCCAAAACCTCGTCGGAAAGAATGATCTCCTCCCCCACCCGCGAAGCGTCGGGAAGGTCGTCCTCCGCCGGCATCGCTTGGGGAACCCCTTGGGAATCAGGCGTTTTCTTCTCGCCAAAAAGCCCACCAAACAGGGACTTTTTTTCACTGGGAGTCGCGGTTTTTGTCGCCGTGGACGACTTTCGGGAAAAGACGTTGAACAGTCCCTTTTTCGCTCCATCCGCCTGCACTTCGGCCGCAAAAGCCCCGCAAACAACCAGCGTTACCAACAAAACCAGCCACTTTTCCTTGTTTTTATCTCTCATGGGAATCATCCTTCATGGTGTGGAGCCTGCCCCGGCTCCGTATTTTCTGAAAAATTCCACGTTTTTCCGTCCAACGGGTCGCAGGAACGGGAAAAGATTTTTCGTCATTGTAGATTTTCGGCAGACGTCGCGTTGGAGTTAAGTAAAATTTAACAATTATTCCAAAAATACCGGTTCTGCCGGTTGTATCGCGGGAATATCGATGATTTAGCGAACGCAGTGAGCCATTGTAAAAAGTTTTAGGAAGAGGGGTGGCAGCCGAGGCTCGCGGGGTGTTTTGGGGAGGGAGAGCACTCTTGCTCTCCGGAACTACCCCCCGCCCTTCAAAGAAGGGAAATTCGTACGACGTGAACGGCCTAAAGGCCGACGCGAACAACCATTCCAACCGGAAACGATACGGATTCCAGCGATTTCGGGTCTGCCCCTTGACACCCGAAGGCGGGTGATTTAGACTAAAGGGACGTTCTTCAGGGTAATTTCGGAGGAGAAAGCGAGTACAAAAATCATGCGTTTTGTTTTAAGCTGTTGGGTGTTGTTGGCGGTATCGGTGGGGTTGGCGGAGGAGGTTTCGTCGCCGGACGGAAAAATTCAGGTTCAGGTGAGCGTGCGTGACGGCGTGGCGGTTTACGCGTGTCAGTACCAGTCGCGGACGGTGCTGGCCGAGTCGTCGTTGGGGTTTGCGCTTTCAAAACCTTTGGCGGAGCTGGAGATTCTCCGAACGGAGCGATTCCAGAACGCGACGACGTGGAAGCCGGTCTGGGGCGAATATGCGGAGATTCCGGATCGTTATCATGGTATGCGGGTCTGGTTCGGGGAAAAAACGGAGGGGGGCCGGACGTTTGCGGTGGAGTTTCGGGCGTACGACGAGGGGTTTGCGTTTCGGTATCAGCTTGTGGAACCGGCGTTGTGGGGGACGATGGAGCGGGAGTTGACGGAATTTCGGCTTACGGACTGCGTGGTCTTTCCGATTGCGGGGACGGAATCGACGTTCCCGAAGGAGCCGGTGCCGTTGGCGGAATATACGAACAGTTGTGCACCGTTGACGGGGCGATTTGCGGACGGTTCGGTCTTTTCGCTGATGGAGGCGTATGCGGTGCGTTACCCTCGGTTGCGGTTTTTCAAAAACGACACGGGGGCGGTGCAGGTAAAGATTTCGGCCACCTCGCTGGAATCGGCTCCGAAGGATTTCACGACCCCATGGCGATTGGTGATGTTGGCTCCAGATGCGGCGAAGCTGGTGGAACACGAGTACATGACGATGAACCTCAATCCCCCCTGCGAAGCGGACGCATCGTGGGTGGTGCCGGGCAAGACGCTCAGTAACACGGGGAACTGTTCTATTCGGATGGACGATTTGATCGGCCTGGTCGATTTTGCGGCGGAATACGGCATGAAGTACGTCCAGATCGACTGGGGCTGGTACGGCACGGAATGGAGCTATACCGACGCGGAGTGTGAGGAATGGCTGAAGAACAACCCGCGTTTTGCCGACGACACGACATGGCGGGCCAACTGCAAGCCGGATCCGTACAAGGTGGCCCAAGGCACGGTGCCGTATTTTCCGCGGTTCAAGGCCAGTACGTTCGTCGATATGGACATTGAAAAGCTGGTGGCGTATGGGAAGGAAAAGGGGGTGGGCATTTGCCTTTACCTGAACGACCGGATGATCAAAACTCACGACATTGACGACCTGTTCGCACATTATGCAACGTGGGGGCTGGCGGGGCTGAAACCAGGTTTCGTCGCGTACGGCAGTGCGAAGAACACCGACGAGTTGCGGTATTTGAACGAAACGGCGGCGAAACATCGTTTGTGGCTGTGCATTCACGACGCGTACCTTCCGGACGGTTCGTCGCGGACGTATCCGGGGCTGATGAACGTGGAAGGGGGCGGCGGTCAGGAAGGGTGGCACCCGGATTACCATGACGTGACGTTACCCTTTACGCGGGGGCTGGTCGGGCCGTTCGACTACACGCCGATGCTGTTTTGTCCGAAGAAGTCGAACGCACACCAGTTGTCGTTGATGATGACGCTCTACGCACCGGCGCCGGTGATTCGTGGGGGATGGAGAACTCGGAACGCGACGCAGGGGAATGCGTTGGGGTCGGAGAAGGAGTTTTTGCGAGACATGCCGACGACCTGGAACGACACGAACGTTCTGGATGCGGAAATTGGGCGACACATCGTGACGGTTCGCAAGGCGGCCGACAACCGCTGGTTCCTGGGTGCCACGAATGGTTCCGACGCATACACTTCGGAGATTTCGCTTTCGTTCCTCGACCCTGGTCGGGAGTATACCCTGAAATTGTGGCTCGATGCGGCCGAGGCGGATGGCGACTGGCGGGGAACAACGCGGGTGGAAAAGAAGGTTCGTGCGACCGATACGCTGCAACTGCCGATGGCACCGGGGGGTGGTGCGGTGGCGATTTTTGAATGACGCGACATTTCAAGACGGAGAAAGGTTCCCTCATGCGAACGATTTCCTTTTTACTGACGGTATTGCTGACCGTGCCGCTTTGTGCCCAGTCGGAGCGGGAGATGACCCAGCTTCGGGAACAGATGGTTCATCGGGAGCTGGTGAAGGCGGGGATACGCAACCCGGATGTTTTGGAGGTGATGCGCACCACCCCCCGGCACAAATTCATGCCGCCGAACGTTCGGGACGAGGCGTATCTGGAAAAGTCGCTTCCGATTGGGTTCGGGCAGACGATTTCCTCACCGTTTGTCGTGGCAAGCATGACGGAGGCGTTAAATCCGCAGCCGTCGGACCGGGTTCTGGAAATCGGCACCGGCAGCGGGTATCAGGCGGCGGTGCTTTCGCCGTTGGTGGATCGGGTATATACGATCGAGATTGTGGAGCCGTTGGCCCGAAAGGCGCAAAAGGTGCTGAAAACCCTGAAATACAAAAACGTCTATGTGAAGGCGGGCGACGGTTACGCCGGCTGGCCGGATGCGGCACCGTTTGATAAGATTATCGTCACCTGCTCGCCGGAGTCGCCCCCACCAGCGCTCATCGAGCAGCTTAAAGAGGGGGGATTGATGTGCATTCCCCTGGGGGAGCGGTACGCCCAGAACCTGTGCGTGTTGAAAAAAGTCCAAGGCCGGCTGGAAACGCAGCCGATACGTCCGATTTTGTTTGTCCCGATGACGGGCGACGCGGAAAAACGACGCAAACTATTGCCCGATCCGGCGAATCCGGTGTTGCTCAACGGGGATTTCGAGGATGTCATGGTGGGGAAGCACGACCCCAAAGCGGAGTTGCGTTCTTCCAAGGGTTCGGAAAACGAGGCGTACGAAACGGAAGATGCTGCTGCACAAACGCCCCGAAAAACAGAGGTGCCGGAAGTTTGGTGTTATCTGCGTCAGGCACAGGTGGTCGATGATGGCGACGCACCGTCGGGGAAATACTGCCTGAAGTTCCAGAACCAGAAAACGGGCGTGATTTCGCAGGCGTGCCAGGGGATGGGGGTGGATGGCCGCAAGGTTTCGCGTCTGAAATTCACCATGGACATTCGTGGTGAGGGGCTGTATCCGGATGTGTTTAACAAAGGATACGCGGGCGTTTTCATGGTTTTTATCGACGACAGGCGGAATCCGGTTCGCAGCGCTATCGTCGGTGGCTGGCGTGGGACGTTTGACTGGAAAACGGTCTCCGTCGGGATCGACGTTCCGCAGTCGGCCCGCGAGGCACTTTTCTACATCGGTTTGAATGGTGCTCGCGGCACGCTGTGGGTGGACAAGATTTCGACCGAGGTCGAGCGTTAGCGTCCGGCCTTTAGGCCGCTTGCACCATGCGAAGCGATGGATTTTAGCGGCCATGCACCACGAAACACGACCCCAAGTGTTTCGTCCATGTTATAGATAGCATAAAAGATATTATTAATAAAGATATTATAGCGAACGTAGTGAGCGCACTAAAAGTTTTTTGAAGCCCGGTACGACCGGGAGCGACTACGGCTTCCGCCGGTTGCCAAAAATCCGGGAGGCAGGCGCTTGCGCTTCTGGCCTCCCTTATTCTATCGCGTTTCCTCTCAAGAGGCTGGAAGTGCGGTAGTTCTAACAATCGCGCTTCCAACCTCTGGGGAGGAACCCTTTTGAAAAAGA
>JAUNBJ010000169.1 GCA_030535245.1 Planctomycetia bacterium | reverse complement strand
TTCGCTATGTTATTAGTGTTTATTTTCTTTTTGTACTATTTATAACATGGATGCAACAGTAGGGACAAGTCTATTTTAAAACACCGATTGAAAACCTCCGCCCTGGGAGATTTTATCACGGAACATATTGTAACCTGATAAAATCGTGTTGTCAAGCGGAATGGATAGGATGAGTTGAAAGCAGGGTGCGATCCAATTTAGAGGATACCCATTTGGGGGGATAGGTTTTTCGTTGCCAGTAGTTTTTCCACGTATCGGTACGGTGCAGGAGGCAGAGGACTCCGAGAATGCGGTTTAGGTTGCGAATGTGCCAGCTCGCTCCTGAAAGTTTCAGACGACGACCAACCACTTGTTTGCAACTTCCTTCCACAGGGCCACTGCCAATCGAAAGGCCGGCCGCAAGTCGTTCGTAAGTCCGCAAAGATGCTGGACTTTGCTCGCCATGGAGTGATTCTGCTGCCGCATGGAGGTGTTCGGCAGAGAATTAACCAAACCTCCCGCCAACCCATCGAAGTGTGAACCATCGTGCCGTCCACCACTGTCCTGCCGCGAAAAAACCACCAAAACCACACGAACCCATCCGCACCAACCTTTGAGCCGTGAACGTAGGGCGTAGCCCGTAGTTCCGGATGCAGTGGAAAAACACACGGCAGTCCGCCACCTTTGCAATTTCGCGGTAAAAACCCAAAGCATTCTCGACGAACAATTTTTTTCCTGGCTAATATCGCGGCGTCGGCGGACGATAATCCGAAAGGCGGATACTCCGGAACCAGTCAATCGTCTTTTGAAGCCCTTCGCGAAGCTGTATTTGAGGCTCCCAATGCAAATGCTCCTTCGCCAGCGTAATGTCTGGGCGACGCTGCGTTGGATCGTCCTGCGGCAATGGCTTACAGACAATCTGCGACTTGCTGCCAGTCAGCTCCACCACCAGCTCGGCCAGCTCCCGAATCGTAAATTCATGCGGGTTGCCGATGTTGACCGGGCCGACAAACCCCTCCTCCTCGTGGTTCATCATCCGAATCATCACGTCGATCAGGTCGTCGCGATAACAGAACGAACGGGTCTGCGAACCGTCGCCGAAAAGGGTAATGTCTTCATTGGTCAATGCCTGGCGGATGAAATTGGAAATCACACGCCCGTCGTACGGGTGCATTCGCGGGCCGTAGGTGTTGAAAATCCGAACCAACCGAATATCCACGTTGTTCGCCCGGTGGTAGTCCATGAACAGCGTTTCCGCCGCCCGTTTTCCCTCGTCGTAACAGGCCCGCGGCCCCAACGTGTTCACGCAGCCCCGATAACTTTCCGTCTGCGGGTGCACTTCCGGATCGCCGTAAATTTCGCTGGTGGAGGCCTGCAACACCCGCGCGTGGCACCGCTTCGCCATGCCCAGCACATGAATCGCCCCTAAAACCGACGTTTTCATCGTTTTGATCGGGTTGAACTGGTAGTGCCCCGGAGCCGCCGGACAAGCCAGATTGTAAACCTGATCGACCTCCAGAAAAATCGGAATGGTAACGTCGTGCCGAATCAGCTCAAAATTACGATTGCCCAGCAGGTGGAGCACGTTGGATTTTTGGCTGGTGAAAAAATTATCCAGACAAATCACGTCATGCCCCTGTTCAAGCAATTTTTCACACAGATACGAACCCAAAAAGCCCGCTCCGCCCGTGACCAGAATACGTTTCAGGGATGTCATTTTCCTATCCTTACCCAGTGTGAGGAGTATTATTTCATGAACTCAATGGATGATTACGAACCTCAATTATAACGGCAACTCCGGAAAATGTAAAGCCGGGCATGGCATGTTCGTGAAATTAAATTCCACCTCCGAAAAACGGGGGCTTAAATGGGGGCTACTTGGGGGCCAAAATGGGGGCTTGCAAGGCGTTGCAAAGAATTGCAAAGAGTGGAACGAATCTCCGCAAGTGCCTGAAAATACGGGAGATATGCGCAAAGAAAAACCCGCTTGCATTTCGTTGCAAACGGGCTTTATGGGCAGGGTCGGGATCGAACCGACCACACATGGATTTTCAGTCCATTGCTCTACCGACTGAGCTACCTACCCGATAACGTCAAACGTTACGGATGTCAGTATAACAGTATCCAAAGTTCTGTCAATCCCCCCTCGAAAAACTTCCCGATTTCAGTCAAATTTTCTGCCCGCCAAGAGAATGGAGGAGGGGGCATAGCGTGTAAAATATTTCGATGGATTCCCTGCCGCCTTCGGTTTCTCTTGACATTGCAGGCAAAAAAGATTATGAATGGGGTATGTTTGCACCCCTTTCCACCGTCCTTCTGTTGTATGTAGGGCATGCCTGCTCCACCGACACTCCTCCCTGATGAAAAGGGTGCATTCAAATCCAGGCTACAAATTTAGACAAAATACAAAACAGATGAAATTCGCTTCGGTCTAAAGGCGTCGCTAACGACTCCTCCACTCCATTTAAAGGTGCCCCGGGTGAAAACAGGGGCTTCCGTGAACCTGAAAAAATGGTAGAATAAAAATTATGTATGAAGTAGAGCAAAAGTACCGACTGCCCCATCCCGAACGATTTTTGGAAAAGGTCGCGAACGTTGGGGCGTTCTGGGTCAAGAGCGTGACGGAAACGGACACCTATTTCCAGCATCCGATGCGGGATTTCGTGAAAACGGACGAAGCGTTCCGGATTCGGTGGCACACGACGACTCCGCGAGGAGGCAGGCCGACGACCGAAACATTCCTCACATACAAGGGGCCGAAACTCGACCCGACCATCAAGACCCGGCAGGAACGGGAGTTACCGCTTTTGCCGTTTGGCGACGAAGCGGAGTTCCAGGAACGTTGGACGGAGCTTTTGGGGTCGTTGGGGTTTCGCGCGGTGCGAAGCGTTCACAAAGTGCGTGAAAAAGCGTATTTGGAATGGCGGGGTTTTCGGGTGGAGCTTTCGTTGGATACCGTGGAATCGCTGGGCCGGTATGCCGAATTGGAAATTCTCGTCGCGTTGCAGGAGGAATTGGGCCGGGCGCGGGAGGAAATTTTCGCGTTGGCCGAAGTTTTGGAACTGACCGACGTGGAACCGCGGAGTTATCTGGATTTAGTGATTTCCGCCGATAAAATAAAGGATACGCCATGCTGACACGTTTGCGGGAAGAACAATTTTGGTTGATGACGGGCGCGTTGCTTTTGATTGCGTTCGCGGCGTTTTCGTTTTCGATGTATTTCACGCGGATTTTCATGATTCCGTTTGTGTTTTCGATTTTCCTGACGGCGATGGTGTCGCCGCTGGATGATTTTCTGGTCATTCGTTGCCGGGCGCCGCGGTGGGTGGGATTCATCGGAGCGATGGCGGTGATTTTGTGTTTGATTGCCCTGCTGATTGTGGTGATGACTTACGCCATCCAGTCGGTTTCCGAAACACTGCGGGATTTCAGCGGGAACACCGAAGCGTTCATCGGGAAAATGGACGACATTATCGCGTATTTGGGCATTCCACACGAGTACCTGAACACCCGCACCATCCTGAATCCAATCCGTCAACAGGGGCCGGAGTATCTGAAAGCGACCATATCCCTGTTTCAGACGTTCATTTCCAGCAGTATTTTGGTGCTGTTGTTCTGCCTGTTTATTTTGATGGGACGCAACCCCAGGCGAACGATTCGGAACGAGATTTACATGGAAGTGGAAAGCAGCATCCGCAAGTACCTGAACATCAAGTTTTTCATCTCCCTGGCGACGGGGATTTGTGTTTACGTGACGCTCTGGATATTGGGGTTGCCGCTGGCGTTTTTGTTTGGGATTCTGGCGTTTGTACTGAATTTCATTCCATCCATTGGGAGCATTGTCGCCACGGTCCTGCCGATTCCGGTGGCGTTGATTACGCCGGAATTTACTCCCGCTGGCGTGTTTTGGGTGGTTTTGATTCCGACCTGTTTCCAGCAATTTTTTGGCAACCTGCTGGAGCCGAAATTGCAAGGGGACAGCCTGAAATTGCACCCGGTAACGATTTTACTGGCGCTTGGTTTTTGGGGGGTCGTATGGGGGCCGGTGGGGATGTTGCTGGCGGCGCCTTTGACGGCAGCCATGCGTATTGTGATGACCGAATTCCGCATGACGCAATGGATTGCCGGAATCATGGGGGGCGAGCTGCCCGATTTTCAGCGGAACGTTCCGGAGATCCCGCAGGGCGGACGGGGCGACGTTTGATCGCCTGTGCGTGACCGGCGGCTTACAATGGAGTGGAATGGATTTTAAGGGAAAACAGGAGGTTCGGAATGGCGTTGAATCCGGTTCGTTTTGCGTTGGCGTTTCACAATCACCAGCCGGTGGGCAATTTTGAGGGAACGATCGAGGACGCGTATCAGCAGAGTTACTTGCCGTTTCTGGAGCTGTTTTCACGACCGGAGTACGCGTCGTTGAAGATTTCGCTGCACAACAGTGGGTGTTTGGAGGAGTGGCTGGAGAAGCACCATCCGGAATATTTGGATCGCCTGCGGGAGCTGGCTATGGCGGGTCGGGTAGAGATTCTGGGCGGGCCGTTCCAGGAACCGATCCTGGCGATGTTGCCGTCGCGGGATCGGATCGGGCAGATTCGGTACCATCGGGACTGGCTGGCCGAGAGGTTGGGGGTGAAGGTTCGCGGCATGTGGATGCCGGAGCGGGTCTGGGAGCCGGATTTCGTATCCGATCTGGCCGAAGCGGGAATCGAGTACACGATCGTTGACGATTACCATTTCAAGAAGGCCGGACTGCGGGAGGAGCAGCTTTTCGGGCATTTCACCTCGGAAAACGACGGGCGGCTGGTGTCGATCTTTCCGGGGAGCGAGAAATTACGCTATTGGATTCCGTTCCATTCGCCGGAAGAAACGGTGAACTATTTCCGCGAGATTCGGGAGATTCAGAAAGACCCGGTGATCGTGTTTGGCGACGACGGCGAGAAATTCGGCACGTGGCCCCAGACGTACAAACATGTGTATGAGGATGGCTGGCTGGTGTCGTTTTTCGATACGCTGGTGGAGCATTCCGGCTGGATTCGGACGGTCACGCTGGGCGAGGCGTACGACGCGGTGGAGCCGTTGGGGAAACTTTACCTTCCGGACTGTTCGTATCGGGAAATGACGGAATGGTCGCTGCCTTGCGAACGGCTGGTGGAGTACGAAAAGGCGACGCGTGCCATGCCGCAGGACGATCCGCTCTGGCAGGTGCTGAAAACGTTCCTGTCCGGGGGAAACTGGCGGAATTTCAAGGTGAAGTATCCCGAAACGAACGAGATGTACGCCCGGATGATGGCGGTCAGCACGCGGCTGGCCCGCATGGAGGCCGACCCGAAGTACGCTGGCAAGCTGGACAACGCCCGGCTGGAATTGTATCGTGGACAGTGCAATTGTGGGTACTGGCACGGGGCGTTTGGAGGGTGTTACCTGCCGCACCTGCGGAACGGGATTTACCGGCACCTGATCGCGGCCGACAATCTCCTGGATCGGTTGGAGAACCGAATCGACTCGGTTGGGAAGGCGGATTACAATTTTGACGCGTTTGAGGAATACCGGCTTTCCAATGCCCAAAGTATCGCATGGCTGGCCCCGCGACGTGGGGGAATGCTCTACGAGTTCGACCTGCGGGAAAAGGAGCTGAACCTGCTGGCGACGCTGGCTCGGCGTCCGGAAGCGTACCACGAAAAAGTCCGTCTGGGGAACCAGCAAAAAGACGACGATTGCGCCAGCATTCACGAACGTGTTCATTTCAAGCAGGACGGCCTGGAAACCATGCTCCAGTACGACACCCGGCTGCAAAAGAGCCTGCAAGACCGTTTTCTGTCCCGCGATGGGAAAACGTGCGACGACTGGTCGGACAAAAAATACGATGCCGTGCTGGAGGGGGGCAGCCTGATTCTTTCCTGCACCGCACCGGCGATGGATGAAAACGGCGTGTTCCATGAAATCACGCTCCGCAAAGCGTTTTCGCTCCGGGATGGGGGGGGATTTCAAGTGGTTTACCGGCTTGAAAACCTGCCGCCGGACGCCGTGTTCCGATTCGCTTCGGAGTACCATTTCGCCGCCCTGCCGGGGCACTGTGACGACCGCTATTTTTACGACGCGACCGGGGAGAAACGGGGCGACCTCAGCACGAAGCTGGAGCTTCTGGAAGCGGACACGCTGGGGTTGGTGGACGAATGGTTGAACCTGGACGTAAAACTGGGTTTTTCGCAAAAAGCGATCCTGCGAACCTGTCCCATCGAGACGGTCAGCAACTCGGAGGGGGGTTTTGAGGCGGTGCATCAATCGGTTTCCGTGCTGCCGGTCTGGTGGGTGAAAGGGGACTGGGAGTGTGTCGTGACGGTCGAGATTGTCTAGTGCTGCATCCATATTATAAATAGTATAAAAAGAAAATAAACAATATAGCGAA
>JAUNBJ010000026.1 GCA_030535245.1 Planctomycetia bacterium | reverse complement strand
CAGCTTGCCTATTTGTTCATGCGCTGGCCCTGCTTCAAAGAAGGGGTACGCCCGTTAGGGCGGGGGGTAGTTCCGAAGTGGTGAACGCTTTCCTAGGTGCCCAAACACCCCGTCAGCCTACGGCTGCCACCCCTCTGAAAAGAGGGGAATTACTCATCTTGCCCAAATTCGCAAGGAAATTTGATCGCACCCGGTTTCTGGGTGTGGATACGGTCGTTAGCGCCGGCCTTTAGGCCGTTCGTGTCGATTCTCGTGGCGCATGGTCGTGAAAAGCTAACGTTGTGTTTTGCAAGAATTTCGATACGCCGTAATGGGTATTGCCTGCCGTTAGCGACCGCTGCAACCTCGCCGGGCGGCCAAAAGTAAGTGAAACACCCTTTATCGCCGCCGATTACAGCGAACGGAGAAACGCTTCCAAATCCCGGATTTCCGAATCGCTCAGCTTTTCCGTTCCGCCATGTTTCCCAACGCGAAACAGCTCGAAAAGCGTCGTGTAACGGCCATCGTGCAGGTACGGAGCCGTCCGCCAGCACTCCCGGAGCGTCGGCGTATCGAATTTCCGCCACTCCAGCGACGTTTCCGTCCCGACGTCATGCAGATTTTCGTCGGTATAATTTTCCCCCGAATGGCACGTATCGCACGCCAAATCGGGACGGTAGAACAAATGCCGCCCCCGAACCCGCGATTCCCGTTGCCGTTCGTCCCGCAAAATCGGCGCCCGACGTGGTTCCAGCGACTTCAGATACGCGTCCATCGCCGCCGCCTGCGACTCCACCGGCTCGGTCTGTAAAATCATCTGAATCCCTTTCCGTACCGCCGTTTCCGCGTCGGCACGAACCCCGGTCGCCATCGACGGTGGAGTTCGATGTGCCAGAACCATGCTTTTCGTGTTTTTCGGATTCCCCACCCCATCGTTGAGTAAATCCCAGTTCAACCCATCCACCCGCGCGTCCAGGTGACACGACGCACAGCTCTGCCACTGTTCGTAGCAAAGACGCCCATCGTGAAAATATTGCTCGCCAAGCCGCGCAAACGTCGGAATCGGCCTCTCGCCCAACGCCATACTCCGCATGGAATTGAAAGAATTTTCATCCAGATGGATTCGGTCGATGGTGTCGGAGAAATAATTCACCACAAACGCCGTGTCGCCACGAATCACAACGGCCCGCGGCCCCTCACCGGAAAGCGGAACGCGAATCTGGGCCGGCACGATTTCCTCGGCATGGTCCGGCGTCGGCCCCACGGCAGGGTACGGGAACAGTCCGGTTTCAAAATTCCGGTGCATCGCCAGGCGGTCGATCACGCTGATGTCCGCCGTTCCCGAATGGGTCACGACCAGCATCTTTCCATCGTCGCTGACCGCCACCCCCCACGGATTGGCCGCCGCGAAACCGTAATGGTCGAGCGAAAGCGTCCCACGGATTTTTTTCGTCCGCAAGTCGATGAAGCTGATGGAGTTCATGTTCATCCAGCCCCCTTTGACCTGCCCGGTCGTGAGCATGTAGCTGGCCATGCCGTGGACGACGTACGCATATTCCCCATCCGGAGAAACGCAGACGCCACGAACGTTGATCCCCCCGTTGGGAAGCGGCACCCAGACCGTTTCCCACGTCGTCGTGTCCACCAATGCGACGCGTGCCATCACCAGATACTGCTCGTCGGTACGCTCCAACGGCAGCAGGTTGGAAACCACCACCGTTTTCCCGTCCAGAGAAACCGCCGCCGCAAACGGTTCCCGCACCATGGGAATCCGCCGCGTCACCCGCTTTTCCGAGATCGAAAAGACCTCCAGGCAGGTGTCGAACCGGGCACACCAATATAGATATTTCCCATCCGGCGAACCGACCGGCGACCGGGCCCCCTCACCGATTTCCACCGTTTCCCGAACGCTCCCGGTGGTCGTCTCCACCATCGCCAGCACGGGATTTTTCACCGTCGGAGCGGGCCGCGTTTTCAAAAGGGACGCCTCCGCCGGGTCGCACGTGACGTAAAGCGTTTTGCCGTCCGGGGAGAGCGCCATTCCCGTAGGGCCAGCCGGCAGGGGAATCGTGGCCAACGTGGAATCCTGCTCCGTTTCCAGCACGCGGATTTCCGAAGCGTCGAAAAGAGCGACGTATGCACGGCTGCCGTCCGGGGAAAGTACCATATCAACCGGCCCCAGCCAGGCCCCTTGCGTCGTCAGCGAAAACAGAAGGAATAAAGCAACGTTCATCTCCCGATTATAGCACACCTGTTTTCCCTTGACGAGGGGCACCCTTGCGAAGTTGTACGACCGACGACCTGACAAACGACGACCATTCCTTGACAAAACCGGTCACATTCGGTACAATTTTTTCCACTCCATCCTTTTTACTGAAAATGAAAGTGTCCGCATGAACGATATTTCCCTGATCGCCACCTCCACCATGGGGTTGGAAGCCCTCGTGTTTCGGGAGCTGGAACAACTCGGCTTCACTCCCCAGAACATCGAAACCGGACGGACCCTGTTTACCGGCTCCGAAATCGATATTTGCCGGGCCAACACGCACCTCCGCACCGCCGGACGCGTCCTGATTCAAATGGGAACCTTCGAGGCGGTCGATTTCGGCCAGCTTTTCGATGGGGTCGTTGCGCTCCCCTGGGAACGCTGGCTCCCCCGAAACGCCGCCTTCCCCGTGGATGGCCGGAGCGTTAAATCCCAACTCGCCAACATCCCCACCTGCCAGAAAATCGTCAAAAAAGCGATCGCCTCCCGCCTCCAAAAAGTATACGGACGCTTTCTCCCCGAAGATGGCGGCACGTTCCCCATCGAAGTTTCGCTCCTGAAGGATACCGCCACCCTTACCATCGACACCTCCGGAAACGGCCTGCACCGACGCGGGTATAAAAAACTCGTCGGAAAAGCCCCCCTCCGCGAAACCATCGCCGCGGCGCTTGTGCTTTTGAGCTACTGGAATCCCGAACGGCAACTGATCGACCCCTTCTGCGGCAGCGGAACGATTCCCATCGAAGCCGCCCTGATCGGACGCAACATCGCACCGGGCCTGCGACGCCATTTCGTCTCCGAGTATTGGGACACGCTCCCCCAACGCGCATGGCGCGAAACCCGCAAGCAGGCTAAAGACGCCATCCTCCCCCCCCTCCAAACCAAAATCCTCGGCTACGACCTCGACCCCGAATCGATTGAAATGGCCCGCTACCACGCCACGCTCGCAGGTGTCGCGGACGACATCGTGTTTGAAAAACAGGATTTCCTCGACCTGCAAAGCGACGCCCTTTACGGCTGCCTCATCACCAATCCCCCCTACGGAAAATGGATCGGTGAATGGCACGACCTGGAGGAACTCTACGCCCATATCCCCAGAGTGCTGCGACGCCTGCCCACCTGGTCGCACTACATTTACACCGCATTCCCCCATTTGGAACGCTTCCTCGGCAAAGAGGCTCCACGACGGCGAAAAATCTACAACTCCCGCCTGGAGTGCACCTACTACCAATTCCCCGGACCCAAACCCGGCACCGAAATTCCCCAGCCCGAAACGCCCGCCCAACCCAAAATCGCTTTCGCCTCCGAAGGGGATTTTGTCAACCGATTGAAAAAACTGGCCCACCACCTCCGCCGCTATCCCCAACGCGGAATCACCTGTTACCGGATTTACGACCGCGATATTCCCGAAATCCCGCTGGCCATCGACCGGTACGACGACTGCCTCCACATTGCCGAATACGAACGCCCCCACGACCGCACCCCCACCCAGCACGCCGATTGGCTCGAACAGATGGTGACGCTCGCCGGACAGACGCTCGACGTCCCCCGCAACCAGATTTTCCTCAAAACCCGTCGCCGTCAACGCGGTACCAGCCAGTACGACCGCTACGATAACCGACACTACGTCCGCACCGTCGAAGAAGGGGGCCTGAAATTCCTCGTCAACCTCTCCGATTACCTCGATACCGGACTCTTCCTCGACCACCGAAACACCCGCGAAATGGTCCGCCGCGAAGCCAAAGAGAAACACTTCCTCAACCTTTTCGCCTACACCGGTTCGTTCAGCGTCTATGCCGCCGCAGGAGAGGCCCGCACCGTCACCACCGTAGACCTCTCCAACACCTACCTCGACTGGGCTGCCGAAAATATGGAACGCAACGGCTTCGGCCCCGACCCACGCTACCAATACGTAAAATCCGACGTCCGACGCTTCCTCCAAACCCTCTACGACCACGAAATCTTCGACCTCGCCGTCCTCGATCCCCCCACCTTCTCCAACAGCAAAGACCTCGCCGTCTGGGACGTTCAACGCGACCATGCCGACGTCCTGAACCTCCTACTCCCCCATATCTCCCCCGGAGGCGTCGTCTATTTTTCCACCAACCACCGAAAATTTAAATTCCACCAGGATGCCCTCCCCAATGCCACCGCACGCGAAATCACCCACCGCACCGTCCCCGACGACTTCCGTAATAAAAAAATCCACCGCTGCTGGCGCATCGTGAAAAACGCCTAACCCCCCACGCCTACGCCCTCAAAATCAGTCCGCCATCGCCGCACTCTCCCCACCACAACGCGTCGCCATCGCCTTGTAAACCCGAAAACTCATCCCCTCGTTCAAAAATGCCACCGATCCGTCCCCCCGTACAAAACAGACTCCCCCAGGATGATCGCTCGAAAACGGTACCTTGTTAAAATGTGATGACGAAATATTAAAATTCACCCCCTGACCATTGATCGGATCCCAAACCCCCTTCGCCGCATAAATCCCATAATTGTCCCCCGAATTCGCCCCCGGAATCCAACTCCGCATAGTATACGGATAGTCCACCCACGACCCCGACTTCGGCCGCCACATGATCTCCCCAATATACAACGTGTTGCTCAACCCGTCCCGCGCCGTCGCTATCTTCGGACTCTGTCCAAATAACATCAGCCCGTTAAAACAAATCTCTCCCTCCGCCGCCGATAAATAATTCGTCGGCCCAAGCCCATCCAAATCCTTGTCCGACGACGATACCCCCTTGCTCGTAAACGCCGTGTACGTCGGCTCCCACGACTCCCGCTGGCTGTTGTCCGTACTGCTACGCAACGCCCCATAAATCCCCGCATAACAACACAACGCCCCCGACTTGTACCCCTCCGAATTGATCGATATCGACGGCTCCCCAAACGATGGACACAAAAACGTCGATACCGGCGTGTTAAACGGTACCGTGTTCTGATAGTTCGTCGCCGATCGATCCCAATTTATCTGACTGTATATCGCCGTCTGCTCTATATACGGCAACATCAACGCAAAATATCCATAACCCCCCGAACCAGGATACTGACCCGACCACGGACTCCCACTAAATCGACCATTCTCCGGACCTAACTTCGCCGCCGGTGGAAATTTCTCGTTGTTCGCCGATATGTAATTGTGCGACGCTAACCCCAATTGCTTCAAATTGTTCTGACACTGCATCCGACGCGCCGCCTCCCGCGCCTGCTGCACCGCCGGTAACAACAACCCCACCAACATCCCTATAATCGCTATCACCACCAACAACTCCACCAAAGTAAAGCCCGGCCCCGGGTGCGGGGCAGCACATAACGGCTGCCACCGGTTGCTACCGCTCCGGGAGGCAGGCGCTTCGCTTCTGGCCTCCCTGCCCCAGGTGCGGGGCGGCACCCGGTACGACCGGGAGCGACTATGGCTGCCGCCGGTTGCCCATGGCGTCGGAAGGCAGGCGATTCGCTTCTGGCCTTCCTTACATTCCCCTCTGACCGGGTGCTTCAGAAACCCGATCCAACATGTCCTCAATGCCCCCAAACACTCCACCAACGCACAAACACTTCTTCTGTACATCGCCATTTCCCCAGAAAAGTTCTCCATAAGTTCCCCATGCCATCAGACTCCCTCATTGTACAATTCTCCCCACCCAAAGTCAAGCTATAAAAAAGGTCTTTTTTTATAGAAAAAAGGAAATCCCCTCCAGAAGTTTGATTAACCATTAACCATTAACCATCAATTATCAATTATCAATTATCAATTAACCCCTCCCTGTCCAAGAAAACGTCCAGGGGGGAATGCCCCAAATCATTCCCCCCTGCTCCAGGCTCAGAAATCGACCGAGAATCCCATTGTCAAAAGGTTGGCGGAAACCGTGCTGCGAATGTAGCCGCCACTTATTCCTTGTGCCAATCCCGTTTCGCCAAAATACGGGCCTTCGATCGTTTTCTCAAAAATATGCCCGTAGGTCAGGTGCACCGACATGTTCAGATACATGCGGTACGAAAAACCGCAGTACACCGCGTGTCCCGGAATCAACGGCGACGCCAGATTTTCGCGGGCCGCAGTTTCACGAATACAATCCTGATTGAACGAATAACCGCCACGAACGCTCAGCTTGTCGGTCAAAATCCGCTGCACGCCGAAGTTGAACGACATCGCGTTTTCCCAGCCCAGATCGCCGTAACCCGCTTCCTTGAAGAAAAAGTATCGCCAGTCAAACGCGAACAGCCATTTGTCAAAACCGTCGTAGCAAACGCCCAGCGACACAATCTGCGGATAGTTCAACGCCAGGTTCAGCACCTGCGGCATACCATTACTGTCGGTCGTACGCAAACGGAACTCCTCCATCCAGTTCTCGCTCTTGTAGGAGAACCCGAAACGCCAACCGCAGAACGTGTTGTAGTACGCTCCAATCTGGAACCCTCCGCCCCAGGCCCAGCGGGAACCCGGTCCCACCGCGTTGTCCGCCTCAGGAACGACGTACAGCGGCGTGCAGTTCAAATAGCACATTGTGACCGTTGGCCCAAAACCGATGGACAGTTTATCCGTCACCTGGTACGCCAGGCTCGGTGCAAGCTGCATGACCTGAATATCCGAATTGACGTTCCCATACCCTACTTGCGACTTGCAAAAAATCGGGTTGTCCGTTATGGAGCTGGATGCCGGGAAGTTCGTCTTGGCACCGCCAATGATGCCCAAATGCAACCCCCAACTCCAACGGGAATCGGGATTTCGATGAACAATGGCAATGGTCGGCGCCGGTACCGCTCCCGATTCCGAGTCGGTAGTTCCTCCCCCATAACCGCCGAAAGCTGCCGGAAGCTGTGAAGAAACGGATAGCTCTGGAAGAATCAGGCCGAAATTCGCACTTATCTGCGACTGGTTCAGCCCCGTCATGCTGGCCGGGTTCCAGTACAACGCCCCCGCTGCGTCGATCGGACAGGCCGTACTCGCTCCGCCCATACTCTCATTGACGGCGCCCGTACCTCGAAACGCAATCCCCTGACTCCAACCGACTTCCACCACCAGAAAGACGCTTAAAAGCGTCACCAAACTACGATGTCCCAAGTATTTCATGATCGCACATCCTTGTCTAAAGATAAATTTCCCTATAATCGCCCAATTCGGCTTTAGTAGTATTATCGTTAGAACAAATACGTCCCCTAACCCCTTTTTCAGGGAACGTCCACCATTTTCCAGTAGAAAAATATTAAGATGTATGGATGAGAAAAACCTCAACTATCCCCTCGGCCCCAAAGAGGGATACGTCTGGATTGGAGCGTCGAAATCAGGTTTCGTAACCTCTGCCCGCGCCACGGCACGGCGAATGGCTTCCAGAAGTATCTTTTCCACTGGCGGCCGCCCTGTTTCCTGTGCCGCAGGATACCGTGTTTTGGCGTTCACGACCGAATGGGATAAATTGTAATGCCCCACCTGCTGAAGCAGCACCAACGGCGGATGCTTTTTCCCGTACAACGCCCCCAACTCGAAAATAAACGACGTGGTATGCGGATAATCCGGAATATTTTCCACCGCCGTCAGGATGGCAAAATACGGAATTTCCTCCTCAAACGACAACGTGACCATGGCAATGGCGCTTGCCCCCGTCTTGGCATACTCCACGCTACAGTCCAAACGGCCTAAAATATCCGACACCTGCCTGAAAATCTGCTCATCCGGATCCACCAGCAAAATCCGTTTCTTTTCGAAAACTTTCCGCAGTTCCTCGTCCCTTTTTTCCGACGCGTACGCCGTCCCCAAAGACAACCCATGCCCAATTTGACGTATAAGATACTGGATTTCACGCGATGTTTTGATAATCGTGTACAACATCATCTGGACGGTGGGGTCGGCAGTCGCGTCAACCGGCCCCTGCCGGAACTTTTCGTTCAGGTTGATGGCGCTCTCCAAAATATCGGCGACCGGCTTGGCCACCTTCCCGTGAATCTTCTCGACGCTCACCTGAATCGAGCTGAGTTTCTCATACTCCAACGCCTTCAGCATGTTCAGCGCAATAGCAATTTCACGCACAAAAATCTCGATGAAGCGGACGTCCATCTCGCTGAACGCGTTCAATTTCGTGCTTTCCACATTCAAAACCCCAAGGATATTCCCCTCGAACAAGATCGGAACCGTCAGGGACGAACGCGCGTTGATCCCCCCCGAAATATAGTACGGATCGTTCTCCGTGTCGTTGCACACGTACGTTTTTCGCGTTTTGGCTACCATGGCGTTGATGCCGCCATCCTCCGCCCCCAGGAACACCGTCCGGGACTGAATCTCCGGCGTCATGCCGTACTGCACGAAAAGCGTCAGCTCGTTCGTCAGGGGATCCAACGTCCGCAATTCCAGCATCTCGTGATTCAAAAGCGTCTGAACGTTGAAAAGGATGTTTTCCTTCAGAAGCTCCTCCCGCTGATCCAGATCCATGCTTTCGTCCACCATCATCTGGTTCAGCTCGAACCCGGCGTTGTGAAGCGAAATCAGTTTCATCTCCTGCTCTTTGCGACGCGTGACGTCTCGCAAAAAAAGCAGCAGGTACGACGGATTCCTCCCCCCGCCCTCGTATGGAAGCACGTCCATCTCGAAGAAACGATTCTTGTTCACACAGATTTCCGACGAGACA
Organism: Planctomycetia bacterium; assembly: GCA_030535245.1. Taxonomy (GTDB): domain Bacteria; phylum Planctomycetota; class Planctomycetia; order Pirellulales; family Thermoguttaceae; genus RGIG3701. The sequence goes on along the minus strand of JAUNBJ010000026.1, from coordinate 27,309 downwards.
TTCTTCCCCGTTCGCCGAATCTGCTTCAGCGGGTTGACCTCCTCCCCCTCCGAAGAAAGAAACACCGGACTTCCCAAAACGTTCAGTATATCCTGATGCGGAATTTTCGGATTGAATTCGGGAAACCACGTCTGAAACGGTCGGTTCGTCCAGACAATCGCGTTCGCCTCGTCCAGTATCGCGACCCCCTCGCGAACCTTGTTCAGCAAATGCGTGCTCTGCATCCAGAGTGGACACAAATCGACCGGCACCATCACCGCATCGCTGGAACTGGAAATAATAAAATGATTTAATTCCGCAAAGGTCTGCATCCCAGTCGGGGGCAAAACAATCTCCGGCGGATTCACCAACGCCGGATCGTACAAGGTTCCCTGAGTTCCATAGGAATTAATGAACAGTAACTTTTCGATCTGTTTCATGATTGTCAACTTTCATCCTTAAAAATTTCTTAATCCCCCTAATTGTAACCGCCAGAATATCTTTTGGCAACGTGAATTCCATAAATTCCTGGCATTTTTTCCAAAAAGTAGCCCCCATAGGGCGAATAGACGAATTATAGGGATTATTTTCATTTCTCAAAATTTAACGTTTTTCTCCAACGTAACAAAAACCACGGGATTCATGGCCGTTCATCGTGGCGAAAACCACCGGCAGAAAAAGACGCTCCACAAAGGGGGAAAGGAGTTCACGCAGATGTTCCCGGTCGTGATGTCGAAGCGTCACCCCTTCGGGAAGCTCGAAAACACCATACGTCCCGTACTTTTCCGCCGCCTGATACCGTTTCCGATTCCGTGGGTCGTCGTTCAGGAGAAAATCGTTCACCAATAAAACCCCTCCCGGCCGCAAGACCCGCCGTACTTCCGCAATCAGCCGTTCCTGCCGGGAATCCTCGACGATACAGGTCAGCACGGCAAACAGAATCACTCCGTCGAACGAATCGACGTCGAACGGCAAACGTTCCCCATCCGCCGTTTGGAAGGGAATCTCCGGAAGCTCTTTCCGGCCACGCGCAACCATTTTTTCGGAAAAATCGACCCCCTGCAAATTCCGGTATCCGCGTCGTTTTAACATCCCCAACGTCCGGCCATAACCGCACCCCACGTCCAAAATCGCCGCCTCTTTCGGCACAAACGATTCCAGCAGGGATTCGGGAAATTCGGTGGTAAAATGCTTTTCCGCAGCGACGGCATTCCAGTAATCCTGCGGTTTTTTGTCGGACATGATTGACATTTTTTCTCTTATGGCTTAAAATACAAGGGTGCCTTTTCAAGCCACATTTCCGGGCCAGAGGAAAGGTTTTTTATTCCGCCCCTGATTGATGGTCGCCATGTGTTGAGAAAGACGCAAGACGTGTGTCAAAGCGGCTCCGAGGCGACGCTGGTTGGCCGGAATGGATTTCAGACCGTTTTTCCCAGGGGGTGGTTTTAGAAGGTGCCGTAAACCTTTGTACTCTCATTATGGCAAATTCCCCCGCAAATTGCAAGTAGCGACATGAAAAAATTTTTCCCCCTTTTCGTTTTATTCCTGTTCCTGCAACAAACGTTCCACGTTGCCCAAGCCGCCACGCGTACGTTCCATGGCGAAACGATGGGGACGACCTGGAACGTTTCCATCGTCACCGACGCGGAACTTCCCGATTCGCCGACTGTTCAAAAAGCCATCGAGGAAGCGTTGCGGCAGGTCGATTACCGCATGTCCACCTGGAAAGATTTTTCCGAGCTTTCCCGCATCAACCAGACCGAGGACGGCACCGAACCGATTCCACTTTCCCCGGAATTGGATTTTGTGCTAAAAACAGCACTGGACGTTTCGGCCAAAACCGACGGCGCTTACGATATTACCGTAGGGCCGTTGGTGAATCTGTGGAAATTCGGGCCTGAAGAAAACGTTCCGGAAATTCCCTCCGACGCTGCCATTGCCAAAGCCCGTGAAAACGTCGGGTGGCAGAATTTGCAACGGGTGGACGGCCCCGCGTTGAAACGGACCCAACCGGGGTTGTATCTGGATTTATCCAGTATCGCCAAAGGGTACGGCGTGGACGTGACGGCGAAGGCGCTGCACGATCTTGGCATTACGAATTACATGGTCGAGGTTGGCGGGGAAACGCGTACCTGCGGCAAAAACGGGCAGGGGAAACCCTGGGTCATCGGTATCGAAGCCCCCATCCCTGGCGTGCAGCAGCTTTTCGGGACGGTGGAACCCCAGGACGGAGCGTTGGCCACCTCCGGGGATTATCGGAATTTCCGCATGGAGGGGGACAAACGCCGCTCCCATATCATCGACCCGCGAACCGGACGTCCGACGGAACACTCGCTGGTTTCGGTTTCGGTGCGTGCCTCCGACTGCATGACGGCCGACGCGTGGGCCACGGCACTTTTGGTGTTGGGGCCTGTGGAGGGGGTGCAGACGGCAAAGCGGGAAAAAATTTCGGCCCTGTTCCTGACGCGGGAGGGGGAGACGCTGGTTCCCACGGCGGTGGATTTCACATGGCGTCGCATTCCGACGGAAAAGGGGGCGGAGGGTTCCTCCAGGGTCGCATCCCGTTTGACGGAAATATTTATCGGCGTCGTGTTGTTCCTGTTTTTCTTCTTTGCCATTGGCATGTCCCAGCTTCTGGGGCGTCGGAAAATGCGATGTTCCTGCGGTGCCGCCCGTGCCATGGAGCAGGAACGTGCCCAGATCATCCGGCGTATTAAGAACCTTGACGAAGAACGTTGACCCACCCTACTGGTAAAAACTGGAAGGATGGGGTAGAATGAAGGAATCTGTTCGGGTCGTTTAACCGCTTATCAGGGAAAAAGGAATATGGGTTTTCAGGATCGTGATTATTATCGTGACGGTGGATACCGTGCCGGCAATGCTTCGCAGCCGATGTCCGCAGTCACGCTGTTGATTATTATCAATGTGGGAATTTGGCTTGTCAACGCCATGTTTTTTCCGGGAGGGGCGGGGGTGCCGAGCCTGACCGAAACCCTTGCGCTGCGTCCCACCGATTTGTTTCATCCCTGGGACTGGTACCGGTTTGTGACGACCGGATTTGCACATGCCGACAATTCGCAGCATATCATTTGCAACATGCTGTCGTTATTTTTCCTGGGGCCGATGGTGGAAATGCGATACGGACGCCGGGAATTTTTATGGTTTTACCTGACGGCCATTCCGGTGGGGGGAATTTTCTGGGCTGGCATGACGTACTGGAGTATGCTGGGGGAATGGACTCCCGCAGAGATTCAGGCGGCGGCCAACCTGGGGCTGGTTCCGCAGCTTGTCGGGGCGAGCGGTGCGGTCACGGCGGTGGTGATTCTGTTTGCGTTCAATTTTCCGAAGCAGATGATGCTCCTCTTTTTTGTGATTCCCATGCCGGCGTGGGTGCTGGGGTTGATGATCGTCGGTCTCGACCTTCTGGGAAGCACGCAGGAGGGGTCGAACATTGCGCATAGCGTCCACCTGGCGGGGGCGGTTTACGCGACGTTGTATCATCTTTCACGGTTTAGTTTTACCGGCATTTTTGGTGGACGTCAGTTTTTCGATCCGAATATTGGGAACATGACACGTCCGTATCGTCCCCAGGCGTGGCAGGATACGGATTACGAGGACGACGGTTCCGACGGTTACTATCGGCCGCCGGAGAAACCTTCTCTGGAGCAGCTTCGTCGGGAGCAGGAATTTCGCCAGCTTGAGGAGGAAGTGGAGCAGCTTTTGCGTAAAATTTCGGAGCAGGGAATCGACAGTCTGACGCCAGAGGAAATGCAAAGGCTGCGGGAAGCAAGTAAAATTTATCGATCACGGAGGTGACTTTGATGCGAAGATTCGTTTGTTGTATCCTTTTAGGGACGGCGTTTTTGACAGGCTGTGTTCAGCGGGAGGAGAAAATCGATCCCACGTTTGTGTTGGGGGATTTGGCGTTGGAACGGCAGCGGAAGCTGAACTTCACCACACCGGCCACGTTGGAGGATTTGGAAAAACTGGTCGCAGACAAAGGGGGCTGGATCGACAACGAATTGAAGGACGACGACCTGCTGATCTATCAATACCTGAACGGCCAGCCGGCGCCGACGACGGTCGAGGAAGCACGGCGTTTGACGAACGATTCCGACGAGGCGAACGCGAAGATTCGATACACGCTGGGGCGGTTGCCGGACGAGGGGGTTTTGCCACCGACGGAAAATTACCAGGCGGTCGATTACCATGCGTCGTTTACGCGTCATTCCGCTGCCGATGCGAGTTCGTTCAACCCGCTTTTAGTTAGCTCCGTCGCCGATTTTGAGATTTCCGGACTGATGGGCATTTCGCTGTTCGGTTTCACGTACGACACGTTTGAGCCGTACGTTTCCAAAGGATTCTGCAAAGCGTGGCAGTCCAGTGCCGACCATTTGGTGGATCGCATCACGATTCGGGAGGATATTACATGGTCCGACGGCCAGCCATTTACGGCCCGCGACGTAGAATTTACGTACAAAGTCATCATGTCGTCGCGAGTCCCGATTCCGGCCATGCGCAGCGGAACGGATTTGCTGGTGGACGTGAAAGCCTACGACGATCATACGCTCGTTTTTTTCCATGAAAAGGCGATGCCGATCAATGTTTTCAACATGATGTTTTCCATCATTCCAGAGCACATTTACCGGGATTCCATCCAGCGGGACCCGACGTTGGTGAAAAGTCCGACGCATGCCAAACTGGAAAAGCAGCCGGTGGTGGCCGGGCCGTATGTGGTGGAAAAACGAACGCGTGACAGTGAAATTGTGCTGAAGCGGCGGGAGGGGTATTACATGTACCAGGGCAAGCAGGTTCGGGCCAAGCCGATGTTTGAACGTATCCGCTTCCGCATTTCGCCAGAGACGTCCACCGCGTTCATGAAGATGGTCAAGGGGGATATCGAGGCGATGGAGCTGACACCGGAGCTGTGGACGACCCAGACCGACAATGCCAATTACACGCAGAACAACACCAAGGTTCGTTCCGAGCAATGGACGTACTTCGCGTTTTGGTGGAACATGAAAAATCCGCTGTTTCAGGACAAAAAAGTACGCGAGGCGCTGGACGTTGCGTTTGATCATGAGGAAATGCTAAAGACGCTTCGTTGTGGTCTGGACACGCCATGCACGGGGCTGTTCGCGCCAGGGTCGCCATGGTATCCGAAAGACGCAGGGCTTGAACCGACGCGGCGGGATGTGGAAAAGGCCAAAAAGCTGCTGGAGGAAGCAGGATGGAAGGATACGGATAACGACGGCATTCTGGATAAGGAAATTGCGGGCAAAAAGACGCCGTTCCAGTTTGCCATGATCACGTCGAACCGTCCGGAACGTATCGCGTTGTGTCGCCAGTTAAGCATCAACCTCAAGGAAATCGGAATCGACATGACCGTTTCGCCGTTGGAGTTTACGGTCTGGATGGATTTCATGCAGGAGAAGAAATTCCAGGCGGCCTTGGGTGGCTGGGGGGCTGGCAGCGACCCGTACACGGCATGGAACGTATGGGGGACGGGCGAGGCTCGTAATAATATCAGTTACAGCAACCCTGAGGTGGATCGCCTGTTCCGCGAAGGAGAGCTGGAATTTGATCGGGCAAAGCGGATGGCAATTTACCAGAAAATTCATCTGCTGATATACAACGACCACCCCTGCGCATGGCTCTTCAACATGAACGGATATTACGGTTTCAACAAAAACGTTCGAGGAATCGGATACTATCCTCGTGGCCCCATTTACGGCACCGCATGGAAAGAAACCCGGCAGTGAGTAATGGTTAATGGTTAATGGTTACGATTCGTACTTTTTTCTTGGAGTAAGAGGTTGCTCTCTATTCCACAAAAAAAGATGGAATCGAAATAATTAACCATTAACCATTAATTATCAATTATCAATTAACAAAGGGGTTATCCTGCGGTAAAAATCTGGTGGATGGCAAACGTTACGAACCATGCCAGGGCGGTTAAACCGAACCATTGGATGGCAGGCCAGAACCAGGAACCGGTTTCCTGCCGCACGACGGCGAAGGTGCTCAGGCAGGGGATTCCGATCAGGCAGAACAGCATGACACAGTATCCTGTCAGGGGGGAGTATGCCTGCCGCAGTGCTCTGGAAATCCGTCCGCCCGGCTGGGGGGTTCCTTCGGGGAGGCTGCCGGAGTCGGAGAAGTACAGGATTTGCATTTGGGACACGAACAGTTCTTTGGACGCGACGGCACCGAGCAGGGAGAGGATGATTTTTTTGTCGAAACCGAGGGGGCGGAACACCGGTTCGAGGTGGGTTCCGATCCGTCCGGCGAAGGTGTAATCGTACCGTTCCAGCTCACGGGCGTGGGCGATCTGGCGAATTTGGGTTTCTTTTTCTGCGGGGGAGAGGGTTTCGGATTGTTCGACGGCAGCCCTTTGGGAGGCGTAATTTTGGGAGTAATCGGTTTTACGGGGGAAGATACCGATGGCCCAGAGCACGATCGAGGCGGCCAGCACGAACGTTCCCACCTTGACGAGGAAATGCCCGGTGTAGTCGAACACCTGGTACAGGACGTTTTTCATGGGGGGAATCTGGTAGGGGGGGAGTTCGGTGAGGATGGTTTCCTGCCGGTTTCGCTCGACGAACAGCGAGAGGATACGCGCCAGTCCAAACGCAAGGGCCAGGCCCAGAAGATAAACCGACAGGATCACGACGGGCTGATATTTCAGGTCGAAAAGGGCGCCGGTGATCAGGGTATAGACCGGCAACCGTGCCCCGCAGCTCATCAGGGGGAGGACGAAAATCGTAATCAGTCGGCTTTTTCGGGATTCCAGGGAACGCGTCGCCATGATGGCGGGTACGTTGCAGCCGAATCCAAGCACCAGCGGAATGATCGCCTTTCCCTGAATGCCGCAGGTTCGCCGCATGAGGGCGTCCATCAAAAACGCGACGCGTGACATGTAGCCGGTCGCTTCCAGAATCGAGATGAAAAAGAAAAGCAGAAAAATGTTCGGAAGAAAAACGAGCGTTCCCCCCACACCGCCGATGATCCCGTCTGCCAGAAGCGAGGTGAAAAGCCCGTCGCCGCCCCACGCTTTGACGCAGGTTTGAAGGGCATGAAAGCCATCCTGCAACCACACCACCGGCCAGGCACCCAAGTGAAACGTGAGGTAGAACAGCACGTACATGATCAACGCGAACATGGGGATTCCCAGCCAGTGGTTCGCCAGCACCGCGTCGAGACGGTCGGAAAAATCGTATCGGGAAACCTGTTCTTCGGATTTTTTCCGCGTCAACGACTGATTGCAGATTTCGGAAATGCTCTGATACCGATTTTCCGCAATGATGATTTCGGAAGTTTCGCCCAGCTCCTTTTCCAGGCGGGCGATTTCACGCTCGATGTCCGGCAGGGTTTCTTTCAGGGCGGGGTATCTTGCAAACACACGACCGATGAAGTATTCGTCCTTTTCCAGAAACCGTACCGCCATTCCCTCAATCGAAAAATTGACCGAGGAATCGTACGACGGGTGCCGGATGAGCGATTCGGACAAAAGCTGCTCGATTCGCAGGATGGTGCGGGAAAGTTGCCGAATCCGCCAATACGACGCGGTGGAGGTAAGCGAAGTGGCACCGGTTTGGTACACCTCGGCAGCCCGCTGCTTGATAAGCTCAATGTTGACGCCGGACTTTTCGTCCGACACAATGACCGGCACGCCCAGCAGCGCCGAAAGTCGCCGGCAATCCACCAACATCCCCGTTTCGTCGGCGATGTCCCGCATTTTCAGCACCACCAACATCGGAATCCGCATTTCCAGAAGCTGGAGCGTTAAATACAGGTTCCGCTCCAGATTGCTGGCGTCCACCACGTTCAGGATGACGTCGGGCGTCTGCTCCAGAAAGGCACTGATCACCACTTCTTCGTCCGTCGAGTGTACCGACATGCTGTACAGACCCGGCATATCCGCCACCGTCACGCTGGCATGGTTGCGAAACTGGAACGACTCGCGTACCAACTCGACCGTGATTCCCGAACGGTTGCCGACCTTTTCGCGAGCACCGGTCAACTCGTTGAACAGCGTCGTTTTGCCCGTGTTGGAATTTCCCATGAGGAAAATCGAAAAATCCCCACGTCGGCCAATAAAAGAATCGGAAGCGGAAACGCTTTCACGCATCTTTCGCGCCTCCGCAAGCAATGACTTCGATGTTCTTCGCGTCCGCAAGAGAGAGCGAAAGGCGAGTTCCACGGACCTGAACCTCCACCGGATCGCCCAGCGGTGCCGCCCGAATCACCCGGATGGTGGTATTTCGCGTAAACCCAAGCTCCGTCAGGAAATGCCGCTGCTTTTCCGAGCCGTGAATCTGCACCACAAACGCGGAACTTCCGGCAGGGATGGTGTCGAGGGTGACGCTGGACGCTTTCAGGGCGTAAATTTCCTCGGAGAGGGGCGTATTGATGTGGTGGGCGGACTGCTTTCCACGGGGCCGTGAGCCGTCGTGGTGCTGGCATTTTCCGTCGCAGATATGCGTCAGGCCGTTCCCCAGCGTGGGGCAATGCTCGATAAAATCCAGAAATTCCACCAGCCGCGAGGTGATTTCATCGTCAACGACATGCTCGATACGGCACGCGTATGCCGCCGCTTTTTGCTCCTCAACTCCCAGGATTTTCGACAAAAAAAGCCGCAAAGCCGCATGACGTCGCCGCACTTCGGCTGCCTCGGCATGCCCTTTTTCGGTCAGCACGATGGGGCCGTAAGGGGTAAATTCGACCAGCCCCTTTTCGGAAAGCAGGTGGACGGCGTAAGTTACGGAGGGCCGTTTGACTTTCAGCCGCTCGGCTATCAGGCTTCCGCGGACTTCTTTGTGTTGCTCTGCCAGCTCGGCAATGACTTCCAGATAATCTTCCAAACTGGAAGTCAGCGTCTGTGTTTGTTCCACCATATATAAAGCCCTGGAGTTAGACCTATTTAAATTATTTTTCTTAATTTTACTCCAGTTTGACGTTTTGTCAAGAGCGTTTCCCGTATCAAATAGAGTGGGTGCCTGCAAATCCGGGTTGCGAATTTGGGAAAAATTCCGGGGCCCTTGAAAGAATTCAGGAAATCGTTATAATGCTAAATCTATTGTTCAGGAGTCCTTATTTACAGGAAGGAGCATGAAAATGCCGAAAGTGAAGACTCATAAAGGAACCGCCAAGCGTTTCAAGCTGTCGGCTTCGGGAAAAGCGATGCACCGTTCGTGCGGCACGAGCCACCTGGCTTCGCGCATGTCACAGAAGCGTACCCGCCATTTGCGTGGTACCAAGGCGACCTCCTCGACCGAAGGAAAGCGGATTGCCGCCGCCCTCTGCTGGAAGTAACGGTTCCCCGTGCGAGGTTTCGCACATTTGACAGCGAATCGGGTGGGAGTGAACGCTTTTTCCTACGGAACGGTTTCCGGGGAAAAGGGACCTTGGGTTCGTGAAATTACAGTTTTTCGTTACAAAGGAAGATTACAATGCGTACAACGTTTGGAGCCGCGCGTCAGAAGGCCAAAAAACGGATGTTGAAGGACGCCAGCGGATTTCGTGGCGGTCGTGGGAATATGAGCCGTACGGTTCAGGAAACGCTGGTTCGGGCCGGCGCATTTGCGTTCCGGGATCGTAAAGTTCGGAAGCGTGAGATGCGTTCCCTCTGGATCATCCGTATCAACGCCGCCTGCCGTGCCAACGGACTGCGTTACAGCCAGTTCATCGCCGGTTTGGCCAAGGCCGACATCCTGCTCGACCGTAAAATTTTGTCGGATCTTGCGACCAATCACCCAGAAGATTTCAAAGAAATCGTCGCAGTCGCCAAATCGAAACTTGCCTGATTTTTTCAGCATAAACGAATCAGCCGTAGATTTTCATCTGCGGCTTTTTTTATGAACACCTAAACCCCATGCTACCTTGTCATTCCAGGAAAATAGATTATAATGAGTGGAATTAGGCGTAAAGAGTCACGAAACAGGAGGAACACTCGATGGCGGAATTGAAGGATGTGGTTGCGGAACTGCGATGGCGGGGACAGGTTTTTCAGACGACGGACGACGAGCATATCGGTGCATGGTTGCTGGAGAAACCGCGAACGGTGTATGCGGGATTTGATCCTACCGCCGACAGCCTTCATGTGGGGCACCTGATGGCGTTGATGATTTTACGGCGTTTCCAGAAGGCGGGGCACAAGCCGATTGCGCTGGTGGGCGGGGCGACCGGGATGATTGGCGATCCCAGTGGCAAAAGCGAGGAACGCAAGCAACTTGGCGAGGAGGTGCTGCGTCATAACGTGGAATGCCTGCAAAAGCAGATTTCCAAATTCCTCCGTTTCGGCGACGGCCCCAACGACGCGTTGCTTCTGAACAACTACGACTGGATGCATGCCCAGACGTTTCTCGGTTTTTTGCGGGACATTGGCAAATATTTCCCGGTCAACGTCATGCTTTCCAAAGACTCTGTGAAATCGCGGCTGGAGCGGGAAAACGGGTTGAGTTACACCGAGTTCAGCTACATGCTGCTTCAGGCGTACGACTTTGTATACCAGTATCGGAATTACGGATGTGAAATGCAGGTTGGGGGAAGCGATCAGTGGGGGAACATCACGGCCGGGATTGATTTGGCACGGCGGATGGAGTCGGTGCAGCTTTACGGCATGACCGCCCCTTTGCTGACCAAAAGCGACGGCAAAAAAATGGGGAAAACGGAGTCCGGTGCCTTGTGGCTGGATGCGGAGCGGGTTTCGCCGTACCAGTTCTACCAGTATTGGATGAACGTGGAGGATACCGAGGTGGAAAAGCTGCTCAAACTGATGACGGATTTGACGCAGGACGAGATCGCGTCGATTTTGGTCGAGCAGGAAAACGCTCCGGAAACACGTGTCGGGCAACGTCGGGTGGCGGAGGAGATCACGCGTCTGGTGCATGGCGAGGCGGGGCTGGCTTCCGCGAGGAAAGCGACCGAAATTTTCTTCGGTGCGGAGATTCATGATCTCGACGATTCGCTTTTGCAGTCCATTTTTGCGGATGTTCCGTCAGCTTCCTTTACACAAGCGGAGCTGGAAGCGGGGATTCCGCTGGGCGACGCGTTGGTGCGTTCGGGAGTGGCGGGCACGAAAAGCGACGTCCGGCGTGCCATCCAGCAAGGGGGGATGTACGTCAACAATCAGCGGACGAACGACGTGAATCTGAAACTCACGGCGGCCCATTTGGCGGGCGAATCGACCATCGTCCTTCGCATGGGCAAGAAAAAATACGCGTTGGTGCGGATTCAGTGACCGAAAGCCCTGGAAGGAAATCCTCCATGAAGAAAAAAATTCGCTGGTTGTTGTTGATTCTGATTGGACTTATCGGATTGGGAGCGGGAACGGCGTGGCTGGTGTGGCGGGGCGTTCACTGCGAACCGGCATTTTACCGCGATTTAGCCGTTACCGACGCCAATCGGGACAAGGCCATTCAAGACGCACGAACCATGTTCCGTAAAGTCGCTCACTTGCGGAACCGTATGGAAAAAAAGGGGAAATGGTCCCTGGAAATGACGCAGGACGAGCTGAATCACTGGGTGGAGTTGGATTTGGAGGCCAAGCATCCGGGGTTCCTTTCGCGTCGGGTGCGGTATCCTCGCGTTCAAATCAACGGCGGGCAGCTTCGTTGCGGGGCGACGATCGACGCGCGGGAATATCAGGGGGTGGCGTCGGTGGACATTGTACCGTCGATGGAGGCTCCGAATATTGTCAATATCGAGTTCCGTACCATCCGTGCGGGGGTGGTTCCGCTCCCGCGAAAGATTCTTTTGGATTTGGCGACGGAAAAGGCCAGGGAATTGGCTCTGCCGATCGACTGGCGACAGCACAACGGGAATCCGGTACTCCGCATGGCATTCTCGGAAAACGAGCTTCGCTACGGGGATCATCCGATCGTGCTGCACCAGGTGACGGTCAAAGATGGAAAAATCATTATCGTTGGGGAAACGTTGCAATAAATCGTTGCCAAATGCTGCTGCCAACACTTCTCCCCCTCCCATAACACCTGCTATCCACTCCGTTTTTACTTCACCCCGAACGTGAACCGCTCGCTTTGGAAATCCACCTCCAGCGTCGTTCCCTCCGGGTAATTGTGCTTCAACAACTCGATGGCCAACGGGTTCTCGATCCGCTGCTGAATCACCCGCTTCAACGGACGTGCACCATAAACCGGGTCGTACCCCTCGTCGGCGACCGCGTTTACCGCAGCGGGCGTTACCTCCAGATTCCAATCATGCTCCGCCAGCCGCTTTTTCAACAGTGCCAACTGAATCTTCACAATGTCATGAATCTGGTCTTTCCCCAGCGGGTGGAACACGATCGTTTCATCCACACGGTTCAAAAACTCCGGCAGGAAAATATCCTTCATCGCATCCTGAACCGCAGCGTGAATCTCCAGGTCGGGTGCGTTCTCCGCCGCCAGCTCCTGAATCTGCCGACTCCCAACGTTCGACGTCATCACGATGATCGTATTCTTAAAATCGACCGTGTGCCCCTGATTGTCCGTCAACCGGCCGTCGTCCAGCACCTGAAGCAGGATGTTGAACACGTCCCGGTGTGCTTTCTCCACTTCGTCCAGCAAAATCACGCAATACGGACGCCGCCGAACCGCCTCGGTCAACCGCCCACCTTCCTCGTAACCGACGTATCCCGGAGGGGCACCGATCAGCCGACTGACGGTATGACGCTCCATAAATTCGCTCATATCCAGCCGTACCATGGCGTTTTCGTTGTCGAACATCACCTCGGCCAACGCTTTGCACAGTTCCGTTTTCCCGACCCCCGTCGGCCCCAGGAAAATGAACGAACCGATCGGGCGATTCTCCGCCTGAATCCCCGCACGACTCCGACGCACCGCGTTGGCCACCGCCTCCACCGCGTCGTCCTGCCCAATCACCCGCTCGTGCAGCCGCTCCTCCAGCTTCAGCAGCTTCTCCTTCTGCGTCTCCAGCATCCGGGAAACCGGAATCCCCGTCCACGCACTGACCACCTCCGCGATCTCCTCCGGCCCCACCTCCTTGCGAAGCAGACGCCGCCTGGAATCCACCGCCTCCGTCTCTGTTTCCGCCTCCTTCGACTGATCCTCCAACTGCTGATTCAGCTGCTTGCAGAGCAAATCCAGCTCAAACAGTTTCTGAAAATCACTCTCGCTGGGGAGCTGCCCCGACGACTGCTTCTCCCGAATCGACGCGTTCAGCATATCCCGGTTGTGCTGCGCCTTCGTCAACTGTCCACGAATTTGCTGCGTGTCCACAACGCCCGCTTTTTCCAGCTCCCACTGACGCCGCAGCGACGCAAGCTCCTCCCGTTGCTGCCGCATCTCCGCCTCGATTTCGGCCAAACGCTCCTTCGCGTGATCCTCCGTCTCGTCCGCCAGCTGCCGGGCCGCCAACTCCAACTGCACCAACTTCCGCTGAATCCGGTCGATCGGCTCCGGAACACTCTCCAACTCCATCGCCAGCCGACTCGTCGCCTCGTCCATCAGGTCGATCGCCTTGTCCGGCAAAAATCGTTCGGTGATGTACCGATCCGACAGCTTCGCCGCCGCCACCAACGCCGAATCCTTGATCTTCACCCCCTTGTGGTGTTCCTCATAACGCGGCTTCAAACCCCGCAAGATGGAAATCGTATCTTCCACCGACGGTTCCCCCACCAGCACCGGCTGAAAACGTCGCTCCAACGCCGGATCTTTCTCGATGTACTTGCGATACTCGTCCAGCGTCGTCGCCCCCACACAGCGCAAATCGCCCCGCGCAAGCGCCGGTTTCAGCAGGTTCGCCGCGTCGGAACCCCCTTCACTACGCCCCGCACCCACCACCGTGTGCAGCTCGTCGATGAACAAAATCACCTTCCCGTTCGCTTCCTGAACCTCCCGCAAAACCGCCTTGAGACGCTCCTCAAACTCGCCTCGGAATTTCGCTCCGGCCACAAGCGCCCCCATGTCAAGCGCAATAACCCGGTGGTTCTTCAAACTCTGCGGTACGTCCGACTCCACAATCCGCAGTGCCAGCCCCTCCGCAATCGCCGTCTTTCCCACCCCCGGTTCGCCAATAAGTACCGGGTTGTTTTTCGTGCGACGCGACAAAACCTGAATCACCCGCCGAATCTCGTTGTCCCGCCCAATCACCGGGTCCAGTTTCCCCTGCCTGGCCCGCTCCACCAAATCAATCCCGTACCGCTCCAACGCCGCGAACTTCGCTTCCGGTTCCGGATCCGTCACCCGGCTGGACCCCCGCAACGACGCCAGCGTCCGCAAAATGCCATCATACGAAAGCCCCCCCAGCTTCAAAACCTCCGCCGCCTTCGACGGAACCTTCGACAACGCCAACAACAAATGCTCCGTCGAAACAAACTCGTCCTTCATGTTCGACGCCTCCAGCTGCGCCGCCTGAAGAACTCCCTGCGTTTCCCGGCCCATGCCAATCTCGTTCGCACCACTTATCCGCGGCAGCGACTCCATCTGCGCCTCGCAAATCCGTCGTACCTGCTCCTTCCGAACGTTCATATGCTCGAACAGCGTCTCGATGATCCCGTCCTGCTCCTGCAATAACGCGTCCAGCAGATGAAGCGGCGATATCTCCGGATTCCCACGGTTCACCGCCAACTCCTGCGCCCCGGCCAACGCTTCCTGCGATTTTGTCGTAAATTTATTAAAATGAAAAGCCATGATCTTTCTCCTTTCGCACAAAAAGAGCCACGTCTCGCAAGACGCAGCTCTCTGATCTCCTCGACACAAAGGACGGCACCTTGCCGCTCGCTCTGCCTACTCTTGGGAATGCTTATTTCACTTCAAACTCGGCGTCGATCGTGTCGTCGTCCGCTCCGCTTGACGCAGCGTTTGACGCGTCCGCTTCCGCATTCGGCGCCGCACCCGCTCCGGGTTGCTGCGCACTGGCCTGCGCCTTCTCGTACAACGTCTTGGCAAACGCATGCGACGTCTGCTCCAAACTCTGCATGGCCGACTTGATCGCCTCCACGTCGTCCCCTTTCGCGGCGTTTCGCGCCGTTTCAATGGCTCCCGTGATTGCCGTTTTGTCCGCCTCGGACATCGTTGCCTCGTTCTCCTTGATCAGCTTCTCCAGGTTCCAACACAACGATTCGGACTGATTCCTCGCTTCCGCCAACTCACGCTTCTTCTTGTCCTCCGCTGCGTGCGACTCTGCGTCTCGCTGCATGTTCTTGATCTCGTCCTCCGACAATCCCGCCGACTGCTCGATCCGAACCTTCTGCTCCCGATTCGTTCCCAAATCCTTCGCCGATACGTTCAAAATACCGTTCGCGTCAATGTCGAAACAGACCTCGATCTGCGGCATCCCTCGCGGCGCCATCGGAATCCCGTCCAGATTGAACTGGCCCAGCAGACGGTTGTCCGCCGCCATCTCCCGTTCGCCCTGATACACCTTCACCGTCACGGCACTCTGATTATCCTCCGCCGTGCTGAACACCTGCTTTTTCGTCGTCGGAATCGTGGTGTTCCGCTCCACCAGTCGCGTCATCACCCCTCCCAACGTCTCAATCCCCAGGGAAAGCGGCGTCACGTCCAGAAGCAAAATGTCCTGAACCTCGCCCGCCAAAACGCCTCCCTGAATCGCAGCGCCCACGGCCACCACTTCGTCCGGATTCACCCCCTTGTGCGGCTCCTTGCCGAACATCTCCTTCACCAACTCCTGCACCTTCGGGATTCGCGTCGAACCCCCCACCAGCACCACTTCGTCGATGTCTTTCGGGGAAAGGTGCGCGTCTTCCAAACACCGCTTCACCGGAATCCGACAACGCTCGAACAACGCATCCTCCATCTGCTCGAACTGCGCCCGCGTAATGTTCTCCATCAGGTGCTTCGGGCCGCTCGCGTCCGCCGTGATGAACGGCAGGTTGATGCTCGTCGTCTGGGCACTCGAAAGCTCCTTTTTCGCCTTCTCGCACGCTTCCTGCAAACGCTGCAACGCCATCGGGTCTTTCCGAAGATCAATCCCGTTCTGCTGCTGGAATTTGTCCGCGATGTAATTCACCAAAACGCCGTCGAAATCGTCGCCCCCCAGGTGCCCGTCGCCACTGGTGCTGACCACGCGAAACACCCCGTCCGCCACATCCAGCACCGACACGTCGAACGTTCCACCCCCCAGGTCGAACACCACAATTTTCTCCGCCGTCTTTTTGTCCAAACCGTACGCCAGCGATGCCGCCGTCGGCTCGTTGATGATACGCATCACCTCCAGGCCCGCAATCTGCCCCGCATCTTTCGTCGCCTGACGCTGCGCGTCGTTGAAATACGCCGGAACCGTAATGACCGCCTTGTTCACCTTGTGCCCCAGGTACGCTTCCGCCGATTCCTTCAGCTTCCGCAACGTCTTGGCCGAAATCTCTGGCGGCGTGAACTCCTTGCCGTCCACTTCCACCTTCACGTAATCTTCCGGGCCGCCCACCACCTTGTAGGCCACCGTCTTTTCTTCTTCCCCCACCTCGCCATGACGACGCCCCATGAACCGCTTGATCGAACTGATCGTACGCTGCGGGTTCGTCACCGCCTGACGCCGCGCCAGCTCGCCCACCAGCACCTCGCCATTGTCCGTGAATGCCACCACGCTGGGGGTCAACCGGTTTCCTTCCGCGTTCGGAATGACTTTGGCTTCTTTGCCTTCCATCACTGCTACCACCGAGTTGGTCGTGCCCAAATCGATTCCAATAATTTTCTCGCCTTGCGACATGATAAGTTTTCTCCTCTCAAATATCGTATTTGCTCTTACAAATTTGTCTTATTTTACCCCCGCCGTCAAAATGACAGCGATTAACCTACCAAAAGCAAAATTCGTACCAAACAGAAAAACCGTGCCTTGATTTCCATAACTCCTTTTACACAAGCACGTTACGACGCTTCTCAAAGAATGACATTTTGTCAGCAGACTTTCCAGAATACCCCAGAAAATTTCAAAAACCCGTCGAAGGAGCGTTTTCTCCCAAACGCCCCTTCTTCCAACGTTTTCCCCCAAAGGGGCCTTACCGCTCCAGAACGCTGTTGGCGCCCGTGATCTCGTTCGCTTCGTCAATCCACATGCCGCTGCCGTCCAGCCGGAAGGTTCCGGTGACGATTTCCGCTCCCATGCGGTACGCTTCAAAATTAATCCAGTCGTTGATAAACGCATTCTGGGCCGACAGCAGGGCGTTGAACGCATCAATCAAATCGCGTGCAAACGAATCCCCGAACTGCAACGTCTCGTTCGGCTTCGGCGGACGCAAAAGCTGCATGTTCGCCTGATCCACACGATCCATGGCGACCAGCACCGAAATCCGCTTCAACTCGAAACTAACCTGAGCCACCTCAATCTGCCGGATGATCGAACGGATATTTTTGTGAACGCCATCCTCGTAGGCAATGAACGAACGCCGGGCACGGTCGTAGTTGATCAGGGAGCGAACGTACGCGTTGCGTTCCGACTGCCGGGTCAACGGAGCGTCGAACGACAGTCCCAGGCTCAGCGAACTGCTTGTTTTCGTATTTTCCAAATCGGTACGGGCGTCGGCTTCCACCGTCACGTTGCTTTTCAGGGCGTTGGCCGCAATTTCGATCTGTCGCCACTGATCCACAAGCGACGCACGTGCGTTCATCCAATCCAGCCGGTTATGCCGAGCCTGTTGCAGGGCGGCCCTTTCGTCCATCTCCAACGGCACCAGCATGATCGAGTCCAGCCGAATCCGAGCTTGAATCAGCGACATATCCAACAGGTAACTGTTCAGCTGATCCATCGCAAGGTCCAAATCTTCTTCCTGGTCGGCATTGGTATCGTCGGGAACCATCTTGTCCAAACCCTGCGAAAATTTCACCAGACGTTCCTTGAACTGAACGTAATCCTGACCAATCGCCATGACCCGCTTGGCGAAAACCTCCGTGTCCGCCGCGTTTCGGTCCACGCTGCCGCTGCGAAATTCCGGGCGTGAAACCAGCTTCTTCAACGACGCCACCCGCTTTGGATAAACCTCCTTGAGCTTCACAAAATCCTGGTCGATTTTGTCGCAGTATGCCGTTGCTTCCTGAACTGTCCGACGCATGTCGGCAATCGCTTCCGCGTGCGGTTTCCCTTTCCGAAGCTGGTGCTGGCTTTGCGTCAACACGTTCCGCATGGCCGTCACTGCCGGCGAAACCAGAATAAAATCCTCCAACATCGGGTCGGAAATCGCCACCTCCATCCCCGGCGGCAATCCCAAATCCATCTTGTAATTGTCCAACGAATTCTTGTAGTTGTTCTCGCTGGTCAAAAGTGTGATCTGCGAATTCAAAAGCGACTGCCGCGTCTGGTCGAGCTGCGTACGCTCCAAACGCCCCGATTCGTACAACGCTTCCATCCGCTCCATACTTTCCCGAAGATCGCGGACGTTCTGACGCTGGTTGTCCAACGCCAACTGCGTGTAAATCAGCCCGTACAAACTCCCCGCCCCGCTTACCGTTGAGCCGGCCGACGGAATCCCCGAACTGCCCGTACCTGGTGCGGAAATTCCACTGGAACCGGCGATAATGTTCAAGTAGAACCCCTCCCGATAACGCTCCATCTCCCGAACGTTCATCACCAACGAACGCTCCGCCTGCGTGAGATTCTCCAATGCGTACGCCCGCCCGCCATACCGCAAAAGCGGTTGAAGCAGCGACATGTTCAAAAGCGTCGTGGAAACCTTCGACGACTCCCCGCCGCCGCACGTCCAGACGATCGAATTCGCAATTCCCGCCACAAAATTCCCGCCCGTCGCCAGGTTTTTGGATAGCTGCGCATCTATCGGTGTCAATCCGATACTGGAATATCCCCGGAACGTCGTGTCGTATTGGACATCCGAACCGAACGAAAATTGTGTGTCAAAGTAAAATCGCTCCAGCGAAACATTCAGTGCCGACAGATAAATATTCTCCAGCGCCGTCTGGTAATCCCGTGAGTTGGTCAATGCAATCTGCATCGCGTTCCGACGATTCAGCAACACCGTCCCGTCGTTATCCCGCGGCAACGACTGCATCCACGTCGGATTCTCCACCTCGCTTGTCACCCCATGCTTCGTCCAGCCCCTCCAGCCCCGTTTGCCGTAAACACAACGCATCAAATAGTTTGTCGTCGGGTCGTCCTGCGGCATCGGAGGACAATCCTTGCAATACGGAGAATAAAAACGCGCGTCGCTTTTCGCCTCAAAACGATAGTCCCGAAGCTCCCACCGAGAATCGTTCGACTTCTCCTGAATAATACACGACGCCTCCTGGTTCGCCTGCTGCCGCCAATATTGACGACTACACCCACTCCCCAGAATCAGCCCTATCGCCAAAATTACCTGTATACCTGTGATTCGTCTTTCGGTAGGCATCGTCCCATTCCTTACACGATGA
The DNA here is from genome assembly GCA_030535245.1 of Planctomycetia bacterium. Lineage (GTDB taxonomy): Bacteria > Planctomycetota > Planctomycetia > Pirellulales > Thermoguttaceae > RGIG3701. Next base: position 7,987 of record JAUNBJ010000026.1, on the reverse strand, counting down.
ATAAACTGTCTCTATACTCCCTTACATCGTCAAAGAAAATGGGTAAACTTTAGCGATTATACCAAGTTTAACGATTACGACGCCAGAACCGCGTTTTTTCAGACGCTCCGTAGGAAAGCCTCCCCCACGGAGCGGTTTTTAGAATTTAAGTTTGATTTTCAGGCACCTTCTAAAAACCGCTTCCTTGGGCAAAAACGAGGGATTTACGCTTTCCAGCAAGGCGACATAAGGCGTAGCATATTGCTAAATATGTGAGACTTATGTCAACGCAGCCTGGAAGCGATAAATCACCGTTTTGGGCCGGAATTGGGTTTTTAGAAGTTGCCTTCAGCTATTTTTTTGGAGTTTTCGCTCCTCGGCGGCGGCCAGACGCGAGTAAAACGGCAGCAACGTCCAGAGTTCGTCCTCCGCACCCGCCATGATTTTTCCATACGCCACTTCCCCCAGCACCGCCGGATTCAGATTCCAGTACGGCGTGTCCACCAGATTCCGCCCTGCCAGACGCTTCGCTTTCCGGGAAAGCAGCGGCCCGGTCAGGTACGTTTCCTCCGGCAGCGCACGCAACCAATCGTCCCAATCGACCAGGCGCATGGCGTCGGTCGGCGTCCAGGTTCCCTCGGCAAACGCGTACGTTCGGGTTACGATCTCCCCCCGTTGCGCGTCCAGAACCACCGCCAGCGGCGAACACTCCCCCGGAACCCCGGCGGCAATCGCTTCCAGCGTGTCGATACCGAGCAGCTTCGCCCCGACGCTGTACGCAAACACCTTGGCAAACGTGATTCCCACCCGCAGCCCCGTAAACGACCCCGGCCCACGCGTCACCGCCACCCAGTCGATGTCCGCCGGCTTCCGACGGCTCTCCTCCAAAAGGGTCTGCACCATCGGCACCAGCATTTCCGAACTCCGCGCCTTTTCCTCCAATACCAACGACGCCACCGTTTGGCCATCCTCCAAAATCGCCGCCGACGCAGATACGCCCATCGTCTCAACCGCCAGTAAATTCATCGTACGCTCCATGTAATCAGGAAGAAATCTTGTTTTTTCGGGGATTTCGCCCTTTTTTTGCCGCTTTTTTAATTTCCACCTCGGAAACCTTTTTTCCCATCTGCTCCCGAACCTGCGCAATACGGTCGCGAAGGATGGCCGCACGCTCAAATTCCAACGCGTCGGCCGCCGCCAGCATTTCCGCCTCCAGCTCGGCGACGTACTCCTCCGTAACGATCTTGTTCTGATCCTTCAACCCCACCGCAGCGTTCGACCGGAAATGCGCTTCCGCTTCCTGCTCGATTCCCCGATGGATGTTCTTCTGAATCGTCTGCGGCGTGATGTGGTGCTCCTCGTTGTATCGACGCTGAAGCTCTCGACGTCGGTTCGTCTCGTCAATGGCGTGCCGCATGGAGTCTGTAATCTTGTCGCCATACAGAAGCACCTTCGCGTTCACATTTCGGGCCGACCGGCCGATCGTCTGCATGAGCGACGTCTCACTCCGCAAAAAGCCCTCCTTGTCGGCATCCAGAATCGCCACCAGCGAAACCTCCGGCAAATCCAGCCCTTCGCGGAGCAGATTCACCCCCACCAGCACGTCGAACTTGCCTTCCCGAAGCTCCCGCAAAAGCTCGACCCGCTCGAACGCGTCCAGCTCGCAATGGAGCCATTTGCACCGAACTTTCTTCTTCGTGAAAAAATCGGCCAAATCCTCCGCCAACCGCTTCGTCAACGTCGTGACCAACACCCGCTCCCCCTTCCGGGCACGCTCCTGAACCTGCGACAACAGATGCGGAACCTGCCCCGGAGATGCTATCGGCGAAACCTTCGACTCCCCCGCCTGGCACGCCGTGGCTGGAATCACCTCGATTTCCGGATCCAAAAGCCCCGTCGGACGAATCACCTGCTCGACAAATCGCCCATGCGTCTTGCCCATCTCGTACGGCCCCGGCGTCGCCGAAACGTAAATCACCTGGTGGATTTTCTCCTCCCACTCCGTAAACGAAAGCGGGCGGTTATCCAGAGCACTGGGCAACCGAAACCCATGCTCGATCAACGTCTTTTTTCGATTCCGGTCTGCCGACTGCATCCCCCGAATCTGCGGCACCGTCACGTGCGACTCGTCCACAAACATCAAAAAATCGTCCGGGAAAAAACTGAACAGGGTGTCCGGCGCCGACCCCGGTTCCCGACCCGAAAGAGGACGGCTGTAATTCTCAATCCCCGGACAATACCCCACCTGCTGGAGCATCTCCAGATCGTAACGCGTCCGGGCCGAAAGCCGCTGCGCCTCCAAAAGTTTCCCCTGCTTCTTGAAAAACTCCAACTGCTCGGCCAGCTCTTTGCGAAGTGCTCCCAACGCGTCGCCAATCCGATCCTCCGACAAGACAAAATGCTTTGCCGGATAAATCGCGAACGACTCCACACGCTCCAAAACCTCCCCCGAAACCGGATGAAGCACCGAAATCTGCTCCACCGTGTCGCCCCAAAACTCCACCCGCACCGCAAACTCCTCGTTCGTGGGGTAAATCTCCACACAGTCGCCCCGCGCCCGGAATTTGCCCGTCTCAGGAAGCGTGTCCTCCCGCTCGTACTGCATGTCCACCAACTTCCGAAGCAGCTCGTCCCGATCCAACTGGCTGTCCCGGATGATCGGGAAAACCATCTGTTTGTAATCCTCCGGCGAACCCAAACCATAAATCGACGACACGCTCGCCACCACGATCACATCCCGCCGACTGACCAAAGCACTGGTCGTCGCCAGCCGCAACCGGTCGATCTCCTGATTGATCGCCGCGTCCTTCTCGATATAAATATCCCGCTGCGGAATGTACGCCTCCGGCTGATAGTAGTCGTAATAACTGACAAAATACGTCACCGCATTGTGTGGGAAAAATTGCTTGAACTCAGAAAAAAGCTGCGCCGCCAACGTCTTGTTGTGCGACATCACCAACGTCGGACGCTGCATCTGCTGGATGATGTTCGCCATGGTAAACGTCTTGCCCGAACCGGTCACGCCCATAAGCGTCTGGTGCTTCTCCCCCGCACGCAAACCCCGCATCAACGACGCAATCGCCTGCGGTTGATCGCCCGCCGGTTGAAACGGTGATTCCAGCCGAAATTCCGCCACTTTTATCCCCCTCCTGTCCTGCTCTTTCCCATCCGTACACAGAATCCCACCATTATACACGCTCCGAAAATCTCAACAACCGGGAGGGGAGACGGTTCGTGGTTCTGGTTTACACTTGCGGCAGGTTTTCTCGAAAGGATGCCGCTTGAATTTTTTCTAAAATAAGGTAAGATGATTTTTTCACGAAAGGAAAAATATGGCTGCTGGTCTGAAAATCGTCGTTACGTTGCCGCTGGAAGAAAACACTGCAATCGTCTGGGCCGAAGGAAACTCCGAATGCGTCGTCATCGACCCCGGACTGGAACCGCGAAAAATCCTGGAGGAAATGCAAAATGCCCACCTCCAACCTGTCGCCTTCCTCTGCACCCACGGGCATGCCGACCATGTGGGCGGATTGGGCGTCCTCAAACAAAAGTTCCTCGACGTCCCCATCTACATCGGGGAAAAAGATGCCGACAAACTGACCAATCCGGCCAAAAACCTCTCCACCGATTTCGGCGTCCCGCTCGTTGTGCCGCCTGCCGAGGTGCTTTTGAAGGGGGGCGAAACCCTCACGCTTGCCGGGATGAAAATCAACGTCTTTGCCACGCCGGGACACTCTGCCGGACATTGCGTTTTCCTGTTCCCCGAAATGACGCCCCCCGCCGTTTTCGTCGGCGACCTGATTTTTTATAACAGTATCGGCCGGAGCGATTTTTTCGACGGCGACCCGCTCGCCCAGGAAAAAAGCATTCGCGACGTGATTTACACCCTGCCCGACGACACCATCCTCCACTGCGGACATGGCCCCTCCACCACCGTGGGAATCGAAAAAAAGACCAACCCCTTCCTCCGCGGCGTTTAATTTATTTTGTCAACCAGGTTCCGGGTAATCATGCGAATTCCCTTTTTCAGCGCGATTCACGAATCCGCACAACGATGTTTCGCCCCCCGTGCCAACGTCAGACCCCAATCCATCGGCGTGGTGATTTCCACCTATAATCACCCGGCCTGGCTGGAAAAAACACTCTGGGGATATTTTGCGCAGGACTTCCACGAATGCCCCTTGGAACTCGTGATTGCCGACGACGGTTCCACCCACGAAACGCGGGATTTAATCGATCGCTACCGAAACGAAACCGGCTGGAATATTCGTCACGTCTGGCACGAAGATCGTGGATTCCGGAAATGCGTTATCCTCAATCGCGCCATTCGTGAAAGCTCCTCGGAGTACCTCATCTTCACCGACCACGACTGCGTGCCGGAGCCGAAATTTGTGGAAAAGCATTATCGATATGCCGCTCCCGGTTTTTTCGTTTCTGGTCGATACAGTAAAATCCCGCTTTCTCCCAGCCAAAACCTGACCCGCGAAGATATTCAGACCGGTCGTGCTTTCCAAAAATCGTGGTTGGTTCAAAACGGTTTTTTCCCTTCTTCCCGAAAATGCCCTGTCCAACCGCCGTGGCGATCTACCCTTTGTAACCTCCTGACCACCACACAGGCCACCTGGAACGGTGCGAACAGCTCCGGCTGGAAAAAAGACCTGGTCGCCGTCAACGGATTCAATGAGGATATGACCTACGGCGGGCTGGATGTGGAACTCGGATATCGGCTGGAAAATCTCGGAGTCCACGGACGGCAGGTTCGATACTCCATTTTCTGCCTCCATCTGGACCACGGACGCCCTTACTGCAATCCCGAAATTCTCGCCCAAAACCGCGTCATTCTTCAAAATACCCGGCGGAAAAAAATCGTCCGCACGCCTCACGGTCTGGACTGACGCACCCGCTCTGTCAACTGCGGAAAGAGTCTTAACAAATTCTCGAACTGCACATCATTTTGAAACTGATTCCTCATGAACAGGGAATCGGGATTGTTGGGCAATTGTTCCCAAAGCGTTCGGATAGCCCCTGAAGCAACGCGAACCGTCGTTCCCTGAAGGGTCTCCATCGCCCAAAACCACAGGTCGTCGGCATGGGGTGCCCATCGCTCCCAAAGGTCCCGTCGGAACACCTCCTCCGCCAGAACTCGCGGGGGATACAGAACCCCTCCCACCCCAAGCGGTAGTAAAGAGTGGGACGCCTCCGATCCCTTCCGAAGATTCGGCCAATCTTGATATGGTCGTGGCTGGCCGTTTTTCTTCCAAAGAATCTGACGCGCACGATGACAGTGGACACTCTCCGGATCCCTGAGGTACGACTCCCAGAGAATCTCCAGCCACATTTCTGGATAATAAATGTCGTCGTCTGCGGTTACGAGGATGTCGTTGGGATATTCCCGCAGCGACGGTAACAGCTTCGTGTAAGATCGTAGATTTTCACACCACCTCAACGACACCCCCAGAGGAATCCGCGAAAGAAGCTCCGGAGGAAGCTCCCGCTCCCGGTCGGGAAATTGCTCCTCGGCAAGCCAAAGCACAATTCGATTCGGCTTCTTCGTCTGCCGCAACAACGTGTCCAGCGTTCGTATCACTAGAGGAATCCGTGCCGGATACGTGGTCAGGGAAACGGTCAACGCAGGAGCATTCCCTCCGGAAGCCAATCCATATTCCACCGCCGGAACGTATGGAAAACGCTCCGGTCGCCCCAAAATGCGGCACTTCCATTTTTTCCCAAACGCCTTCCAACGCGCGTTCCACGGACTGCGGCGAAGGGCCTGGCGAAGAGAAAACCGACGCAATTTTTCCCGCAGTATCCGTACCCCACGATTCAACCGATTCGCCCTCCATCCAAGACGAATTCGCATTTTCAACGGCGGAATCGGAATTTCCATGTCTTGCCACGGCGTACATGCCCGCGTTTCCAGATAAAACCTCCCCGCCGGAGCAAAATACGCATAATGCCACGGCTTGTGCGGTCCAATGTAATGGATAATCCCCTCGAGCGAACACTGCGTCTGATAAAACGCTTCGCACGCATCACGCATTCGGGATATCCGCTGCTCCAATCGACCGTACGTCTGAATGTTCCACCGGTACGGCAAAATCTTTATATCATCCCGACACACCACATTCAATGAATCCTGATCCCACAACGGAGCCTCCGCCACATGCTCTGCGTACCATTGAATCGCTTTCTGGAAAACCTGATTCCTGCGAATTTTAGTTAAGTCCAGCAACATCATCCCGGCATTGAAGTAAACGTCGTTACGTCCCAAAAATTTCGGCAGGGCGGACGGCATAAACGGAAAAGAAACCGGATCGCGAATATCCGGGACGACGCCCATCGCTTTCCCCTCCAAATCGGTTTCCCACAACTCCCGTAGCGAGGTGGTCGCGATCATGTCGGAATCCATGTAAATTAACCGATCGACCTCTGGCAACAGCGTGGGAATGCTGAGTCGAGAATACACCCCCACCGGAACATGCCCCCGGAAAGGACTTTCCAGAATCTCTGGAACGTCCAGCGAACGGAATGAAATCTCAAAATCGTGAATTTCCCGCAATGATTCCAGCTTCTTCCGGGATTCCAGAGAAATTTTGTCGTCCAAAATAAAAAAATGAAACGCGTCGCCATCCTCCGCATGAAGCAGGATGGAAGCCATCGCACACCCCATATGCGGAACGTAATTCTCGTCGGATGCAAACGCTATTTGGTAACCTGGCATTTTTTCCTCTTTTTACCGAATAATCGTGTCTTGGTGGTTTTCCACCAATTCCGAAACATCCCGTTCAGGGTACTTTGTCTTAAAAACCTGCGGACGTGATCTTTCAGGGTTCCATGAACCCTGTAATCTTTCCACGGTGTCATGCGAAGATAGTGCCAGTACGGTTCTCTCCATCCCCCCGTATGAAAAAAATGCCATGGCTTTAAGATGGAAATATAGTGCAGAATCGCTGGATTTCGAGCGGCTTTCAGGTAATCTGCATGACGAATTTTTCTCTGATAATGACAAAAACCAGTGACGAGGAGATTCCAACGGAGAGGCAACATCTTCCTGTCGTTCTCAAAGATAACGTTTAGCCCATCCTGATCCGCAAGAACGATATCGGCCTGATGTTCCTTCAGCCAGAAGATTACCTTTTGAAACAAGTTTTGTTCTCGAATTTTTTTCAGGTCAAGCAAAAGCATGCCCGCATTGAAAGCCGGACCATGGACACCTAGCCGAATACGTTCATTTCGCCATTCCTGTTCAAACAGCTCCCGAAAGTCCAAAACGACTCCCAGAGAGTTTCCTTCCAAGTCGGTATCCCATAATTCCGACAACGAAGAAAGTACAATCATGTCACAATCCAGATAGAGTATCCGATTCGTTTCGGGAAGCAATTCGGGAAGCAATAATCTCGAATAAGTGTTCATCGAAAATCGCTCTATCAAAGGGAGACCTGCCAGACGATTCAAATCAAGTGCAAGGAACTGGATTTCAAACGGACGAATGGATCGTAGAGAGCGTATCTTCTCTTTGCTTTCTTCCGTGATTCCACCATCTATAACATAAAAATAAAACTGTTCATTTTCCAACGAATTGCTCAAAATGGACGCGATAAGACACCCCATGTGCTGAACAAAGTTTTCATCAGAAGCCAGAGCAATCGAAATCTTTTTCATTGTTATTCTCCTCGAACAAACTCTTTTATGCCTCGTAACTCGTTTCCTGAGTAAATATTTTGAAATCCGTGAAAGTCATCTCTCCGTTCGTCATTTTTCCGGCCTCTGTGCTACATTCCACCTGAATCTAACACACCTCGATAAATTAATATTCACAATAATTAAAATTAATTATTATAGTGCTTTTTAAAATTCTGGCAAGACCTGGGATTAAGTCCACGGTTCTTTAGGGTGCATTCCAATTTCGTGGGTACCCATTTGGGGGGTATAGGTTTTTCGTTGCCAGTAGTTTTTCCACATATCGGTACGGTGCAGGGTCCTGCCGCGAAAAAACCACCAAAAAACC
>JAUNBJ010000168.1 GCA_030535245.1 Planctomycetia bacterium | reverse complement strand
GATGTTGCAACGAAAGGCAAGACGTTGCAACGAAAAGAAGGCCAAACTTCCTTTTAATCGTGAACGTTACAGCAAACACAACATTGTCGAACGTATCTTCTTAAAAATCAAAGAGTTCCGACGAATCGCCGCCCGCTGCGAAAAATTGTCCCGCCATTACCTCGCCAGGATTGAAATCGCTTTCATTAAACGGTGTCAAAAAACATAAAAATATTGGAAGCACAGGGTCTAGTCTCAAGCACAACGCCCAGACACCGAAGACGACTTCCGCCATGCCTCCAGCCCTCACGAACACCAGGAAAAATCTCCCACAGGGCAATATACGGGTCACTTGACGGGTCAAAATACGGTGACGCAAGAAAATTCAAACAGACGAATAGAAACGCAAATAATTTCCTTTGATACCTTAAATTACGGGATAGAAAGCGCAGAAACAATAAACAAAAAACGGGACAAGAATCAAATTCCTGCCCCGAGACACGCCTGGAGGGGTTGGAACCATATCAAGAAGACCCTATAAAACACGGCTTTTTAGAAAATGACGAAGGGGATGGGGGCTACTTGAATATTGAGACGATTAAAAGGGAGATTCTGGAACTGTTCTTGCTGATGGATTCTGAAAGACAACTGGAGGTGGCGGATGTGCTGGCGAGGCTGGTACGGCAAAGGACAGAGATGGCGGCAGGAAAGGGGGTGGGTCGATGAGTCGGGAGATGGGAATCATTCAGGGGGATACTTTCGGGGATTTTGTTTCATCCGTGCAAAAGGTTGGAAACTGTTTCAGGGCGGATTATGGGCTATTGTGCCTTATGAAGGAACAGATGGAAAGAGGCCGGAAGCCGACGAGAACGCTGGCGGTGGATGAAAATACCATCTTGATTGATGGGAGGCGTGCTGAAGAGGTGCCCCGGCAAGACGCCATCCCGAAACGAAAAAGACACAAAAGGGTGATGCCAACCGCAGAATTGAAGGCGTCCGTCGCACAACTTGCAGAACGGAACCCAGGGCTTTCCAACAACGAAATCGAAAAGTTGCTTGGGCTGCGACCCGGATACATCAGTGACCAGCCAGACCTGCGGAATATCATCAAACAGGCAAGGGTATATCGTCGGCCAGTGAGCGTAGAGGGAGTGGGGCGATGATTCTTCGGGACTTCATTTCGGGAAGACAACTCTATAGGTTCTCCCGGAGGGTATATACCCAGAGACGCCACACGAAGGCGGCACGGGGTGAGATACAGTTGGTTGGCTGGATGTTAAGATGGGCAGTTTGTCATATTGTCATAATTTTCAAATAATTATGACAGACGTTTTATCCTTGTTTTTACGGGGTTTGAGCGTTTTTTGTCATATTGTCAAAAGTATAGGGTTTTGACATTATGACAATATGACAATCTTAAGGCAAGCAACAGGTGACTAATGTTAGCCACCTGAAACCCAACAGGAACCCGGCAGGTTTTCGGTGGCCGAAACGGACTAATGACAGGTTACGAAAATGATACCAAAGGGCGAGGAAACGCCTCCAAAATGACGCGAACAATTTCATACTGCGATCTGAACGCCCGTCGTATGAAAAGTGCAATAATCTGACCGGGCAAGCGAAGAAAACTCTTGACGCTGTTTTGAATCGTGGTAGAATGCACGTGATGGAAGCGGGTATATTTTTGAATCGAGAGGATGAAATGAACGAACAAATAATGGCGGAACGTCTTATGATGATTGCACCGTGTGACTGTGCGATGGCTGGGAGGACACGGCTGGGCAAGTTGGCCGGTGATGGGTTTTCTGACTTTCACGAAATCAACACGCACACTCTTGAAAGCCTTTGTGCGGACGGGCTGATAGTGATTTTCATGGAGATGGTGTTTCACCGCTACGTTACAGAACCGTCTGTGCGAAGGGAAGGAAACGATATTGTTCGTACATTTCCGGCAAAGTGCGATGAACCCTATTTTGACTACGTGACAGGCGAGGAAAATCCCCTAACGACGCTCTGGCAGCGGTCGAGACAATTCAAGGCGGAAGATCTTGGCAGGACTTACGCCGGGGAAACGAAACCTGTCTTTTTCGTGAGGCGAACGGAGAAAGGCGAGAGTATGTGGTTCGCGTTAAAAAAAACTCAGGGAACCCCGCCCTCCCCACGGGCGAACAAGCCGAAAACGCCGAAAGCCGAGGGGGGTAAAAAAACATCCCCACCCACGTTCAATACTCTTTCTGGGGATGGGAAAAGGGATGTTTTGATTACTCTGCGCGAAGAAATGGTGCGACGAGAGGCGGCGGGTAGGAAAATGACGGACAAGGAAATTATCGATTTCGTCAACAGTACGAAATTGTGCAAAGTTGGAAAAAACGCTCTTGTAGGGGATACCAGTTTTTCTAAAATTGTTGATATTTTGCGTAAAAATTCGTCTGTTTGGACAAAAAATTCTGGTGATTTAATGGATGAAATTTCGGAATAGCCCAAACCCTCTTTGATTTTCTTTGATTTTCCCGTTCCCGGTGATTCCCGGTTGAAGCGGGATTTTTTCTAAAATCTCAAAAAATTTTTTATATCGTAAAATACGATGCCTTTGATTTCCTATTGATTTTCCCGGTTATTTTCCCGCTTGCGGTCTCATCACTTATTAGAGGCCTGCGTTTTTCGCTAGTGGTTGAAACGCGACGCAAGCCGGGAATTGCGATAGAAAGGAAAAGCGATGAACGTCGAATCGGAGAACAGAATTCAAAGTAACTGGCTGACAATGAAACAGGCGGCTCTATTGTGCAACGTGAGCACGCGGACGCTGTACGCTTGGAAGCGGCTGCCGGACTTTCCACGGGTGAGGAAAATCGGTTCTGTGGCGAGGGTCAACAGGCAGGAAATTGAAAAATGGATGGACAACCAATGGGAGGGCGGAAAATGACGACAGACGAGCGGCTGGAAATGTTTGCCGATTGCCTACAGGCAGTTCGAGACTTGCGACGAGAGCCGAAAATATCGGCGTTGGGACGATTTTTATTAACGTTTTTGGAGGGTGCCTTGCAACGGCTGGGGGAATTGGAAGAGGCCGAAAGCCGCGGGTAAATGGATGAGGGCAGAAACGAAACCGCCCCGGCGGGGACTGGGGCGGATTCTGGCAAGGACTTAAAAAAGGTTACAGGTGCATTATATGGGAGATTTCCGAAAATGTCAAGGACTGGGTTTTACCCCGATTTATGGGGAGGCGGGTATTTTTTCCGATACGTACGATTCTCTTGGTATGAATCCGCAAGCGATTGCCTCTTTCGGCGGGAAAGTGGGCACGTTTTATAGTGAAACCGTTCTAGCGTTGCCCGTCTGTTGTCTTGAAAATGGGTGTGTGTTGCCGTATTCCATCCGCTTGACGGGCTGGCTCCTAACCGCCGACAGAACCCACTGGAAACCCGTACACGCGGCGGGCGGGGGCAAACCACGCGGGTTCGTAGGCACGTTCCGGCGGCTGCTTTCCCCGGATTGCCAGCAGATTAACATTTTCTGCTCATTACGCGACGCAATGACGGCGGGAGCGATTGCCAACGGCGATGGGCATTTCTGTTTTTTGAGACCGCCGGATGTCGTTGATTTCCCTTTTTTGATGGCTCTGGATGGTCGAGAATGCCGGATCGTTTTCCCGCCCTTTAAGTCGAACCTGCCGTGGGCAAGGCAGTGGGGACGGTTTTTACATGAAGTTTGCGAAACGAGGGCAATCCCCCTCCCACAGGCGACGTTTTCCGAAACCATTGAAAAAATAGAGGTTATGGCATGAAAAAACTTGACCATTTATCAATTCCCTTGGAAGAATTTTACGAACAATACCCCGACAAAAAACCAACGGAAACGCCGAAAAAAAGGTGACTGAAGAGCTTTTCACTCGAGGAGTTGAAGGCGATGAATGTAGCCGCCCCGGATTACTTGATTTACCCGTGGTTGCGGGCTGGGCAGTCGGCGATAATTTCTGCGCAGGCCGGAATAGGGAAAACGTTTTTGGCGTTGTCCATTGCCAAAATCTTGACCACTGGGGGAACTTTGTTTGATGAGCGGTGGTCGTCTCCAAATGCTCAAAAAACGCTGTTCCTTGATGGTGAAATGTCACTAACGGATATGCTGCAACGTGCTGAAAAATTTGGACTTACGGCTGAAAACAACGATTTTTTTCTGTATAATCCAGACGTGGAAGCGGATGGGCTGCCGGCAAATTTGTTCCGTCCAGACCATCAAGCTGCACTGCTGGAGGAGGTTGAGCATAAGGCTATAAAATGCGTGATAATGGACAATGTTTCATCCCTGTATTTAAGCGACAAGCCAAACAATCAGGAAGCGTGGTTGCCTATGCAATCGGTGATTCTAAACCTGCGTAGGATGGGGGTTGCTGTGGTTTTAATAGACCACCAATCGAAAGGGGCAGACGGCTCCCCACGGGGTTTGTCGGTAAAATTGGACGTACTCCATACCGCGATTGCCCTACGGCGACCAGACAATTATTCACCAGAGGATGGCTGCCGTTTCGAGATTCATTTCAAAAAAGCACGTGGTTTTTTTGGTGAACGAGCCGCCCCGTTTGAAGTGCGACTGCGTGGCGGCGAGTGGGAAACATCCGAAATTCAGACGGCAACATCACCGGGGCGACCGCGTTCAACCAAACAACAGGAAGTTTTTTCGATGTTTCATGAAGGCAAGTCCCCGGCGGATGTTTTGGGACTTCTTGACCTTCCCAAAGCGTCTGTTTACCGTTGGTTTTCGGAATGGCAAAAGCAATCCCCTTCCACGGAGGAAGGAAATCCGCTGGAAAAACAGGAGGAATAGGGGAAATAGGTTGCCAGTCTCAAAAATCAGTCTCATAATTATAGGGGTTTTTGAGACTTTTGAGACTTTCAGCGTAAACCCTTATTTTTACGGCACTTAAGTAGTCTCAAAAATATTTTGGAATTTTGAAACTTGCCCACTTTTACAACCATTCCACGCCTAAACCAGATTTTTTGAAAAAATCCCTGAATCCATGTGCAGGGGGAATATTTCTGATGAAAAAAAGTGTTATAATGTGAATATCAAAGAAGTAACCCAAAGGAGGAAAAAAATGGCAAGCGCGAGCAGAAAAGGCAATGGTTATTACATCTGCGTTTTCATAGATGGAAGGGCACGGAAAATCTACGGGGTTTCAAACAAACGGGTGTCCGAAAGGACTGGTGAGAAGATTGAATCTCTCATAGCGTGCCGAAAGACCGGCGGTCTGACGGATGAGGTTCGTTTATGGCTTGCAGAGATTCAGGGAAGCCCACTTTACGACAAATTGGCACGGTTGGAACTGGTGGAAGAACGGCAAGACGAAAAAACGCTTTACGGCTTGTTAGAAGCATATAAAACAAGTCAATCAGAGGGTGTTTCCGATTTAACAATTCAGGGATACAGATGTGTTTTTCAGAACCTTATAGAGTTTTTTGGGCAGGATGTTCCACTGGTGGAGATTAGCAAGTCCACGGCGGAAAAGTTTGGGCATTGGATGAAAACGGAAAAATTGAATCGGCGTGGGAAGAAACCGCAACGATATGGAATTGCGACCGTAAACCACAGGATTTCAATGGTTAAACAGATTTTTCGATACGCTGAAAAGATGGAATGGATGGGAAAAAATCTGTTTGAAATTCTCAAAGGCGGGGAATCCGTAAACCCCGATAAAATGGAGTACGTTCCGATAGAAAAAGTCCTCCGTGTGATGGAATATTCCCCCCTTAAGTGGCGTGTTTTAATTGCCCTCGTACGTTTCTGCGGCATTCGCGGAGCGTCGGAAACGTACCGTATGGAATGGTCGGACATCCACTGGAGCAGCCCTGCCGAACCCGGTTGGATTTCCATTCGTGCCGGCAAAAACAAACGCCACGGCCGCCGTTTCCGCATGGTGCCCCTTTCCCCCATCGTGGAACAAGTCCTCTCCGACTTGGTTCCACCACTCCACCGAAACCCAACCCCGCCTTTTCCCCGGCATGAAACCCCGACAGAATTTTTCCGTAATGACAGAAAAGTTGGTTGTACGTGCCCTTGGCAACTGCTGGCTAAACCCGTGGTACAACCTGCGAAAGTCGTTTTGTTGCGACCTTCTCCCCGTTGTTCGCGATATTGCCACCTATGAAGCCATTACAGACCATTCCTACGCTGTTGCTATGAAACACTACCAAATAATGACCAAAGGCCGTACACTCAAAGGAATCGAACAAGCCACAACCCTTTTCTCCAATATCGGCATTTCATCCGATGGAAGCGACGAAATACGGGGGGAGGAAAAGGGGCAGGTCGGGGGTAGAAAAGGGGGTATGCACCGCATTGCAGAAAAATGCGACAGAAAGAAGGAATCGTCGGAAGTCCTTGAAAATACGTCCTTTATGCGCAATAAAAAACCCGCTTGCATGGACTTGCAAACGGGCAATTTAGCAGCGGAGGGACT
>JAUNBJ010000167.1 GCA_030535245.1 Planctomycetia bacterium | reverse complement strand
TTTCAGAAAAGCCTTGTTTTATAGAGGTTTCCCGCTCTGGTTCTATACCTGTCTTGATTCGACCCCCAACCCGATAGGAAACCGCCACCGCTGCTGGCAATTTCAATGGCATTCTCCAGATACGTCACGGCGTAGATTCCGCCAGGACGATTCCCACCGTTGTTAGTAATGACGCCGTTCTCCAACCGAATCCGTCCGGTTCCGAAGCAGCCTGCCACCAGATTTCCATTACTATCCAACGTTCCCGATTGGCTGTTTCTGGCCCACCCGTTCTGGATGGTGGTTCCGCCAGAGTACGTATTGTTTGGGTTCATCATCAAATGCGCTTTTTCCAGATCGGATCCCCCCTTCAGGACCAATGCCAGATTTCCCGTCATTTGGCCGTAATAGGGGGTCGATTGCGCGGTGGAGTAATTAACCGTCAACGTTGCCAGGGTATCCGTCGTATTCGTAATGATGGCGTTGGCATTGGCGGTACTTTGCCGAAGATAACCCACCGTTTCCGAATTGCCATAAAGGTCCATCGTTCCGCCGGACATTATCAGTACCCCCGAGTCGCTGATTTGATTTCCACCGCTTCCCGTCAGGCGAACCAATCCCCCTGCCACGGTCAGGTTGGGGGCGGCATTATGTACGGATTTGTTCAACTCGACCGTCCCGCTTTTCACCACCACCGTCGTTCCCGCATTGTTGACATTTCCTCCCAATACGAGGCTTCCGTCCCCATAATCGACTTCCAGCGTCAGATTGCTCAACACGCCGTTATACGTATGCGCGACCGTTTGGGTAGGTTTCAACGTCAGTGTGGAGGCGGTACTTCCAGAATTGATCACATTGCCGGAGGTTCCGTACAATCCCGCCGCGGTGGCGGAGTGGCCGTACAAATCAATGTACCCGGCATTCTCAAACTTCAAAACGCTGTTGGGCGAAAGGGCGTCGTCCGCCGTGATCGCTAATCGGGAGTTCGTATACTGAATGATGGTCTCTCCCGAAAAATCGTTGTCTGAATTTGCCAGAACCATCCAGCCCCCATCCCCACCAATTCGCAAAGTTCCAACGGCATCAGTCGCGTCGGAGATTTTTCCCGAAAGAGTGATGTAACACTTGTAAGCACTTGCAGACAGATTCTCCGCATCCGCCACCGCAGCGGCAAACGTCGTTCGATTTTGCGCCCATCCACCGATAAACGTTCCCCCTTTCGAGGTGAGGAGGATGTCGTTCGCAATGTCGATCGGATACAGGTTCCCACCCGTGCGATTCCCGTTGTTCTGGAGGGTTCCTCCATCCATCGTGAGCGTTCCCGTTCCCAACGAACCGGAGACGATATTTCCGTCGCCATCCAGAGTGGAACCGTAAGAAACCCGAATGGCCCCCTGAAGAAGCGTTCCGCCCGAATAGGTATTATCCTTATTGATGATAATGATACTATTACTGTCGTTAATGGCTCCCCCCGTAATATTCAACCCCAAATTCCCGGCAAACGTTCCCAGGTATTGTTGTCCCATGGCACTGTAGCCATTTTGAAGCGTCAGGTACGAGGTGGCCGTGTCGTTGGTATTGGTCAGAATCCCTGAAGCGGAACTGCCGGCGGTCTGGAGCGTGGAAAGGATTTCGCTACGTCCGTTGAGGTCGAGCGTTCCACTGCTGAGAACGAGCGTCGAGCCAATCTGATTCGTGCCGCTTCCCGTATAACGAACTTGAGCGCCGGAAATCGTCAGGTTGTTGACGACATAATTACTGTCCGTGCGGGCAAATTCGTACTCGCCACTGGAAAGATTCAGGGAATCTACCGGGGCGGTGTTGTTATCATAGATCGTCACTGCCCAAACCCCAGTCGTCAGAATTTCGCAAAACAGAAGCAAAAGCGTCAGAAAAAGATACGGACACCCTTTTCTGGAATCGCCTATTCTGCCCCCCCCCCTGGATTAACAGCTGCCAATCAATAAATCGTTCCCCATTGAGCAACGGCATTGTAAACCTCCATTTTGAATCAACGTACCCGAACCTGCCCGACAAAGTTATTATAATCTGCCGTGGAGTAAAATGCAATAGTGTAATTATGGAAACAAGGGGGTACTTTTTGGGAAACTTCCTTCCCCAAATCCCCAGGCTTTTGAGAGGAAGGAGTGCCTCCCTCAGTTCCATATGTTCCCCATTGTACCCCAATAAGAACCAATGTCAACGATAAAATTTTAAAAAATTGAAAAAAATAAAAAAAACGCCAGAGGAAACTTTTTTGAAAAAAGTTAAGGGGAAAAGGTTTTTCACTCTTTCCAATCTTTGGGAAACTCGCTATAATGAGAAGGATACGCTGGTATCGGAAGGAACGGAGAGAAACCGCCGCGCATTCAAAAAGGAGTGGAAGCCATGCTGTGTCCAAGCTGCCATCAGGATAATGACAAAGTGATCGATTCGCGTCCCTGCGACGAGGGGGCGGGTATTAAGCGGCGGCGGGAGTGCCAGTTTTGCGGCTGGCGGTTTACGACCTACGAAAAAATCGAGCGCATTAATATTAAAGTAGTCAAACGCAACGGCAGCCGCGAGCCGTTCGACCGGCAAAAGCTGAAAAACGGGCTGGAACTGGCGTGTCGAAAACGTCCCAACATCAGCGACGCTCAACTGGAAGGGATCCTCAACAAGGTGGAAATTGAGGTGGAAAACCGCTTTAATGCCGAAGTGGAAAGCCAGGTACTGGGAGAGTTGCTGATGGAGCATCTCTACCATCTCGATCAGGTGGCGTTCATCCGGTTTGTCAGCGTGTATCGAAAATTTGCCGACGCGAAGGATTTTGTAGAGGTTCTGAAACCGATGCTGGGACGCGGGTCGCACAAAAAATAACGCAGGGTACCTTCCCTTCTTTGAAGGTACCCCCGTTAGGGCAGGGCTTTCGCGTGGAAAACCGGAAATTTCAATTGCCCCCGCATCGTTTCCCGGAAGTTCAACGTGAAATCCGTATCTACGTTACCCAACCACCCTGCGTTTTCGCAAAACGCGTCTTTTCAGCACCAAAACAGACCCCAGCAGCAACATCCACCACGTCGCAGGTTCTGGAACGGGGATGTTGGAGGCGTAGGGGATTGGGGATAACTGTGCGTCAAAAGGACTTCCGTAGTATTCTTCCCAGCCGCTAGAGTTTACCATATCGTTCCAATATGTAAAATCCCAGATAAAAATGTCCGTGTTCGTGGCGCTTAAACTATTCTTCGAAATGACAATCGAGAATGGTGAGGAACCCTTCTGAACGTTAAAGGGAACACTAGGATCATTGAAGGTACTCCAGAATGTATCAAACGCATCTCCCTCCAGGTTTGAATAAAGCGTTAACGAATCCTCTGTCAGTTTTACCGCACCGTAAACACCTTCCGTGGGGAGGTCCTCTTTTATTTTGGCGGTGAGATTGCCATTGGAAATACCTGCGTAAAACAGATTGGAAGAAAAGTTTGCAGGAAGCTCTTTTACACCATTTTCAATGAGCGTATAAACAGTCTCTGAATGGATAAATGCGGGCGAGCCACTGGTAAGTTTCACGGTACCCTTTGAAAGGTCTACCGTTCCACTTGGCGAAATGGTAATTCCTCCGAGCAGATTCCCATTCTCATCTTTTTCTGGCCCTATGTTATTTATCAATTCAAGTGTGGCAGTTTCCGACTTGATGGAAAGATGATCCACTTTTACAAAATCACCAGTGAGCACTTGCATAAGACTCGTTCCAGAATCAGAATCACTCCCGATCTCGAGTGTGCTTATATTAATAGTTGAAAAATTCCCTCTCAATTTCCCACCCGTAATTTTGAGATTATTCACATTAAAAGTCGCTTTGTCCAAGTCGATGAAAGCTCTGTCGCGTAGCTGAACCATGTAACTACTTTCAAATTTCCCGTTGTTGTATCCCTTAACGAGACAGTCCCCCCCGAAAACGATGTCACCATCCAATGTAATACTATTATTATTGGAGACACTAATTTCGAGATCTGTATAACTTCCTGATAATCCGACAACGTTAACACTTCCGGTATCAATTTGAGCATGAGAACCATCACCTGGTACCTCCCCGCCATACCAATTTGAGGACTCATTCCAATCACCATTATTTCCGCCAATCCATCCGATTTTGGCCCTTTCTCCCCAAACCGGCGAGGCGGCGCACAAACCAACGAACAACACTCCGCAGAGTATCCCAAATTTCTTTTTCATCAAAACTCTCCTTCTCAGAATAGCCCAGAAACCGTTTCTCCACCCGACCACGGATTTTTGCTATCTTACCCTTTTTCTCAAGACTGTCAATACTTGCCCAGCCTGTTTTCTTTTGTTTTTTTGAAAATTCCAAAAAAAGTTGGAAAAAGTACGGTCTGTAGGGGGAATTCTATCTTTTCGGCGGGAATTAAATCGGCGAATTCCTTAGAAGTTGTCGCAACTATCTTTGAAAAATCGGCAGGCTGTTGTTGGGAACCTGAAGCACGATAAGCGTCATGGCGGTGGCGTAGTCCGTGCTGACGGCAGAACTCCAGCTTCCGTTGGGTTTCTGGCGTTCCGCAAGCACGCGGCTGGTTTGGGTGTACCAGCTTTTCCAGGGAAATTCCGGCAGGTCGCACAACCAGTAGGCTTGCGCAGCGTAATAAACGGCATAGGGGTAATAGCCGTCGTCCGGACGCAGCTCGGCGGACGTGGCGTTCAGGTAGCGTAACCCCTGGGCAATCTCGTCCTCATCGTAAACGCCAGCGGAACAGAGGGCGGCCAACACGGCGGCGGTACGGGGCCAGGCGCTGGGGCCGGCCATTTCGCGATAACGGAACCCCCCGTCGGGATTTTGGCAGGTTTTCAGGTAGGCCAACGCCTTTTCCATCGCTTCGGAAGGAACTTCGATTCCCGCATTGCGGCAGGCACGAAGGGCAACCGTCATGCACGACGTGACCGAGACATCCTCCTCGAACGGTCGCAGGGTGTACCGCCAGCCGCCACGGGGGTTTTGGGCCTGCAGGATGACCGAAACGGCCGCGTCCAGAACCGGGCGGATTTTTTCGTCCTGCGGGGACATGCCGTAACATTCCGCTAAAAAAAGCACCGCGAACCCATGACCGTACATCAACGGCTGGCCGGAAAGTCCTGTCGGAGCAATCACGCCACCCGGCTGCGACTGGGCCAGCAGGCGATCCAGGCAAATCTGAACGTAGGCAGCGTCCGGGCCGTCCAGGGGGGTGCTGCCGGAAGAAAGGAACGCCATGCCCACCAGTGCCGTGACGGCCGGATTGTTTCGGAACGCACCGTCTCCCAGCGGCTGCCCCGCATCGAGCCGTTTTCGGAAATAGTCGAGTCCCCGCGCAATGGCCGCGTCGGTTTCCGGGGGGACGAAAAACGTTTCCGCATATGCCGGCGCGATTCCGGCAAGGCAGGCAAACAGGACAGGAATCAACCGCCGGGGGAATTTCATGGTTTCTCCATATTATCGAGGAAGTAAAGCCGAAGCTGTTCGTCGGGGTTCCGCAGGATTTTGGCAAGCCGTTTGCTGATGGGAGCCGGTTTTTTCTCGGTGGCCAGCGCCGCGAGGTATTCCGGAAGCACGGTACGGACTTCTTCTGGGCCGTTGAGCAGGTAATTGACCCACGCCCACGCGTCGGCATAATCGTCGTCCGTCATGGAAGCCATGCCGCTCTTTTTTTCCAGCGTTTTCAGCTTTTGGATTCGCTTTTCTTTGGCTTTCAGCAGGATTTCACGCAGCCAGATCGAGTCATACGCTCTATTGTGCGCGACTTCGTAATATTCCGCAAGCCCCTCGTCAAGCCAAATGGGAACATCCGGCAGGACGGCGTGGAGGAGGGCGTGGGTGCCTTCGTGCCGGATATCCACCGCAAAATCGGGCGAAAGGTAAAGGAAAAGCTGTCCGCGATGGGCCGGTTTTTTCAGGAAAAGCGCTCGTCGGTAGGGAAGTTCGGGATATTCCCGGCGAAGAAACGCGTGCCATTCGTTTTCGTCACGAAAAATATAGACCTCAACCCACTCCTGCGGCGGCGGCACGCGCAGGCGGGTACTCAGCTCCTGGCTGATGGTTCCGAGGGACTGGATATCGGTTTCAACGACACGTAAATCAAACGTTCCCCAGCAGACAAACGGGCCGACGACTTTCCGGGAGGTCCACTCCTGGGGGAAACCACTGGTGGGGGAAAGGGTTAAAAAAAGTACCATGGTCAGGATGTAACGGGGAAAAACGTGGTCGAAAACGATTCGCATGGGGATTTCCAAGGGCATGGTTGGGGGAGTTTGCTGTTCCTTATAGCAAAAAAAGGGGATTTTGCCAAGAGAAATTTTACGGAAGGGCGTCGTTCTACGGAGGGGGGCGTCCTCGGCCACCCTAAAAGATTAAAGATAAGGAAAAATTTCACCAGTCCGCACGTGAGGTCTGGAAATTTTTTAGGAACCGCTGATTTAATCCCAGGTCTTGTCAAAATTTTAAAAAGCGCTATAATATTGCTATAATCATTGAGGAGTGCTAAATTCAC
>JAUNBJ010000025.1 GCA_030535245.1 Planctomycetia bacterium | reverse complement strand
GGCCGGAGGCCGTTCTTTATGTAAGGGAGGCCAGAAGCATAGCGCCTGCCTCCCGACGCCACAGGCAACCGGCGGCAGCCGTAGTGTGCCGGCCGCACCCGGCCTTTACGTTGGTGGAGTTATTGGTGGTGATAGCGATTATTGGGATATTGATGGGGCTTTTGCTTCCTGCGGTTCAGAATGCGCGGGAGGCGGGGCGTCAGGCGGTATGCAACAACAATTTGCATCAGCAGGGTATAGCGGCCCAGCAGCATGTGACGGCGCACGGATATTTTCCGTCGGGGGGTTTTGGCTGTTGGTGGGTTGGCGATCCGGATCAGGGGTTTGGGATTGACCAGCCTGGGGGGTTTGCGTATTCGCTTTTGCCGTACATGGAGCAGCATGATCTTTGGGAGTTGGGTGCCGACGGGGTGGAGGAAACAAACGATTATCAGAAAGAGCAGGCGATCAAGCGAGCGCAGGTTCCGGTGGGGATGTTTGTTTGTCCGAGTCGTCGTTTGGTGAAGTGTTATCCGTATACGGGGGTTGAGCCGATAGCGAACATGGGGTCGGGGTTGAAATCTTCTGGTGGTTGTGGCAAGCTGGATTATGCGGGGAATGGAGCCAACGGTGCGGGGGGGGGTGCTTCTAACAGTCAAAGTGGCACGATTGCGGCGGGCAAGGCGGCGGTTATCAACCACATGACGACGCAGTGTGTGATTGGGGGCAAGAGTGCCATTTGTCCGGAAGAAATTCGGGATGGTTTGGGGAACACGTTCCTGATTGGTGAGAAATATGTGGATGGCGACCGCTATGAAACCTGCACTGCGTCGGGCGACGATTTGACCCAGTGGCAGGGGGTGGACGACGACACGGTGCGTTATACGACGATACTTCCGCAGCAGGATCGGCCTCAGTACAATTCGGGGAGTATTTTTGGCAGTACCCATGTAGGCAATTTTGGCATGTTGATGTGTGACGGTTCGGTGCAGCGTCTGAGTTATTTGATCAACGCCACGACGTATCTGTATTTGGGATGTCGGGCGGACAATAATCCGGTGCAGGTGCCGCAGGAATAGTCGCAGGAAGATGGTTTTAAGCGGGGGTTGCAGGTGTTGCGACCCTCGCAATATTTTGCTCTTTTCAAATTCTGAAAAATACGCTATAGAAAGCATTGGTGTTTTTGCACCCAACCTGTATTTCAACAATCCCTTGTAGCAAGGTGTATGTCATGCGTATTTTTTCCACGATTCTGGCGATTTTTTGGGTCTTTTCCGTTTTGGTAGCGGCGGAGGAAACTCCGCGAAACGGTCGTGTGTTGCAAAGTTTGGCACGGCAAATGGGGCAGCCGATTCCGGAAACGCTTCGGGAATCGATTGACAAAATTCCTCCCAAAACGAAAAAAAGTTTTCCGGTACTGACGGCCCAGAATCCGTCGTTGCTGTTTGGAGCGTCGGAAGCGGAGGAAAAAGCGTCTCCTGCCGTGCCGATGGTGGATAGGAACGTTGTTCCGGTCGCGAACACCGAGCCTGCCAGTGCCGATCCGTTTGCAGGAGCGGCGATGCCGGCAGAGCTACCCCTGTCGTTGGATGCGGAAAACGTCGCGTTGCCGGAAACGCCCGTTGCGGAAGCTCCCGTGGTGGAAACGCCGGTTGCGGAGACGATGGAAATTCCACGGACGGAGGAAGCGGTGGTGGAAACTACGGTGGAAACACCGTCGGCACTCCAGATTCCGGAAGCTCCCACTCCCGAAACGATGCTGGAAGCGCCGGAACTTCCCCCCATGACGACGAACCTCGACGAAATTCCTGCCGTGGAAACGGTGGAAACGCCTGCGGTTCCGGACGCGCTTCCGGTGGTGGAAAAGGAACCGGCTTCCCTGCCTGCGATGGAGGAACCGGCTTCGGAACTTCCCGTGGCGGAATTTTCCGTTTCAGAACTCCCCGCAGCAGAGACCGAGGGAACGGTTGGAACCGGTAAGCCGGGCGACCCACATCTGGAAGGCGTTCAGGCGGTGCAGTTGGCAATCGAGAAGATTGCGCCGGCGGAAATCCAGGTGGGAAGTCCATCGACCTGGACGATCAACGTTCGCAATGAGGGAACCCGCGACGCGGTGGGGGTGCAGATTCATGACTGCGTTCCGAAGGGGGCGAAGCTGGCAGGAACCAACCCGCAGGCGACGCGTTCGGAAAACGGCATGCTGACGTGGAACGTTGGCACCATGCCGGCCGGGACGATGGCCACGGTGAAGATGGAACTGATCCCGACGGAAGAAGGGGCGATTGGGAGCGTCGCCAGTGTGACGACCCGTTCGGAAGCGTCGGCCAAATCGGTCGCCACGCGGCCCATGCTGACGGTGGAAACGCTCGGCGAGTCGGAAGTGCTTCTGGGGAATGCAACGGAGCTGACGATTGTGGTCTCCAATCCCGGTTCGGGAATCACGCGGAACGTGGTACTGAGCGAAAAGGTTCCGGCGGAATTGCAGTTTGAGGGGGGGGCCGAGTTGCTCTACAAAGTGGGCGACCTGCGTCCGGGTGAGACGAAAACGACCAAACTGCCATTGACGGCGGTTCGTCCGGGGCAATTGACCAACGTGGTCGAGGCGGTTGCGGAACCGAACCTGCGGGTGGGGAGCAATTTCCAGATGACCGTGACGGCTCCGGTGATTCACGTCCAGCTGGAGGGCCCGGCCCGGCGTTTTCTGGAAAAGGAAGGGACGTATAAAATCCAACTTGGCAACAGTGGCACGGCAGCGGCGAAAAACGTGGAGCTGAAAGTGGCTCTGCCGCCAGGGATGGAGTTTGTGAAAGCGAACAACGCCGGAACGTACTTGCCGGAAACGCGAAGGATCGCCTGGCGTCTGGAGGAACTCCCCGCAAAAGACAGTGCCGAGGCGGAATTTGTGGTGCGTCCCCAGGAATTGGGGGAACATGCCATGAAATTCGAGGCGGTGGCCGATATTTGTTCCGCCGTGCAGGGGGAGAAAAAAGTGAGCGTCGAAGGGATCGCGGCCCTGATGTTCCAGGTCTCCGAAACGAACGACCCGGTTCAGGTGGGTGAGGAAACCACCTACAAAATTCACGTCGTGAATCAGGGTTCCAAAGAGGCGAAAAACGTGCAGGTGGTGACGCAGATTCCCGCCGGACTTCAAGTCACGTCGGTGGATGCGTCGCGCAATGCGTCCGGGGAGTTGGTGTTCGCAACGATTCCGATCCTTTCCCCGAAAGCGGAAAAGGTGTTTACTTTCGTGGCACGCGGTGCACAAAGCGGCGACCAGCGTGTCGTGGTGAAACTTTCAAGCGACGAGTTCCGTACGCCGATTGTGAAGGAAGAAAGCACCCGAGTTTACGCCGATTAAAACACACTACGGCCCGGGTGCGGGCGGCACACTACTGTTTCGTCCCGAAAATAAATCTTTGTAAACATAGTAAAAAGTTTTGGGAGGTGGGGTCTGGGGAGGAACCGCTTTTTCAAAAGGGTTCCTCCCCAGAGGTTGGAAGCGCAATAGTTAGAACTACCGCGCTTCCAACCTTTTGAGAGGAAACATTTTTGAAAAATTGTTTCCTCTCAAACTCTCCTTCAAAAAACTTTCAGTGCGCTCACTACGTTCGCTATATTATTAATGTTTATTTTCTTTTTGTACTATTTATAACATGGATGCAACACTACGGCTTTTCGCCGGTTGCCAATGGCGTCGGGATTCAAGCCTCTTGAGAGGAATCCAGATAACGTTTGTATTCTCCGGCGATTTTCGTTTTCTGCGCGTCGGACAAATTTCCCAGCGGTACGCGGCACGGCCCCATTTCCAACCCCAAAAGCGACAGCAGGTACTTCTGCACCGCATGGAACGGCCCGGACGCATTGCACCAGCGGACGTATTTCCAACTTTGAAGCTGCAAATAGCGTGCCGTAGGCAGATCGCCACGCTCCCACGCTCCCAGAATCCCCTGATACACCGATGGAATCAGGGCGTACGTGCTCCCGATTCCCCCCTTCGCCCCGACGACCAGTGCCGAGAGCAACATCTCGTCGCAGCCCCACAACACCTCGAACCGCCCGTTTTCCATCGTCAGGCATTCCTGATACTCGAAAACCTTGGTATCGGTGTATTTCAGCCCGGCCAGATTGGGAATCTCGCTTTCCGCCAGTTTCAGGAAGCGGGCCATGTCGAGCGCCGCGCCGGTGAAACTTGGAATGTGGTAGTAGTAAAACGGCAGATCCGCCGCTCCCGCCGCCAACCGTTTCATAAAATCGAGCAGGGCGGTTTCCGTCGTGACCTTGTAATAGCTGGGCGCGGTGGCGCTGATGGCGTTGGCTCCGGCACGTTGAGCGTGCGCGGCCAGTGCCACACACTCCGGGACACTGTTCGCCCCGACCTGAACCACGACCGGAATCCGACCATTCACCGCAGTGACAAACGCATCGACCAGTTTCTTACGTTCGTCGGTCGTCAGGCTGATTCCCTCCCCCGTCGTGCCGCAGACATACAGGGCGTTCAGTTTTTTGCCGATCAGGTACTCGACGTAATCGGGAATCACGGATAAATTCAGTTCCCCATCCGGTGTCATGGGGGTATAGGTGGCTGAGGTAAGACCTTGTAAAAGCATTGGTTCGATTCCTTAAAAAAGCAAAGTTTTGGTGAATTGATAATTGATAATTATCAATTCACTGGTGAAGTTCCTCCATCCGGAAGCGGGTGGCGACGACCGAGTGTTTGTTGGGGCCGTTGTCGTATTTCAGGTATGTTAACGCGACGATATCCCCCTCTTTTGTTACGAAAACTCCGGGATAACCACAATCCCAACCTGCGTAGTTTTTCAGAAGCAAAATCCGAAAATCACCGGGACGCGCGTTTTTCAGGTCGTCGTACGTGCCGACCCAGCCGACAAAATGGCCCTTCGTGGGGGATTTCGGTGCGGTGTCACGAAACGCGAAAAAGAGTCGGCCATCCGGCAGATACGTGCCGATATGGCGGTGTCCGGTCAGCTCCCACGAGGTGTTGGTCGGCGCGTCCCATGTCTTTCCGTTGTCGCGGCTGAACGTCATCAGTGCCCGGCCCGTGCCGCGATTCTCTCGCATCAACACGGCAATTTCCTTCATGTCCGGCGACCAAAACGCGCATGGCTCGCATGGGTCTTTCCCCTCGACGCTGGCCACCAATCGTGGTTCGCTCCATGTAAATCCCGCATCCTGAGTCTCCGACATCATCACCTCCAGGCGTGCCTGCCGGCTGCCGCGCGGCTCGCCGTCGTACGCTTTTTCCCCCGGTACGGCCCGATGGTGGTAGAATCCCAGATACTGCCCATCCTGCACCCCCGGGTGTTTCGGAATGATCGTGCTGAACGCCATGACGTTGGAAATCCCCAAGGACGGTTTTTCCTCCCACGTCTCCCCTTGGTCGGCACTGACGATCCGCGCCATTTTCGGCTGTGCGGTAAAGACCCACAAAAACGCCTTCCCCTGTGCATTCACCAGCCGGTAAATACTCGGACAATTCCGGTGTTTCGTGTAACCTTCCGGAAGCCGGGCGTCGATTCGCGTCCACGTCTTGCCGCCGTCCACGCTTTTCGCCATTGGGCCAGCCGGGCCGCCATGCCCCACACACCAAACGCAGAACACCGTTTCCCCGTCCGGAAGCAACACCGAATACGGATGCCCCTGGTACAAATCCGGCGTCCCCTGTGCAATCACCGTATGCCGCGACGTCTCTCCGGAAAAATCCAGCAACGGAATATTTTCCTGTCCCCACGCCGAAATCCCACACAACATTCCCACCATCATTCCAAAAAGGGACGTTTTCATCAAATTTTTTCCTTTTCTCCAAAAAAAATGCGAATTTTCTGAAAGTCCAACTGCCCAGACAGTTGAACGTTCATTTTACGGGACGGGAGGTTCCCTGTCAACCCCTGGGGAACATTTTGGCAGGCTTTTTCTCCGGAATTGGGCGGTGGGGGGTGGGTTTTCAACCAGGGAAAGGTGCGGTATTATGGGCTTTGGAATGGGAACGCACGACCGTTTTTTGACAGGAATTTTCGGATGATACGACGTTTTGGGCTGTTTTGTTGTTTTTGGGGAATGACGTTTTCTCTGTTCGGGGCCACGTGGAAAATGGAGGAAGCACGCCTGCCACGGAAGATAGCGCGACCGTTTTTTGGCGTCCTTGGGGATACGCTTTACGTGCTGGGCGGGTCGTATTTCGAGAAAAACCCGAACGACGGCGGCGTCAAGCAATATTCCCGCGAAATTTTCGCCCTGACGTTGGTTGAAGGGAAGATTCAGGTACGGCAAAAGTGGGATTTACCCTATCCTGCGGCGGAGGGGTTGTCGGTGGTGTATCGGGATTTCCTCCTCTGTATTGGCGGCGCGAATGAAAAGGGGCCGCTCGACATGGTGCGGCGTTTCTGCCCCTTGCCGGAAAAAGGGGTGGGGTTTGCCGAGTATCCCCGCCTTCCGGTATGCGCAAAAATGCCTGCGGGGGGCTGTTTCGGCGATATGCTTTACGTGCTGGCGGGGAATCGGCTGTTCGCGTTGGACCTTTCCCAGGAAAGCGACTGGGTGGAAAAGGCGTCCCTCCCCGGCCCCCCACGCGAGCAGGCAGCGTTTGCGATTCAGTCGGGCGACCAGAAGAAAACGGGGCTGTATATCTTTGGCGGACACCGGACGGATACGGAAATGCGGGAAGCACTTCTCGACACGTGGGTTTACGACCCGGCAACAGACAGGTGGACGGAACTTCACCCCAATGAAGCGGAAAAACGTTCCACCATCGGCAGCGTCGCCGTTCCGTCAGGGTGCGAGACGATCCTGATGGTCGGGGGGTACGCGTTGGAAAAATGGAATGCGGAGCGGAAGGCCCTGACGACGCTGCCCCCGGAAGAACGAAACGCGTTGGAGCGAAAACGTTTTGCTGCGCAAGCCGCGTCGTTTCAGTGGTATAAAAATATTCGCGCGTACCACACGGTTCCCAATGCGGCGTCCCTGTTGCCGGACGAGCTTCCGTTGGCCACCTGTGGCTCGGCGGTCGGCTTTCTGGGGAACACGCTGGTCGTGGCGGGAGGGGAGGACAAACCGGCGTCCCGAACCGACGCGATCCAGACCGCTGATTTTACCGTGCGGCGGCATTTCGGGTGGTTGAACTGGAGCATTCTGGCGGTCTATCTGGGGGTCATGCTGCCGTTCGGGTGGTTCTTTATGAAGCGTTCCCAAGGGAGTGCCGAGGATTATTTCAAAGGGGGCGGACGGATTCCCTGGTGGGTGAACGGGCTGTCGATTTATGCCACGATGTTGTCGAGCATCACGTTTATCGCCATTCCAACGATGGTGTATCTGGGCGACTGGCGGTACTATCCCAACGCGGTGATGATTTTTGTCACGGCACTTTTCGTGATTCATTTTTATATCCCACGTTTTCGGAAGCTGGACATTACCTGTGCCTACGAATATCTGGAAGGGCGGTTCAACCTGTTCGTCCGGCTGTTCGCGTCGTCGGCGTTCATTCTGTTCATGATTGCACGGTCGGCGGTGGTGATGTACATCCCCTCGCTGGCCCTGAACGCGGTGGCGGGAATCGATTTGTATACTTCCATCGTGCTGGTGGGAGGGATGACGCTCCTTTACAGTGCCATGGGGGGGATGGAGGCGGTGGTCTGGTCGGATTTCGCACAGGCGGTGATCCTGCTGGGGGGGGCGATGCTCGTGGCATGTTGGCTGATTGCGGGAAGCGGCGGTTGGGTTCCCATGACGGAAGTGGCCTGGAACGCGGGGAAATTCCGGCTTTGGGATCTCTCGTGGGACGGGTCGCAGCCGGTGTTGTGGGTGGCGATTATCGGCGGGTTCGCCCAGCACCTGACGTCGTACACGTCCGATCAGACGGTGATTCAGCGGTACGTCACCATGACGAATACCCGCGACGCGAATCGGTCGCTTTTGCTCAACGGGGTGATGAGTATCGTGGGGGTGGCGTTGTTTTACCTGATCGGGACGGGGCTTTACACGTTTTACCACGCACAGCCCCAGGCGTTCGACCCCACGCTTTACGCCAACGACGCCCTGTTCCCGACGTACATGGTCACGCAGCTGCCCGCCGGAGTGTCGGGATTGTTGGTGGCCGCCATTTTTGCCGCGACCGTCTCGACGATTTCCAGCAACTTCAACTCCTCGGCAGCGGCGATGGTGACGGATTTCTTCTGCCGTTTTTCCCCCCACGACAAAAACAGCCGGGCCGCATTTCGTGCCTCCATCGTCGCAACGCTCCTTACCGGAATCCTCGCGATTGGCTTCACCCTTTTCCTCGCGTCGCTCCCCGGCATGAAGTCGCTTTTCGATGTGTTTCTGACCACCATCGGCGTGCTGACCGGTGGGCTGGGGGGACTCTTTTTCCTCGGATTTTTCCTCCCCAAAGTGACATCGTTCGGGGCGATTGCCGGATTGTTCGGTTCGTATCTGGTGAATTTCGTTTTGGTGTTTGATCAGGCGTTCGGGCTGACGCTGACCCACAAACCCCATCCACTTTTGTACGCCGCATTGTCGCTGGGAACCTGCATCCTCATCGGTGCCATATCGCAGTTGTGGAGCAGCTCCCGAACTTCCACGCGAACGGAGGTCGGATAAATTCACAGAACGCTGGCGTTGTGTTTCCATGACATTCTTGGTTTTTTCGGTGGAAAAGCCCAGGCCCCCACTGCCCTCTAACGCTGTGCACAAAAAGAACAGGGGAAAGTACAGAGACTTGCCCCGTCCTTTCCCCTGTTTTTTATTCGTACAACTTGAGGCAACTTTTGAATCAGTGCATCGCCTGGCAAATCGCTTCGGCCATTTCCCGCGTTCCGACGGCGGTCGGGTCGTCGCGGTTGGGTTTCATGTCGTACGTCACGTCTTTCCCCTCGGCAATCACTTTTGCCACGGCGTTTTCCAGCCTGTCGGCCGCCTCGTTCTCGTTCAAATGACGCAGAAGCAACATGCCGCTGAGGATCATGGCAGTCGGGTTGACTTTGTTCATCCCCTTGTATTTCGGGGCGCTTCCATGCGTGGCTTCAAACACCGCACCGGTGTCGCCGATATTGGCGCCGGGAGCCATGCCCAACCCCCCGACAAGCCCCGCAGCCAGGTCGCTCAGGATGTCGCCATACAGATTCGGCAGGCAGATCACGTCGTACAATTCCGGCTTCTGCACCAACTGCATACACATGTTGTCGACGATTCGCTCGTCGCATTCGATGTCGG
This sequence comes from Planctomycetia bacterium, assembly GCA_030535245.1. GTDB lineage: Bacteria > Planctomycetota > Planctomycetia > Pirellulales > Thermoguttaceae > RGIG3701. The sequence continues at coordinate 27,179 of JAUNBJ010000025.1, read as the reverse complement.
GGTACTGCGCGGCCACCTTGCGGCATGTGTCCAGCCAGAGACCGTCGGAGAATTTCATGATGTTCGCCTTGTGAACGATCGTCACCTTTTTCCGACCGTTTTTCCGCGCGTACTCAAACGAGTAACGGGCGATTTTCTCCGAGCCGGCCACGCTGATCGGCTTGATGGAAATGCCGGTTTCCTCACGACCCGACTTGATCGGTTTGGGAGAAATCCCGTTGATGAAGTCGTACAGTTTGCCGCATTCCTCGCTGCCACGCTCAAACTCGATTCCGGCATACAGGTCTTCGGTGTTTTCACGCATGATGACGATATCGACGGGCGTTTTGTCGAAATAAGTCCGGACGCCGGGATAATACTTGCATGGACGGACGCAGGCGTACAGTCCCAACGCCTGCCGCAGATGCACGTTGATGCTGCGGAAGCCGGTTCCCACGGGGGTCGTGATCGGGGCTTTCAGCGCCAGACGTGTTCGGTCGAGGCTTTCCATCAGGGCTTGCGGCAGCGGGTTGCCGGTGCGGGCCATCACGTCGATCCCCGCCTCCTGTACGTCCCAGTCAATTTTTACGCCGGTCGCGTCCACGCACTTCCGCGCCGCTTCCGCCAGTTCCGGCCCCGTTCCATCTCCCGTGATCAACGTTACATCATATGCCACAGCGCACCTCCCTTGAGTTTAAAAAAAAGTCATGAAAACCGTATTTTATCCGTTTTTCGCTTCTTTTCAAGGACCGGACCCGAAACGGTTTGGGGGAAATTTTGGGTGGACGCTTGACAACGGTGGGGATGCGGGGTATGCTAAATTTTGGAGGAAAACCATGAAAAAAAGAGTATTCCTGTTGCTGCTGTTGTGTGTGGGTTGGGGAAATGCGTTTGGAGCCAAACCGATCCCGATAGAACGTCGTCAGGCTCCGGCGGAATCTCCGACGATTCGTGGGGTTTTGCGGGTCGCTCAACTCGACGAGCAGAACCTCTGCCTGGTTGGATATTATCAGGATTTTCTTAAAGAACGCTTTGTCGCCGAATGCGGCCCGTTCCTGAAAATGCTGGAGGAACCCGATTACCAACCCAAGGACTGGTCGCGACGGTTCCATTATAATTTCGCGGCGGCGGAGGTGATTCGGGCCTATCGCCCCATGATCGTGAAAGCGTATCAGGACAAAAACGGCTTTACGCTGGTCGATTCCACAGGGAAAAAGCTGGAAATCCGAAACAACGGGTACTGGATTCACCCCCTGTCGGCGGGGCGGTTTGTCGACATGGCGACGGGGGAAGAAACGGAGGTTCGCGCCGCCGAAGTAACGCACAACGCGTATCTGGAGCTGGCCGAGCCGATGAAGCAGGGGGAAACCTACACGCTTTCCAATGCACTGGGCGAATCGGTGCGATTCACGTTTTCCGACAAGGCCCGTTCCGACGCCATCAAGGTGAATCAGGTCGGGTATGCCACCGACGCGGGGCGGAAATACGCGTATCTGGGAATCTGGCGGGGGCCGGAGCTGAAGGGACGCGACTACCAGGATTGGGTGGACAAGCGGTTCTTTTTGAAAGAATATCCGTCCGGGAAAGTGGTTTTCGAGGGGAAAATCGTCCCGCGCGACGTGACGCCGGAGGGGAATGCGTTTTCGGGGGAAAAGGTTTACGATCTGGATTTTTCCGACTTCTGCCAGCCGGGGAAATACCGCGTCGTGGTGCCGGGCGTGGGGCGTTCGTGGACGTTTGAAATAGGCAACAACGCCCTCGGCGAGGCGTTTTACGTTCGAATGCGCGGCATGTACCAGAAGCGGTGCGGTATCTGGAAGGAACAGCCGTATACGGCATGGGTCAGTCCGCGTCCGGAAGGGGCGCACGAATGCCACCATGTAACGTACGTCGGGAACTTCCCGCCCAACAACCGGCACTACGGGAAAGGGAAGGGGGATTTCGGCTTTTTCGATAAAGCGGGGAATAAACAGAACGTGAATCCCTTCGACCTGATCGCGTTCGCGTGCAAAACCGACCAGGTGGCGGAAGGGGTCTCCGGCGGCTGGCACGACGCAGCGGACTACGACCGGCGGCACTATCACCTGCAATGTACCGGGGATTTCGTTGCGGCGTACCTGATGTTTCCGGAGAATTTCACCGACGACCAACTCCATCTCCCCGAAAGTGGCAACGGGATTCCGGACATTCTGGATGAAGCAATTTGGGGGCTGGATGTGTGGCGGAAGGCTCAAAACGCCCAAGGGGGTGTCGGCTGCTGGATTGAGGCGACGAGCCACCCGAAAAATCCCCTTCCGGAAACCGACGAACAGCCGTACTTCCTCGCCCTGCCGACGATGGAAAGCACCGCCGAATATGCTGCCCATGCGGCGGCTTTGGCGCTTGCGTTGAAAAAGGCGGGGGCGGACGAGCCTTTCCAAACGTATCTGGAATCGGCGAAAAAAGCGTATGCGTTTGCCACCGACCCCTCCAACCGGCTGGTGGTGGAGTACAAGGGGTATCCGCTGCGGGAAAACGGCCAATCGGTTCCCACCGACCTGACGTACCGCGAATCGGAAAAACTGTCGGCGATTCCGTTGGCCAAGGCGTCGTTCAATCTCTACCTGCTGACGGGCGAGAAAAAATACCTGGACGCGTTCCAGACGTTTCTGCCGGGAAACAACGACGGTTTCGAGTGGTACGTGCAAAATATCTGGTGGTACGGCACCCCGATGTACCTGGCCGAGTTCGTGACTGAAGCGAAAGATCGTCCGGAATTTGCGGAGATTTACGCCAAAATTTGTGCGTCGCTGCTCCGAAACGCCGACATGCGGTTGACGGAATTGAACGACAACTACCAATACCGGATGCCATGGTACGCGACGAATCACGCCTACGTTTCACACACGTCGTGGGGGAATTTCCATCCGCTCAACCGGGCGAAGCCGTTCGTGTTGGCATGGCGCATTACCGGCAACACGAAATATCGCGACGCTGCTCTGTTGGCCAACGACTGGCAACTTGGAGCCAACCCCACCGGCAGCAGCATGACCAGCGGGCTGGGAAAGAGCTACCCGGTACGGTTCCTGGATTTACCCTCCTACACCGATGGTATCGTGGAGTTTGTCCCCGGAATCACGCCGTATCGGAACACCTACGGTCTGGCACGACCGGCGGTGGAAATGGCGTGGGGGCTGTATTATAGCGAGCGGAAAGACCACCAGTTCGACGGATTCCAGGTTCCTCTGCTCCAGGTCGATGGGACGCCCAATATCGGGGATTATGCGAAATTTGTGGGAAGCTGCCTGCCTATTTGGCGACGTTTCGCGAACGTGGAGGGGTGGTCGGTCGGGGCCAGCGAGTTCACCGTCTCCGAAACCATGTCCAGTCAGGCGGCGGTGACTGGCTGCCTGCTTAAACCGGGGTGGAAACCGACGTCGAAAATCCTCACCCGAAAACCGGTGAACGATTTTAAGAAACTGCCTGGCATGATGGCATTACCGTAATTTTAAGGAGGGGTCATGAAGACGTTTTTGAACAGTGTGCTTGCCGGGGTTGCAATTGGGATTGCCGGTACGGTGAATCTTTCGGTGGAAAACCGGTATTTGGGGGCGGCGTTGTTTGGGTTTGGGCTGTTCCTGATTCTATGTTACTCCTTCAAGCTCTACACCGGCGCGGTGGGTTATCTGGTGTGTCAAAAGAGGTGGTTTGCGTATTTGGGGTTCCTGCTGAATATCTTGTTGGGGAATTTGGTGGGAACGTTTCTGGTTGGTTGGAGTATGCGGCAGACGCGATGTGTTGGGGTGGTGGAGCGTGCCGTGGCGACTTGCGACGTGAAACTGGCGGACGGAGGGGTGAGTCTTTTCATCTTGTCGCTTTTTTGTGGGATTTTGATGTACATTGCGGTGGAGAGTTTTCGGCGGAAAGGGGAGTTGCCGGACCTTTTTCGTGCCATGCTGGTATTTTTGTGTGTGATGATCTTTATTCTTTCGGGATTTGAGCATTGCATTGCGAACGCGTTTTATTTTGCGGCGGCGGGCTATTCTCCGGAGCGTTGGGGGAGCATTGGGGGGTGCATGGGGTTGATGATTTTGGGAAATGGCGTCGGGGGGGTATTGCTTCCGTTGGCCGACAAGGTACGTATGGATTGAGGCATTTTTGCGTGAAAGCCGTGAGCCATGTAAAAAATTTTGGAGAGGAATCTCTTTTTCAAAAGGATTCCCACCAAACCATCAACCATTAACCATTAATTATTAATTATCAATTATCAATTAATAAAGCTTTGTTTTAGATTAGAAAGGGAGATACGGGAGAGATGAAGACGTTCCGTTTGGTTTATTTTAGTTTTGTTTGTGGTTTGTTGGGGCTTTGGGGATATGGGGCGCCGGTGGTGCTTGAGAATGCGAGCGTTCGGGTGACGTTTGACGAGGGGACGGGGGCGTTGGTGTCGATGTGTTCGGCAGGGGGGTCGGAGTGGGTTTCGGAGGGGCGTTATTTGCCGTTTGACCTGTGTCAGGGGGAGAAGGAAGGGAGTGCCAACCGGTATGTGGGTTGGGATTCGTACCGGTTTGTGGGGATGAAAAAGACGGGGGAACGAACGGTGGAGGTTTCGTACACGGCACGAGATTGGGGGGTGGTGTTGCGGTACGAGTTGGACGCGGCGTTGGCTTTGTTGACGCGTTCTGCCGTACTGACGTGGAACGGTCGGGAGGAGGTGAAAATCAAGGCGTTTTGGTGGCGATTCCCGACATTTCGGATTTCGGAGGAAGCGGATGCGGGCGAGGCGTATGTTTTTTTTCCGGGGAGTTTTGGGGGGGAGAAGCAGGACGTGAAATCCCGCCGCAAGGTGCGTTGTTCGGGGTGGCAGTGTCCGGGGATTTTCCAGAGGAATGCGGTTGGCACGGCGTTGTTTGTTGTGAATTACCTGACGCCCGAATCGGACAATGGAGGGACGGAGTTTGTCCGAACCGACGATGGGCTACAGGTAACGCAGATGTTTTCCATTGCGGGACGCGTGCCGCCGGGAAAGGTGATGAAGTTGGGTTCTTCGCTTCTCTGGCTGGTCTTGGATGCGGATGGTGAACAGGTATTGAAAAACAACGTTCATGCGCTTTACGCGAAAATCGGCATGGTGGTTCCCAAAGATCGTGCCCCGGCGTTTGAGACGAGCAATCTTTACTGTTTTCATCCGGGCGGAACGATCGGGAGCAATTGCAAGGATTTGGGCGGTTTCACGGCGGCGCAAAAGCTGGCGGAACGTGTGACGGAACTGAACATGAACGCCGTCTGGTCGATGCCGATTGAGGACGTGAGTATTTATTGTCCGCGTGATTATTACAAATTTCAGGAAGGGCTGGGCACCGGCGACGAGTACCGGGCATTGGTGAAAAAATTCCACGACGCGGGGATTTACGTCATGCAGGACAGCGTGCCGCATGGGGGGAAGAATCATTTTGAACGGGCGGTGAAGCACCCGGAATGGCTCACGTACGAGCAGGACGGCAGCACCTACGATTATTGGTGTTTCGATTTCAACTGGCCGACGTGGCAGGATTACATGAACGGCGTGGCGAAATTCTACATGACCGAATATGGTGTGGATGGCTACCGGGTGGATGCGTGCAGCGGGTCGAAATGCGATAACTGGAATCCGGCGATTCCGTACAACCGAGCCAGTTTCTCCCGAAGTCAGGGGGGGCTGAACATGCAGCGGGCGATTCGTTCCGGGGTGAAATCGGTGAAGCCGGAGACGGGCGGTATCCTGGCGGAGGTGAACGGTGACATTTACGGTTCCGTGTCCGACGCGATTTATGATTTTACCGGTGCCCATTTGTACCATCGACTGCGCCACATGACGCCGGAGGAATGGACGCCGAAATTCCGCCGCTGGCTGTACGAGAAGCAATATGCCGGGATAGCCGGACTGATCCGGATGCGGTATCTGGAAAGTCACGACACGCTTCGTTCGCAGCCGTTTTACGGAATCCAACAGGCCAGGGCGCTTATGGCAATGGTCGCGTTCATCGACGGAATGCCGATGGTGTATCAGGAACAGGACGTCGGTAACGCGGATGCGTATGCGCAAATTTTCCATATCCGCAACCAGCTTCCAGAACTCCAAAACGGAACGAGTGATTACCTTTCGCTCGACGTGCCGGACGGCGTGTTTGCGGCGATTCGTTTCCGAGGGGAAAATCGCTCGGTGGTGCTTGTGAATCTGAAATCGGAAGAAACGACGTTTCCGCTGGCTCTTCCGGGGGTTGCGCAAGTTACCGACATGATGGCCGAACAGAAGAAAATGGTGGAAAAGGGAAAGCTGACGGTTCATCTGCCCGCGTACGGTTACACGGTGCTGGCATTGCGAGAGCTGGAGGAAATTCCCTTCCGACCCCAGGAAACCCGGATGACCCGAAGGGTGGATCCAACGGAAATTTCCGACCGGGACGTGGTTCTGGAAGGGAAAAACTGGCGGGCGGTGATCGACAGAAAAACCGGGATGCTCCGCGCGTATGCCCGAAATGGTGCCCTGGTGCTCGAAGGGGTTTCTGTGAAATTGCCGGATGCGTTTCACGACCTCCAACCACGCGTTTCTACTCTTTCGGATTCGAAGGATGGCAAGACGACCGGGGTAGCTGTAACCTGGAAGGAAAATGTAATTCGCCTGATTTACACTGCACAGGACGAGGGGCTTGCGCTGCGGTTTCAGGGGGATACGGAAAGCGCTGCGTTGTTGCTCCCCTGCGTAAATGCGGACATCTGGCAGGCCGACGGTATGGAAGGAACGCTCCGCGACAGGTTGTTCTACCGGAACGACGCCATCGATAAAAACAGCCGCCACGGTATCTACTGGCGGACGCTGGAAACGGAAACGATGTTCGATTCATGGTGCTGGCCGCTGAAATCGACGGGGCTTACCGCCGTTGGCCCGGAACCGCTCGCCATCCGCTTTTTCCAGATTCCCGGCCGTGCCCGCTGGCTGAACCGGTGTGGCGAAAACAAAACGCTTACCGCCGAGTTGACCGGAGCGTGTGACGTCTTGTTGGCTGGCCCCAATGTACCCCTGGAAAAACCCTTGCAAACGGCTGCCGGGCGTGCTCTTGTGTCGGTCGTGGGTGGCTGGCAGTTCGAGAATGATTTTTACAAAATCCGTCTTTCCCGAACCGGGGCGCTTGAGTCGCTGGAATCCAAAGCGAACGGCCCCATTTACCATTCTGGAAATCTTTACACCGACCACGGTTTTGCCGCCGCGGGGGAACGGTACTCCAACGACAACGAAGTGGAAGTCCGTGTCGCTATACGTGGTGAAAATGGTGGGATTCGCCTCCATTTTGAGGGGCGTCCGCGACGCTTTGACCGTTTCGGCAAGATGCACTGCCCGGTGGATTACGCTCTGGATTATGTGCTGGACGATTCCGCGAAAATCGGCATGACGATGAAAACCTCGGCGGCGAAATTCCAGAACCCGGACAACGTGTTCCTGTCGTGGATGATGACCTCCGAGACGGTGGATTCGTACGCGATTTTTCAGGATGGAAACAATTTTGCGTCGGGGAAAATCGGGGAGAAGGCGGGGCGTTTGTGGCAGAGCAAAGAACAGGGATTCCCGGAAGCCGTGGCATTACAGATTGCCGGGCAGACGGTGCTTGTGGTGGACGGTTGGCAGGGGAATCTCCCCGATAACGTTTTTCAGGACGGGCGGAATTTCTTTATCGCCGTGTTCGATGGCAAGTCCAACGGACGGAACGATTTTCAGGCCCAATGGAATTTCACGGTTAACGAACGTCCCCATTCCAGCGATAAAAACCACTAAAACCGATGTTCCGTATGCGGTTGCCGCGAATCATTCATGGTTTTTTCGGCAGCCGCAGGAGGGAAGCTCGGCAAGGGAAATGGAACTGAACCGATGGTTCCACAGGTCGAACGTCGTCAAAAAAGGGGAAACGGCATCGCGGTGGCCGCTGAGAATTTTTATCGCTTCCATCGCCTCAAACGACCCGATAACCCCCACCGCCGGCCCTAAAACGCCCGATTCAAAAATCGGCAGACCTGTTGAAAGGTCGGGAATCAGGCATTTCAGGCAGGGCGTTTCGTGGGGGAAAATCGTCAAAACCTGCCCCTGCGCTTCGGCAACCCCGGCGTAAATCCACGGGAGGTTCCGACGAAGCGACGTTTCATTCAGGAGGCTCCTGGCGGCGTAGTTGTCCGTAGCATCCAGAAGCAGGTCCATCCCCTCGGCAAGCGCGTCGGCATTGTCGGCGGTCAGGCGTCCGGAAACGGTTTCGATGGAAACTTCGGAATTCATGGCGGCAAGCGCGGCAAGAGCCATTTCCAGTTTCGGCTTTCCGACGCCATTTTCCGTATAAAGAATCTGGCGGTGCAGGTTGGTTTGAGCGACGGTATCGGAATCGACAATCCGGATTTTTCCGACGCCGGCCCGAACGAGCCATTGGGCCAGCACGCACCCCAATCCGCCGCAGCCGCAAATCAGAACCGACGCCTTTCGGAGTCGCCCTTGACTTTCGGCATTAAAATGGGTAAAATTGATTTGACGTTGATAACGGTTCGCATCCATCGGTTTTCCTCTTGTATCAAGGGTGAAAATATAGTATAAACAGGATGATTCCACGACGCTACCCCCCCTGGGTTCCCTCCTGCCCCCTTTCGATGTATAATAGACGGGCTTTTTACATGAATTCCGTTGCATAATATTCATGTCCGACGCAACAGGGTCTATCGACCGGTTTCGTTTTTTATCACCCCAGGACTCCCGAACGGTTTCGGGAATGTACATGATCGAAAGAACTTTTACGCTTCCGGAAACACTGCCGTTGGTGGCGTTGTTTGGATTTCAGGATCGGTATCAGCGACGTGTCAGCGACGCTTTGGGCGTTCGTATCTGGTCGCGTGGCAACGTTATTTTCTTTCATGGCCCGGCACAGGCGGTCGAGCTGTCGATGGAGCTGTTTCGTGTCATGCGCGACAAGCTGATGAAGCGGGAGGAATTGACGGACGAGGATTTGCAGTGCCTGTTGTCTCACATTCAGGATGCGGAAACCGACCTGGAAAGTGGGGAGAACGCGATCTTACCGGAAGTGCCTTTGGAGGTTTTTAACGGACGGCGTTTTCGTCCGCGGACTTCGGGGCAGGCGCAGTACCTTCGGAAGCTGGCGGAGAATGAAATCGTTTTCTGTATCGGCCCGGCGGGGACGGGCAAAACGTACCTGGCGGTGGCGGCGGCGGTCGCGGCGATGAAGGCGGGAAAAATCAAACGCCTGATTCTGGTCCGTCCGGCGGTGGAGGCGGGGGAGAGTCTCGGTTTTTTACCGGGAGATTTGAAAGCCAAAATCGACCCGTACCTGCGTCCGCTTTTCGACGCGTTGAAAGATATGATGGATCCGCAGATGCTCAAGCGTCTGACGGAGGACGAGGTGATCGAGATGAGTCCGTTGGCATACATGCGTGGCCGGACGCTCAACGACGCTTTTATTATATTGGACGAAGCGCAGAATACCACCCTTTCCCAGATGAAGATGTTTTTAACACGTCTGGGAGCGAACTCCCGCATGGTGATTTCGGGAGATGTCACGCAGGTGGATTTGCCTCGTAACACGCCGAGCGGACTTCTGGACGCAGTAAAACGGCTTGAAAATATTCCTGACGTGGCGGTCGTCAAAATGGGCGAAAAGGATGTCGTTCGTCACGACCTGGTTCAACAGATTATCCGGGCATACGAATAAACATGTCAACCGAAACTTCCAAAGCACGAACCCGACGACTGGCGTCCCTGGCCATGCCCCGACGCTTCCGGCAAACGCTGGAATCCCTGCGTCATCAAGACGTTGTGGCCCGAATGGGGTTGGGGATTCTGGCCATGCTGGCCATGGGGGCGGTCATGCGAATCTGGAACCCGCCGTTCCCGTATTACGTGGGGGCGACCATCCAGCGCGATATTGTGGCCCGCGTTCCGTTCATCACGTACAACGACGACGAAACCGAACGAAATCGGGAGATAGCCGCCGCCAAGGTGCCGTATATTTACACGCGAAACAGCGATAATGAAACGCTCGTCACCAACATCAACGCCATCCGTCGTATTCTGGAGCAGGCGATGCAATACGAATCGTTCGAGGCGCTGCCGGGAGAATTGAAAGAGCAGTTCTCGCCTCTGGAAGGGGTGACGGAATCGACGGAATCGGCCGAGGAGTCCCGTGGGTTTTTCAAATTTTTGCACCCGAAAGTGGAACCGCCGCGTCCGGTGACGCCACCACCGACGGTGGTTGTTCCCACGCCGCCGACGGAGGGATTGCCCAAGCCTGCCGCACCGTCGAGGATTTCCAAGCCGGAAACCCCTTCGGAAGCCACCTCGGAAACCATGCCAGAGGCGGGCGACGCGACGAAAGAACCCCCCACCCAATCCCAGACGGACACGGTGTCGGAACCGGCAGCGGAGATGGCCGCGACGCCTGCGGAACCGCACCCCATGGAAGCGGCGCCGCCAACCCCATCGACGGTTCCCGCCGTTCCTGCCGTTCCTGCCGAGCCGATTCCCGCCGAGCCGGTCATTCCGCCGCTGGACGATTTGCTGAGCAAGGTTTGCAGCAAGTTGGGCGAGGCGATGAATCCATTCTTTCGCTGTGGGCTTTTGCATGTGTCGGACGTGGTGGAAGATCCGCTGGCGCGGGGGTCGCAAAGCCAGGTGGATATCGTGGAGCCAACCCCGGACATGCCCGCGTCGTTGGAGTCCCGGCGGGAAACGGTGCCGCTGGCCGACGTGTTGATCGAGCGGAATTTCCGTCTGCGGCAGGCGATTCGGCAGGTCGTCGGTTCCGACCACGACGGAGATTTGGTGTATTACTGCATTTGCCGGAACTGGAAATCGAACCTGACACGCGACCTGACGCTGACGCAAAAAGCGATGCAATTGGCACGGGACAACGTGGTGCGGGTCGAAAAGCAGTACGAAACGTCGCAGCGAATCGTGCCGGCTACCATGCGGGACGGGGTGCTGGTGCCGACGTTGCTGACCCCTGCCATGGTGTCGCTTTTGCGGATCGAAAACGAGGCGTGGCTGAAAACGCGGACGTGGCAGCAATGTTTGGCACGGGCGTCTGCGGGATACCTGTTCATGCTGCTGTTGCTGTTGCTGACGGCGTACTACGTTACGCTTGTTGCACCGCAGATGATTGCCGATATGGAACGGCTGATTACGGTGCTTTCGTTCTCGGTGCTGACCCTGTTTGCCGCCGTCTGGCTCTCCACCGATTCCATGCGGTACGGCCTGCTTCCGCTGATCCTTTACAGTCAGATCATCACGATCCAATACCGTCGCCGCGTGGGGGTGGTACTTGGTGCCATCCTGGCGATTTTTACCTCCATGGCGTTGGGGCTTTCCCAGTTGGAGTTGTTCTTCTATCTTGGGATTTTGCTGATGGTAACGTTGCCGCTGGATCGGCTTCGCGGACGGGTGCAGTTCGTAAAAATTGCCCTTTACGCTATTTTGGGTTCCGTCCTTACCGCATCGAGCATCGACATCCTGACAGGAATGCCGATGGGGTACGAGCTTTTGGACATCACCATGCACACGATCCTTCAGCTTCTGACCGCCGGGCTTTTGATTCAGGGGCTGATTCCATTTTTGGAGCGGTTTCTGGGGGTGCTTTCCGATGCGCGGCTTTTGGAGCTGTGCGACGTTTCCAACCCGCTTTTGAACGAGCTGGTGACGCGTGCTCCGAGTACGTACAACCATTCCATCGCGTTGGGCACGATTGCCGAGAAAGCTGCCGACGCCATCAATGCCGACGGGCTTTTGGTGCGTACTGCCGCATATTATCACGACATTGGGAAAATTTACAAACCGGAATATTACGCCGAAAACCAGTCCCCCGCTACGGGGAACCCGCACGACGCGCTGGAACCGACCATGAGTGCCCTGATCATCATTGCGCATGTCAAAAACGGGATTGAGCTGGCACGGCAGTACCACCTTCCGGAACAGATCATCGACCTGATCGAGCAACATCATGGTTCGACGCTTGTCGGTTCGTTTTATAATGCAGCGAAGAACCGGGCCACACTCGACGCCAAGGTTCCCGACGTGGACGAGAGCACGTTCCGTTATCCCTGCCTGAAACCGCAGACGAAAGAGGCGGTCGTGCTGATGTTGGCCGACTCGTGCGAAAGTGCCTGCCGTTCGCTGGTCGATCCCGCACCGGCCCGGATTGAGGGGTTGGTACGCAAAATTTCGCAGGCCCGGATGGAGGACAGCCAGTTCGATGAAAGCGGCATGACCCTTTCCGACCTTCGCGTGGTGGAGGACTGTATTATTAAGGGGCTGATTTCGTATCACCACGGACGTATCAAATATCCGGAACGGATCGTCGTCGAAAAGACGGGCCGACCTGTTCCCGCCAATTCCTGAAATCATGTATCAAATTTATTTTACCGACGAACAGACTGCCATCGTTATGGAAGAATCCCGCATTCACGACGCCGTTTTTGCAGCGCTTCGGTATGGAAAAATCCGGGATGCTGAAATCAGCGTGGCGTTGGTGGACGATCCGGCCATTCATGAAATCAACCGGCAGTTCCTTCAACACGACTGTCCGACCGATGTGATCAGTTTTCCGCTGAGCGATTCGCCGAAACGGTTGGAGGGGGAGATCGTCGTCAGTACCGATACGGCCCTTCGGGAATCGAAGAAAATCGGTCGAGGCTGGACGCCGGAGTGCGAGGTGCTGCTTTATATTATTCACGGGACGCTCCATTTGACGGGGCTGGACGACCACACCCTGAAGGATTTGGCCGAAATGCGGCAGGGGGAGGTGGACTGCCTGCGTGCTGTTGGTATCGACGTTCCTGAGGGACTACACGACAAAGACTGACCATGGAACACCTGCCTGTTTTTTTTGCCGCGGCCTGCGGTGGATTGTTTTTGCTTTCCGTTCTTTGCGAAGCGCTGCGGGCGTTTGTCCGTCACGATCTGGAAAAACGGTGCGGCAAGGATGGACGCGATGCGTTGTTTACCCAGATCATTGCGCAGGACGAGAACGTCGGCAAGTCGCTGGAGCTGGGGCGGGGGATGTTGCTGTTTGGGGTTCCGATCCTGGGAGGCATGTTGGCGGCGGGGAATGCCGGGACTTTGGTCGGTTTTTTTGTTCTGTACATGGCGGCGGCGTATGGGCTTTCGCGACCACTTGGGAAGGTGCTGGCCACGTCCGTGGTTTACTGGTGCTGGCCGATCTGTCGCTTGCTGTCGTGGTTCTTTTCTCCGTTGTGGTTGGCGTATCGACTTTGTGAAATTGTCGTGCTGCGTCTGGCCGGGCTGCCGGAAACGGTGGCCGAGGAGGATCAGCTGGAGGAGGAAATTCGGTCGATTGTCACGGAGGGGCATCGGGATGGATTTTTGGAGAACGACGCGCGGGTGATGATCGAGCGGATCATGGAGCTGGACGAGACGTCGGTTTCCGAGATCATGACGCCGCGAACGGAGATGTACAGTCTCTCCAAAGGAGCGTCGTGGGAGGAAATGTTGACGTTTGTCAACGACACGCAGCTTTCGCGGATTCCGATCTTTGAAAAGAATCGTGACGACATTATCGGGGTTTTGTATGCGAAAGACCTGTTGGAAGTGACGGACAAAAACTGGCTTGCGACGTTGCGATCGCCCGTGTTTGTTCCGGAGACGAAGCAGGTTCCGATTCTCTTACGGGAGTTTTTGCAGACGCACAACCATTTCGCGATTGTATTGGACGAATATGGGGGCGTGACGGGAATCGTGACGTTGGAGGACATCCTGGAGGAGATTGTCGGGGAGATTACGGACGAGACGGACAAGACGCCGCAGGAGGAGATCGTTCTGGAAGCGGACGGCTCGGCGGTGGTCTTGGGGCAGACGCACATCGACGAGGTGAATCAGCGTCTGGAAGTGGAGTTTCCGGAAGAAGATGATTACGAGACGGTTGGGGGGATGTTGCTGACGGTTCTGGGGCATGTTCCGGTCGCTGGCGAGGAGGCGGAGGTGAATGGGGTCCGCATCGTGGTGTTGGACGCGACGCCGCGGAAGGTGGAACGGGTAAGGGTTATTAAATAAAGAACTTGGTTGAAAACAGCATCGGGGGAAGAACCTTTTTGAGAAAAAGATTCTCCCCCCAGATGCGAAGCCCACGAAATCGAACGGAACCTTCTAAAACCGGAATTGGGTTTTTAGAAAGTGCCGAATACTATTTTAGCAGGAGGTAATCCATGGCCGGTACGGTTTTCCCTTCAAAAGAGAACTCCTCGTTTCGGTAGTTGGTGACAATCCGTGTGCCGTCGGAAAATTTCGTCAGGAACACGTCGTCCGCAAGTTTGTCGTGGGATTCCATGAACTCGTACTGCAAATGTTTGAGCGACTGGAACTCCTGATACCCTTTCTGTATGGCGGCAATCGCGTCGGCCAACTCCTTCTCGTCGCCGCAGCGAATGTCGGCGTCCCCCATCCAGTTGCTGCCGGAGCTTTTGAACTTGGAATAGAAATAGAACATCGGACGTCCACCAAACTCGACCAGCTTGAGTTGGGCCAGACGGTCTTTGATGGTGTAATTCGTGCAGGCGGTGTACGGATTGTTCAACACAATGCCGTTGTACACCAGCTGCCAGAACGGAACGTGGCGGTCGAACGGCCCCTTCACGGGGGTGCTGGGGTTGTAAAACGAAAGGTACAACGCGTAGTCCAAATGGGAGATGCAGTAGTCAAATCCCCCTTCCGAACCGAGTCCCCCCATTTCGTTTTGAGCCATCTCGAAAATCTTGTTCGTCCAGAACGCATATCCCTCTTTCGTTAAGGGGTGTTCTTTGGAGTAGCAGGTTCGCGGGTTGACTGTCGAGAAAACGTCGATGTAATGCAGCCCACGAAAACCGAGGTCTTTCAACTTCGGAAAATCTTCGTGCGGAAATCGCTCGAACATCTCTTTCGGGCAGGTTTCGTACATGTTGCCGCCGCCCCACGTCGTGTAGTTGTTGAATTGGCCATCCTTGCGCACCAGCAGGTAATTCTCATCCCACCGTCCGCCAATCTGCGACGCACGATACGCGTCGGAATAATTCGTGTGACAGACAATCTGGAAGCCTTCTTTTTGTGCTTTCTGAATCGCCTCCCGGAGTTTCGCCTCGCCGCCCAGTCGCGGGTCCACCGGGAAAATCTGCGGATAGCGCCCGTCATGCCCGCCAATGTTCCAACCCACCAGGCAGAATTCCGCTTCGTTCACTCCCGCTTTCTTAAACGCGTCGATAATCTGCATGAAGCGGTCAAACGTAATCACCACCTTCATGGGCGGTTCGTTTTCCGCATTCTGCTCTGCCACCGGCGACGGCACCGGCTTCCAGCCCAACCGAACGCGCACCTCCATCGAGTTTGCCGCGTATGCCAGCTCCGGACGTCCCTGAATCCGTTCCTTCAACGGTTTCACCACGCCGTTGTCCAGCTGGAATTTCCGATAAACGCGGGCCATGTCGGCATACGTAGCGGTCTGGGGAAGCAGGTGGTATTCCATGGCAATGTCGTCGTAAGGCGCGTCCCCTTCCAGCTTCACGCGGGAGAAAACCTTGTACGCGTTGTCCCGAACGTTCACCACCGCGTTGGTTTCGTAACGCATTCCGGTATGAAGCACCGTCATGGCCACGCCGGGCGTTTTGACACCATAAATCGGCATCGTGACGTGCGGGCAGGTGCTTTCCGTATTGGGACGCTCCTTAAATTCCCCATACATCCCGTTGCAGAACACATAAAATCCCGCATCTCCGGCCTTTGCTACGGCCCGTGGGTGAAGAATGTCGATTCGTTTGACGTTGGCCGGAACGTCCGTCTTGGGAATCCTCAGGAACTGCGTATCTCCCTTTTCTACAAGCGACACGGTTTGAACCTCGGTTTTCCCATCCATCAACAGATACGTTACCGTCGCGTCCTCCGCATAGACAATTGCGGAAAAACACCACGCCATCAGGATAGCCCATCGTTTCATTTCAAATTCCTTTCATTTCGGCAGAGAACAAAACAGAAATATTTACAGGACTATTGTAACGTATGTCCCACCGAACTGTCAACCCAGGGGCATTTTAAGATAGAATGGGGGGTCGTTAGCGACGTCCTAAAGGCCGACGCTAACGTTGCATGTTTTGGCAAGAATGTCGATACGCCGTATTTTACTCAAACACGCCGGCGCCGAAATTTCGTTCCATTGCGGGAGAGGAAGCTGGGGGGCGGGTCGTTTCCGGGGTATCCACGGCCATGCGTGTCTCGAATTCCATCTCCTCGGCAAAATCCATGTCAAAATCGTCGTATCGCGAAACGTAACCGGGAGCCTTGGCGCGGATTTTTTCCTCCTCGTAGGCGGCGATGACTTCCTGCTGGATCATCTCCCTGGCGGCGGAGTTGATGGGGTGGGCAATGTCGGCGTACAGCTTGGCACGACCATCCAGGTCCCGCGAGGGGGGAACCTGCGGCAGGCGGGCGCCGCACTGGTTGCAGAACGCAGCCCGAATCGCGTTTTTGTAACGGCACACCGGACAGTGCGCCGTCAGTTTTCGGCTCGGCATGGCGACGAAATAACCATTCACGCCGTCGATGATTTTTAAGTCGCGAATGACGAAGCAGTCGTCAAACGTAATCGAGCAGAACGCCTTGAGCCGTTCGCTGGCATCTTCCATCAGTTTGATGCGGACTTCTGTGATTTTCACGGGAGTATCTCCTTCTGAATGATTGACAACGTTTCGACCGGGAAGACCGTCCAGGTCGAACGCTTTTTCAGGCATTCCGCGACATGTTGTGCATGGCGTTCATCCCTGCATAACCCGAAACAGGCGGAACCGCTGCCGGTCATGGAAAAACCGACGCATGGATCGTCCAGGGACATGCACGCCTGTCGGATTTCACCGATTTCCGGCAAAAGGGTTTTCGCCGGAGCTTCCAGCCGGTTGAACAATTGCCCCGCGATGCCTGAAAGGTCGCCCTTTTTCCAGTACGCCAGCAGGTGGGAAAGGTTCATTTTTATCGGTTCCGAAGCCTTTTCCCGTGGGGTACTGTTCCGGTAAACCTGGGGCGTGGACAATCCGGCGGACGGCTTGATCAATACCAACGACAATTTCGGCAGTGACGCCGCACCCGGTACGGTTTCCAGCGACTCGCCCAACGACGTGCAAACGACCGGCGAATCGGTCAGAAACAGCGGCACGTCGCACCCCAGTTTCTGTCCCAGTTCCCGCAGCCGCTCCCTCGAAAGGCCCAGCTCGGCCAACGCGTTGAGCAACACCAACGTCGCCGCCGCGTCACTGGAGCCGCCTCCCAATCCCGCTTCGGACGGAATGCGTTTCCAGAGTATTATATCCGCACCGCAAAATTTTTCTGGAGAAACCGCTTCGGCCAACCGTTTCGCGGCCCGGCAGACCAGATTCGTTTCCCCCGTGGGAATCGGTGTGGACGCAAAAAGTTTCGGAAAAGGAGCTTCCTCCGGGATTTTGACCGTCAGACGCACTTCTCCATCGTTTCGACGCTCCGCTTCCAGCGTGTCGAAAAGCGTCACGGCAGAAACCAGGCTTTCGATTTCATGGTAACCGTCGGCGCGACGTCGATGGACTTCAAAAAAGAGATTGACCTTGGCCGGGGCGGATATTTTCATGGTGCACTCCTTCTTTCCTTGAGAATTAATTGTACCGTATCGGATTTTCAGCGTCAAGGGCTTGGGAAAAATTTAGCGAAAGAGGGGAGTTTTTTTCAAAAAAATTCATCCTTCCCATTGAAAAAGGCGGGAGGATGGCTATAATAAATCCCGCTGTTTTTTATACCGTATGCGCACCTGCCATTCTTATTCCGTATGCCCTGTTTCGGAGGAAATTCCATGCCCAGTATCGCTGACATGAAAAAAATGACCATTCAACAGCTTACCCCGTTGGCAAAGAAATATGGAATCACCCGATTACACAGTATGCGAAAATGCGATTTGGTAGACCGAATCGTGGAAAAAATGACCGAACGCGACCCCTCTTTTCGGAACGCCACACGCTCGTTTGGAACCGACCGACATGCTTCCGAAGGGGCGTTTTTTGCTTCCCAGGCGACGGGGGGTTCGACGTTTGCCACCGGGCCAACCGTGCCGTTTCGTGGTGCCGACAACAGTGCTGCGTCGGTGTCGTCTTTTCGTAAATCGCGGCGGATGGACCTGGCCTACTGCCCCGACGCTGCGGACGATATCGAGGAAGAATCCCTTGACGTGGCGGTGATCGACCCGTACTGGCTGCACGTGACGTGGGCGATCCGGCGAAAAACCATCGAGCGGGCCAAGGCGGCCATGGGACAGCTCTGGTACGATGCCAAACCGATCCTTCGCGTCACGCTTTTGAGCGATGGCGATGCGGGCACCGGCGTGCGGTTTCAGCATGACCGCGACATTTTCGTTCATGGATTTGTCAACCACTGGTTCATTCCGGTGACGAATCCTCCCGCGACGTACCAGATCGAAATCGGCTACCTGGCCGGCCAGCGGTTTCACGCACTGCTCAAAGGGAACGTCATTTCCACGCCGCAGGTGCGACGCGTGCTTCGCTACGAGAAATCGACGGAATCTTCGTGGATGACGGCCTGCGAACTGAAACCCGCCAGCATTCCCGACTGGTCGCCCAGCAACCACAATCTTTCGCGGAAATGGACATCCAAAACCAACGCGTTGTTTTCGGTCGAAGATACCGGCGAGGCCAAAACGTTTGCCGATTATCCGCTTCGGGTGGAGACGGAAATCGTCGTGTATGGCAGCACCGTGCCGGACAGTCGTGTGACGGTCAACGACGAGTGGGTCGCCGTGCAGCCGGATGGTACGTTCATGCTACGTCTGGATATTCCCGAACAGGGGCAGCAGATGGTGATTGATTCGATCCATCGGGACGAGAGTCGCAAAATCATCCTGAAACTGGATCGTTCCACGCAGCTGATCAAACCGCAAAAACTGGACGGCGCGAAGAAAAAGAAATCCTCCAAAAATTAGTCCCTTGTAAACATAGTAAAAAGTTTTGGGAGGTGGGGTCTGGGGAGGAAGCGTGATAGAATAAGGGAGGCCAGAAGCGTTAGCGCCTGCCTCCCGGTGATGTAGCAACCGGCGGCAGCCGTAATGTGCCGCCCCGCACCCGGGGCAGGGAGGCCAGAAGCGTTAGCGCCTGCCTCCCGGTGATGTAGCAACCGGCGGTAGCCGTAGTCGCTCCCGGTCGTACCGGGCTTCAAAAAACTTTTACTACGCTCACTACGTTCGCTATTATTAATATTTATTTTTTTATTTTTCTTTTTTGTACAGTGCCAGGTCTGAAAATGCCGAATTTCCTGTTGATTCCCGATTCGTTCAAAGGTTCGATGTCGTCGGGGGAAGTTTGCGAACGAATGGAACGGGGGATTCGTCGGGTTTATCCCCAGGCAGGGGTGCGGAGCGTCCCGGTGGCAGACGGTGGCGAGGGGACGGTGGACGCGTTTCTGGCGGCATTGGGTGGTGAGAAAAGGTTCGTGGAGGTTTCCGGTCCGTTTGGGGAGAAAATCCCGGCGTTTTATGGGTGGCTTGCCAACGGTACGGCCGTGGTGGAAATGGCAGCGTGTGCCGGGTTGCCGCAGGTGGAGGGGATGAAAAACCCGGAAAAAACCACGACCTACGGGGTTGGTGAACTGCTTTTGGAGGCGGCGTCGCGGGGAGCACGCAAAATCATTCTGGGGCTGGGCGGAAGCTGCACGAACGATGGTGGATGTGGTGCGGCGGCGGCATGTGGCGTCCGTTTTTACGACGCGTCGGGGAAAGCGTTTCTTCCGACCGGCGGTACGCTTACCGAGGTGGCGGCCATCGACGTTTCTGCCCGAAATCCCCTTCTGGACGGTGTGGAAATCGTCACGATGTGCGACATTGACAATCCGCTCTTTGGCCCGGAGGGGGCGGCCTTCGTCTTTGCGCCGCAAAAGGGAGCCGACGCGGCGATGGTGGCACGCCTGGACGCGGGACTGCAACATCTTTCCCACACGCTTCAGAAAATGGGGATCGCTATTTCAAAACTCCCCGGAGCGGGGGCGGCCGGGGGAATGGGGGGCGGCATGGCGGCGTTTTGGGGTTCCCGGCTTCAGATGGGAATTGACGCCGTGCTCGACGCCGTGTCGCTCGAAACGCTTTTGAAAGATACCGACATGGTTTTTACGGGCGAAGGGAGGCTCGACACGCAAAGCCTTCGCGGCAAGGTGGTGCTGGGGGTGTCGCGACGGGTGCGTCCGTTTGGCGTTCCGGTCGTCGCCATAGTGGGGGATGTGGAAGGGGACGTTTCGGCGGTATATGCGGAAGGAATTACCGCCGTGTTCAGCACCAACCGCCGGGCCGTGCCATTTTCCGAAGCACAACGCACCTGCCGCGAGGATTTGGACGCCGTCATGGAGAATCTGATGCGATTCATCGACTCCGCACGAAGGCATCCACTTCGTTGGCAACAATGACGCCGTAATTCACCGCACCCAGCCAGCCGCTCATGATGATACCGACGCTTCCGGCATGGAACAGTCCGGGGATTTCCTCTGGAAGCCGCCGACTGATGGCCAGCCCCTCGAACTTCGTGCCGAAACTGGCCCCCCCTTCGTGCAGGGTGTAGCGTTCAAACGTACGGGGCGTGGCAGCCTCCACCCAATCCACCTTGTCCCGGATGTCGGGGATGTATTTGGAAATGGCCCGGAGGGTATCCTCAATCAGGTCTTTCTTCGACGCCTCGTACGCTTCGGGGGAAAGACCGGCCCAGTCGTCGTAGTTGGCGTTGGTGCTGGAGACGACCGAGTACCGATTGCTTCCGGGCCGCGTGCGGGGGTAGTAAAACGAATACGTCCGGCTCGTGATGTCACGGCTGAGTAGCATTTTCGTGTCGAATTTCGGAGCGGTGGAAGTGAACAGCAGGTCGCCGCAGGCCGATTCGTCGATGGTTTCCCCCTCACGAATGGAAAGATAAACCTGGCAGCTGGAGTTGTTCAGCCGAACGGCCCGCGCCTCGTCGAGGAACGGTTTGGAGAAATGCTCCTCGCCGACCATTTTGAAAAGGGTGCTTTTCAGGTTGCCGTTGGAAAGAACCGACTTGGCCCGAACGTGCTGCCCGTTTGCGACGACCCCGGCCACCCGGCCCTTTTCCACGTCGATGCGGTCGATGCGGCAGTTCAAAGCGATATCCACGCCGTTTTTCTCCATCTCCGCCTTCATCAGCCCGATCAGTTTTTCGGTACCGCCAACGAACGTGAACACCCCCTTCGACATGAAGTTGGAAAACACGATTCCGTAGGTGATCGCCGGTTCGTCCAGCGTAGAACCGTTGGCGTAGGTGATCGGTTCCATCAACAGCCGCACCACGTCGTCGCGACCGGGAAAAAACTGCTCGAACAGGTCTCGCGTTTTCAAACTTTGGTCGTCGACAAACGTCATGCTTCGGGCCTTGTCGAAAAACGCCTCGACCGTCTCCGGAGCAATCCCAAAACGCTCGATTAAAAGCTTGGTGAAGTCCTCGCGATTGAACGTCGTCTGAATCTGAAACATCGGGTTGTCAAACCGAATGTCCTTCAGTTGAACGATGGAATCGGCAATTTCACGCGTCCAGTAACGACGGCAGCTTTTAATCATGCCGACCGGGAAACCATGCAGGGAAACGTCGAACACCGCCCCTCCCCTGCGATGAAACCATGTGGCCAGCCCGCCGAGTTTGTGGTGGTGCTCACACAAAAGGACGCGAAGCCCGTTGCGAGCCAAAAGATTGGCGGCAGTCATTCCTCCAAGGCCGGAACCAATAACGATAACGTCGTATTCTGTCTGCATGATGTGTCTGATGATAAAATGGGGTTGGGAAAGGAACCGACCAGCTCCACCTTCCAGAACCTGTCGGTCTTTTCAATACATTGGTACGTGCCAGTGGCCCACGGCACGACGTACCCTCGATCTCCGTGAACCGGGCCGGAGTAGGTCAAATACATCCGGCGATGGTCAAAATTTCTCCGACACGTCGCGTCGGCCCCCGGAACGTTGGGAGGAACGGAAAACCGCCACGTCGGCAGCCGTTTTGCGCCTTCCACGTCCAGAATCAGGTCCCAATGAACGCCGTCGGAGGTTTCGTGCTGCAAAAGGACGAACACACCCGACGCTGGCAGGGAGGGTAAAGGTGCGAATGTTTCCATCAAACCGATTCCCGCTCGCTTCGATTACATTCGGGAAACCACCTGAATGCCCAGCAGTTCCAACCCCTTTTGGAGCGTCCGGGCGGTCAGGTCGCACAGGCGGAGGCGGGAACGGCGGATTTCCTCGGACTCGGCCCGCAGTACGGAACAGTTCTCGAAAAACACGCTGTACCGGTTGGCCAAATCGTATAAATAGTTGGACAAAAAGTTCGGACGGTAATCTTTCACCACGGCGGCCAGCGCGTCGTCGAATCGCAGAAGCTCCATCGCTAACGCCCGTTCCGAAGGGTGCGTCCAATCGATGGGGCCGCACTCCGGACGCTTGCCGTCGTTGGCCTTCGTGAAAATGCTGCACACACGGGCATACGCGTACTGCATGTACGTCGCCGTGTTGCCGTTCATGGCGAGCATTTTGTCGTAGGAAAAAATGTAGTCGCTGTCCCGGTTCTGCGAAAGGTCGGCATACTTGAGGGCGGCAATCCCGATACGGCTGGCGGTTTCGTCCACGTCGGTTTCGGTTCCGTTTTCGACCAGAATCTTTTTGGCCCGCTCCACCGCTTCGTCGAGTAACCCTTCCAGGCCTACCGTGTCGCCGCTGCGGGTTTTGAACGGACGGCGATCCTCCCCCAAAACCGTGCCGAACTTGACGTGCCGCAAATCGACCTGCTCGTAGCCCAGTTTTCGGGCCGTTTCAAAAAACATCTCGAAATGCTCGCTCTGCCGGTGGTCGACAATGTAAAGGATTGCGTCGGGATGAAATTGCTCCATCCGATACATCACCGTCGCCAGGTCGGTGGTGGCGTACAGGTACGCTCCGTCGCTTTTCTGAACGATCATCGGCGCTTCCCTGCCTGGTAAAAATACACATTTGGCCCCGTCGCTTTCCGTAATCAGCCCCTTTTCCTGAAGGATTTCGACAACCTGAGGGAGCCGGTCGTTGTAAAAACTCTCGCCCAACGTTTCGTCGAACGTCACGTCCAGCCGACGATACACCCGGTCGATTTCGTCCAGACAAAACGGCATGAATCGGCTCCACAACGCCCGATTTTCCGCGTCGCCAGAGTGCAGCTTTTCCGTCTCACGCCGGCATTCGTCGGCAATCGCCTCGTTCTCGTCCATCTTCTGCCGGGCCAGACGGTACAGCCGCGTCAGTTCCTCCACCGGCTTTTCGGCAAACGCCGCTTCGTCGCGAAAATGCTTCCAACCCCACAGAATCATTCCAAACTGCGTTCCCCAATCCCCCAGATGGTTGTCGCCGATCACCCGGTGGCCGAGGAATTTTAAAATTCGATACAGCGAATTGCCAATCACCGTCGAACGAATGTGCCCGACGTGCATCGGTTTGGCCACGTTCGGCGAAGAATAATCCAGCACGATCGTTTGCGGTTTTTCCGCCATCGGAATCCCCAGGCGTCCGTCTGCGGCTGCCGTCAGGAGCATCTTTTTCAGCCACGTTTCCGAAAACGTCAGGTTCAAAAACCCTGGCCCCGCAATGTCGATCTTCTCGAACATCTCTCTGGCCACGGCGTTTTCCATCACGGCATCCCGCAGCTCCGCCGCCACGTCTCGCGGTTTCTTTCCCAGCGACTTGGCCAGCCCCATGGCAAAATTGGCCTGATAGTCGCCAAATTTGGGATCGTTGCAGCGGGTAATCATGCCGAAAAATTTTTCAGGATGGTCGGTATATTTTTCCAGAATCGGTCGGAAAAGGGTTTCCAGCGTGTTGAGAATCATGTTCGTGTCTTTCTTAAAAATTAAAAAATACGCCCGTTTTACTTCACCAGCCCTAAAAGCCGCATTTTTTCCAGGCATTCGTCCCGTTCACGACACCGTTTCATCGCTTTCCACGTGTCGTCCTGAACCGCCCAAAACTGTTCCTCCGTCGCCGGAACGTTCCCCGACGCCGCCAGCCGCCGAATCACATCCCGATCCAACCGCGTCAACGTCGTCGCTTCCAGAATATAGTCCTGAAACGCCTCCCACGTCAGGGGAAACAGCGGACGCAAAATCTGCTCGCCGATAACCGTCGCGTATTCCCGAATTTCCACCTGCGCGTGCGACTCCATCCGAAGCATGAGAAAATGCAGCAGGTTGTGCAAATCCATCTTCCAGTACGCCTCGGTGTACGTCGAAAGGGGCAAATCCTTCCGTGCCTGCTCCCGCGCAATCCCCGCATCCAGACGCTGCTGGTACAAATCGCGAGCCGCCTGGTGGAATTTCGCTTCGCTCTGGGTCAATTCACGCCCCGCCGCCGCACTGCAAAAACCACAACTCCCCTGCCGATTGTCCGTCGCCTGAAAACGCCAGCCATCCTCCGGCGTCGCCTGCATACTGTCGATAGCAATCGAGTAACGCGTGCTGTACTCGTTGACCGACGCCGTACGGTGACGAATCCACTGCCGCCACGTGTCCATCGGGACGCGAACCAGAAACTTCACCACCGCCATTTCAAACGGCGTCGTATGCCGGTGCCGCAAAAGATACCGTATCAACGTTCGATCATCGGAAATCTGCCGCGTTCCCTCACCATAACTGACGCGGGCCGCCTGCGTGATCGCACTGTCGTCCCCCATGCAGTCTACCAGACAGACAAAACCGTCGTTGAGTACCGGAAATTTTTTCCAACGCAGCGCTTCGGCCGCCAAAACCTTATCCGACATCTTTTTTCCTCGTTACGATTTTTCAAGCCCCATCAGCTCCATCAGGAACTGCAAATCCTGCCACGTGGCCGCCTTCTGCGCCGGGTTGCGAAGCAGGTAGGCCGGGTGGTACGTACAAACCACCGTGGCGTTATGATAATAATATTTCTGCCCCCGCATCCGGCTGATGGTCGTCGTCGTGTCCAGCAAAAACTGCGCCGCCGACGCACCCAGACAACAAATAAACTCCGGTTTCACCAACGCGATCTGCGCGTCTAAAAATTGCCGGCACTTTGCCGCCTCGTCGGGAAGCGGTGCTCGGTTTCCCGGCGGACGACACCGCAAAATGTTGCAGATGTACGTGTCGTTCTCCCGTGAAATTTTCATCCCCGACTCGATCATTTTGGTCAGAAGCTGCCCGGCACGCCCCACAAACGGAATCCCCTGTTCGTCCTCGTCCCGACCGGGAGCCTCCCCTACAAACATCAGCCGGGCATACGGGTTGCCCGTTCCCAAAACCGTTTGTTTGCGGCTGGAAACCAACTCCAGGCACCGCGTGCAGCGTGCGACCTTTTCCCTCAGAATCGCCAGCGCCGCGTGCCGGTCCTCCATGGCGATAAGCTCCGAAAAATCGTCGTTCGACACGACAATCGGCAACGCTTCCGCCCGTTTTTTCTTCTTCACAGGTTCCTCCACCGTCGGTTTCGGGGGCTGGTACACCGGACGCGGCTTTTCCGGAAGCGACGTCGCAGCGTCGAACTCGGACAGTTGCGCAAGCAGTTTTTCCGCCTTCGCCCGATCCACTTCCTCGACCCCCGCAACCCGCAGTGCCTGCAATCGCTGTACCACCGCCCGTCGTGTCATCTGCCGTTCCTTTACGCGTTTCGATTGTCGATCACCCGCTTGATTTTTCCCTCACTCCGCTCCAACGTCCGCGGCGTGACAAGCGTCACCTTGACCCGCAAACCGATAATGTTCTCGATCGACTGGGTGACACTCCGCCGGAAAATCTCCACCGACGCCACCGTGTCGCCCAACGACTCGGCACTGACTTCCACACGAACCTCAATCTGATCCAGCCCGTCCACCCGCGTCAACACAATCTGATAATGCGGCGTCGTGCCCGGAACCCGCAAGATTCCCGTCTCGATCTGCGACGGAAACACGTTGACCCCACGCAGGATGAGCATGTCGTCGCTCCGACGCGCAATACGACGAATGCGACGAATCGTTCGACCGCAGGGACACGCCGTGCTTTCAATGGTCGTCAAATCACGCGTTCGGTAACGGAGCATCGGCATGGCGTCTTTGCTGAGCGTCGTCAGCACCAGTTCCCCTTCCTGGCCGTCGGGAAGCACTTCGCACGTTTCCGGATCGATGATTTCCGGATAATAATGATCCTCGAACAGGTGCAACCCCTCCTGCATACAGCATTGTGCCCCCACGCCCGGCCCGACAATTTCGGACAGCCCGTAAATATCGTAGGCCCGAATCCCCGCCATCTCCTCGATCTTTTTCCGCATGGCGTCCGTCCATGGCTCGGCGCCGAAAATCCCCGTTTTCAGTGGAAATTCCCGCAAGTCGAACCCCAGTTCCTTCGCTTTATCAATCAAATGGATGAAGTAGCTGGGGGTGCAGGAAATGGCCGTCACCTGAAAATCCCGCATCAGCATGATCTGCCGCTGCGTGTTGCCGCCGGAAACCGGGATTACCGTCGCGCCCAAACGCTCCACACCGTCGTGCAGCCCCAGCCCGCCCGTAAACAGGCCGTACCCGAAAGAATTCTGGATAATGTCCTCTTTTTTCAGCCCAAACCCGACCAAAGCCCGCGCCACGGTCTCCTTCCAGACGTTCAGATCGTCTTGCGTGTAGGCGACCACAATCGGCTTGCCGGTGGTGCCACTGGACGCGTGCAGACGAACAATGTCTTTTTGCGGCGATGCGAAAAGCCCGTTGGGGTACGTGTCGCGCAAATCGGCTTTCATGGTGAATGGCAGTTTGGAAATGTCGGTAATGTCGTGAATATCTTCCGGTTTCACCCCTTTGCTTTGCATTCGTTCCCGGTACAACGGAACGTTTTCGTACACACGCTTCACCATGCGGACCAATCGGTCGGACTGAAGCTCTCGCAGTTTGTCGAGCGGAACGTAGTCTGGGGCACTGATGGGATGGAACGGAAAGGACGCGGCGGAAGTCATGGTAAGGAACCTTGATAAAGGAAAAGTGAGCGAAAAATCCATACATATACAAAATATAGTATAGCGTCTTTACGGAAATTTACCAGCCCCCGGATGAGTGTTGTTGGGACACGGGTGCTGTGTCACGAAAATAAACCTTTGTAGCCCTAGTGTTCCGTCCCTCTTATAAATTATGGCAATATCTACGGAGGGGTGGGC
>JAUNBJ010000166.1 GCA_030535245.1 Planctomycetia bacterium | reverse complement strand
TCCCAAAACTTTTTACTACGCTCACTGCGTTCGCTATGTTATGAGTGTTTATTTTTCTTTTTATCCTGTTTATAACATGGATGCAGCAGTAGTGAGCCATCCCAAAACTTTTTACTATGGTCACAACCACACCTTGTTTTTGGTCTGTCGATGTGGTAACATCAAAGGGATGTGTAACGTTCCATTTGAAAGAAAAGGATAGGATGATGAAAAAAGCGCTGTTGACTGTTTTTTCCGTTCTGGTTTCGACGACATTGTTCGCTCAGATTCCGATTGACTACACGCACGACCGGGTGCAGACGTCGCTCGACCCCGGATTCAAGCGTATCGGCACGATCACTCCCCGCACCGCGAAGGAGGTGGGGTACAGCAATATCGCCATCGGCTGCGAGATGCTGCCGCGAAATTACGGCGATTTTGAGCAGTTCAAGGAATACATTTCTCCGCTTGGAATTTCCCGGATTCGCCTGCACGCAGGTTGGGCCAAAATCGAGCCGGAAAAGGGAGTTTATGATTTCGAGTGGCTCGATCGGCAGGTGAATTATCTGGTGGAGCAGGGGATGGATGTTTTGCTGGAAACCTCCTATGGCAACCCGATTTATCCGGGGGGCGGTGGGGCGTCGTTGTCGGACGGGCTTCCGCATGGAGAGGAAGCACTGGCGGCATGGGACAGGTACGTCGATGCGCTTTCCAAGCGTTATCCCCATGTGAAGGACTGGTCCTGCTGGAATGAGCCGGACGGTTTCCGTGGAAATACGCCGGAAAAGGTGGCGGACAACAACATCCGAACGGCGGAGATTATCAAAAAGAACATTCCCGACGCGAAAGTTGCGGGTTTGGTACTCTGCTGGACGAATACCACCTTCACCGAAAAATATTTGCAGGAAGTCCAGAAACGTGGGAAAATCGACCTTTTCGACTGGTTCATTTACCACGACTACCGCGTCAATCCGGACGAATGCTACCCGCAGGTCGTGAAATGGGAAGCGGTTGTGAAAAAGTACGCTCCCAACGCGAAAATCTGGCAGGGAGAATCGGGAGCGACGTCCCAGGCACACTATTCGCACCCGATTTCGTCCGGCAAGTGGAACAGCGAGCTGACGCAGTGCAAGTGGAATGCCCGCCGGGTGATTGGGGATTTGGGGCATGGAATCGAGACGTTGGTCTTTACGTTTTACGATCCCGCCTACGAC
Organism: Planctomycetia bacterium; assembly: GCA_030535245.1. GTDB lineage: Bacteria > Planctomycetota > Planctomycetia > Pirellulales > Thermoguttaceae > RGIG3701. Next base: position 5,338 of record JAUNBJ010000166.1, on the reverse strand, counting down.
CAGCCGCAGCGTTACAGCAAATTCATCGACCCGGTCTGGATTCGGACGCGGGACGACCGTTTCATGAAACGGATGGGGCTAGTCAAGTGCAACGAAGATTTCAAAGTGCTGAAAATCAAGCCGGCGTATTATTCTTTGCAGGGGATCGCTTCGGTCTTTGATGCGTCGATCGTGCCGGAAAAAATGGACGTGAAACTCGACAGTGCCAAAAAGACCGCCGTCTATACGTTCCGCCAGAAGGAGACGAATATTCCGCTGGTCGCCTATTGGGATTGCTCCAACTATCCGGAAAATGAGAACCTTACCCTTCCCGGCCAACTGGTGGTGAAGGGGGTGACGTTTGACCAGCCGGTCTGGGTGGACACGGTGACGTGTGCCATTTACGAGATTCCCGCCGACCGCATCGTGGTGGAAGGCGACACAACGACATTCCGCAACATGCCGGTTTACGACGCTCCGGTATATATTACGGATCGGAAACTGGTAATCAAAAAATAAAGACAGGATCGCTCTAAAAGTTTTTGGATGATTTTGAGGGAAAGATAGCATGATTTATCGTATTTTAGCAATGCTTCTATGTGCTTCTGTAGCCATGGCCGAAACGTACTACGTGGATGCCACACATGGCAGCGACGCCAACGCGGGCACGTCGGAAAACGCGGCGTGGCAGACGCTGGATAAAGTTAACAGCTTCGCGTTTCAGCCGGGCGATACGGTTCGGTTCAAAAGCGGCGAGGTGTGGCGTGGCTCGCTCCAGTGTCGCAGCGGCGTTACGTATACCCGTTACGGCAAGGGGCCGGAAGTTTTCTGGAAAATCGCGAAAAAAGGGCCGGGAAAGTACGAGACGGTCGGCGAGGAGGCGAAACCGCTGATTCTGCGGAGCGTGGATCTGTGTCGTCCAGAACGTTGGGAAAAGGTGGGCGATCACCTCTGGGCGACGCAGCCGCCGAAAATCACGACGCTGGGTCCGGCTCCGGAAATCGCGCCGAACGATTGGACGTTGTACTGCGAGGGGGACGCGAAGGCGAAACTCTCCAAAACCGAGGAAAACGGCGTTAAGGAATTCACCCTTCATGTCGAAAAAAGCGGGACGAAATCGACGTTCATGCAATTGACCAACGCCCCGTTCCGGCTGCCGGGGAATAAGGGGTTGCGGTTAAAATTCCGCGCGAAGGCGACCCACCCGTTTAAGATGGAGCATGTTTCGCTCATGCAGACGCGGAAGCCGTGGCGAAGTTACGGTTTCTGCGTGCGATCGCCTGAAAAAATCACCGACACGTGGGCCGATTACGAGGTGTTGTTCCAGAGCGGTATGTTCGACGAAAAAACGGACGGCCGCATCTCCTTCTTCATCGGCGGTTCCCTGCCGGAGGGGTGCGTGTTTTCGTTCCTTCCGATGGGGGTCGAGTTGGTGGAATACGATTCTCTCCGCTTCATGGCGGACGTTGGCAACATTATCTTGCTGAAAAAAGGAGGGAAACCGACGGAACGTTTTGCCGCATGGAAACGCTGGAGTCTTGAGGAGCTGAAAGCACCGAACGACTTTTTCCACGACCGCGAAAGCGACCGGATTTACTATTATTCGGAAAACAATCCGGCAGAGGGGCTGGCCGAAATGGAAGCGGCACCTCGGATCGGCATCCTTCAGTTGGGGGGCGGGGCGAAGGATGTGACGATTGACGGGCTGGCCGTCGCGAACACCGGGGCACACGGTTGCAGTGGAACGTCGTCGGAGAACATCGTGGTTCGGAATTGCGATTTTTACTGGATCGGCGGCAGCCACCTGTACACACGCGGCCCGATTCCCACCCGCTACGGCAACGGCATTGAGTTCTGGTGCGCGTGTAAAAACAACCTGGTGGAAAACTGTTATTTTACCGAAGTTTACGACACCGCCATGACCAATCAGGGGCCGGACGCGTGCCTGGCGGAAAACTGTATCTGGCGGAACAACACCATTTTCCGTTGCGAGCAGGCGTATGAAATCTGGTTTTCCAACCCGGAATCCTGCGTGCGGAATATCGTTTTTGAGGGGAATCTGTGTGTCGATACCGGCCTGGGCTGGAGCCACGCGCAGCGTCCGAACAAAAATGCGACGCACCTGCTGGCATATCGGCTGGAAAGCAAGGAGTTGGATTTGCATTATCGGAACAACCGGCTGGACACGGCAGTCAACACGATGATCTGGTACTTCAATCCGCGACTGGGAGAGGTTCACAGCGATCATAACGTGTTCCGTCAGGATGGCGAGGCACCGGAATCGCAGCGTCTGTTCCGCTGGGCTGGCGTGGACAAGGAAGGGGTTACGTTTGAGGAATACCGCCGCGCAACCGGCAACGATGCGCATTCGGTATTCGAGAAATAACGGTTTGTTAGGATGCCTTACGTCACCTTTCCGATCCGAACAAGGTATGGCAACTTCTAAAAACCCAATTCCGGCCCAAAACGGTGATTTATCGCTTCCAGACTGCGTTGACATAAGTCTTACATATTTAGCAATATGCTACGACTTATGTCGCCTTGCTGGAAAGCGTAAATCCCTCGTTTTGGTCTACGAAAGCGGTTTTTAGAAGGTGCCGTATGGAAGTCGTTTTATTCCCAAAAGCTCCCACGTTCCCCGCGTGGGACGCTTTGCATCCCGGAAAAGCGAACATTTCAATTTGGGTCTTTATAAACACATCGAAATCCCAGCCCGTAATTCCGGAAAAAGTGGGCGGAGATGGCGCGGTTGGCAGCACGTAAGCTGGCTGCGGGAGAAAACCAGGCTCCCCCACGATTGACGCCATTTCCGGAAGATTGGGGGCCGGTGGGGTCGGTTTCCTCCTCGGCAAAATCGGGGGTGTAATAGTCCGCGACCCACTCAAAAACGTTGCCGTGCATGTCGTACAATCCCCACCTGTTGGGTTGAAAGCTCCGGACGGGAGCGGTTTTATCGAAACCGTCGTTGTGAACGGGGTCTTGCCAGGGGCGTTCGTTGGTATTGCTTCGATCGCAATAATTCGCGTATCGGAACATTTCCACATCGGTATCTCCGAAGGAATACGTCGTGGTGGTTCCTGCCCGGCACGCATATTCCCACTGGGCTTCGGTGGGTAAAACCAGAGGGACGCCATAGTCCTGTACCCGCCTGCAAAATTTCTGGCAAGCGAACCAGGTCACGTTTTCCACCGGAAGGTCGTCGCCCTGGAAGTAGCTTGGATTTTCTTCCATGATCGCTTTCCACTGAGCCTGCGTCACTTCGTTTTCCATCATCCAGAACCCCTGGGTGAGCGTCACCTGGTGATACCCTTCGCGTTCCCATCGTTCCTCGTCGTCTTCGGGCGCCCCCATCCAGAAGGTTCCCGGCGGGCACCAGCGAAATGCAAATTCCACGCCCAAAATGGTTTTGGTCATTCGGTCCCCCGGCTTGGGAGATTCCGCAGCCATCCCTGCAAGGGACAGCCCCACGCAAAAACAAAACATTCCCGGAATCATTCGGCAAAAAAAGGCGTTCATTGATCTTCCTTTCCTGATCACTGTCCCAGAATACACCGCATTCCGATCGTGGAGACGTTGGCTGACGGGGATTCCGCGCTCCGTTTGGCGGAACGGGAGTGGGCACGATTGCTCGTCCAATGGGAGCCGCGAAAGACCCGATATTTTCCGTTTTTGGGGCCTTGCGGGTCGGTTACGTTTTCCGGTGAAAAGAACGCGAAGTAGTCGGCACACCATTCCGAAATGTTGCCGTGCATGTCGTACAATCCCCACGCGTTGGGTTGCAGGATACCGACGGGATAGATTTTTTCCTGACTGTTGCTTTCAAACCAGGCCATGGCATCCAAATCTCCCGCGAATTTTCCGGTGGTTCCTGCCCGGCACGCGTATTCCCACTGGGCTTCGGTGGGCAGGCAGAGTGGCAGCCCTTGCCTGCGTGCCTGTTCGCAAAATTTGCGGCAGGCGTGCCAACTTAGGTAATGCACAGGGTTTTCCGGGGCGATTCTCGCGAAAACCTGATCGGTGTTTCCGATTTGAAGGGCTCTTTGAACAGCGTCGTAGCGTAGAATTTCGTCTTGAAACGAGCGTCCCATCACCGCATTCCATTGGGCCTGGGTGACTTCCGTTTCCATCATCCAGAAACCTTTGGTCAGCGTCACGGAATGTTGCGTTTCGTTATACCATCGTCCTTTTTCGGAAGTGGGCGACCCGATGAGGAACGTTCCCGGCGGACACCAGCGAAACGCGAATTCCACATCTCCAAGCGTTCGAGTCAACCGTTCTCCCGGTTTTTTGCCGTCAGGAATCTCGTATTCCTTTTGCAGGTTTCGTTTTTCTCTGCGACGAAGGACGTATTGCTTATCCTCCTGGGAAAGGTCGCGGAGCAGAACGACGACCGGTTCGCCGTCGGTCGTCAGGGAAATTTTGTCGGGATCGGAATCGCGCGAAACGTCCCATTGCGCTTCCAGCGTCTTTCCGGAACGCCATTCCCAAACGCGAATCGGTTCCAGATTCTCCAGGAAACTTGGCAACGACTGGAAACAGAGAAAGAGCAGGAAACCGTACATCACAACCCCCCTTCTTTCACAAAACAAAAACGAAACCCGACGTCGTAAATACGCCAGTCCGCCGCTCGCCAGTGCTCCCCATCCAAACGGGTGGAGACGCCGTACCAACTCCCGCCGAAATGCAGCGCCTCGGTATCTTTTTGTTCCGGGGAACGGGGGCGAATGGTGCGGTGATTGTAGTTTCGACACTCGGAACACCATTCCCAAACGTTTCCGGACATATCGTAAAGCCCCCATCCGTTGGGAGCCAGTTTTCCAACCGGGTGTGTTTTTCCCTCACTGTTTTTATTGAACCACGCTTTGGCGGAGAGGTTTTTTTCCTCGGTGGAAAACGGTTTCCCCGCACAGTAGGCGTAAAGCCATTGAAGTCCGTTCGGGAGCGTCGCCTCGCATTGCATAAGTTCCGACATCTTCTCGCAAAATTGATTGGCGTCGTACCAGTTGACCTGCTCGACGGGGCGGGTTTCGTCCGACTTAAAATGGGCCGGGTTGTTCCCCATGATCGCTTTCCACTGAGCCTGCGTCACTTCGGTTTCCGACATCCAGAACCCCTCGACCCGAAATTTCACAAGCGTACCGTCGTTGGGGTAATAAAAAATCCCCGACGGACACCAGCGAAACGCGAACTCGACCCCCTCGATAGTCTGAGTCATGCGTTCCCCCGGCTGCGGAATGGTCGCGGAAGTTGAGGATTCCTCCGCAGCTCCCAAAACGACCCGCAGAAAAACCAACAACACCAAAACCCACCCGCAGTACAATATAACGCAACGACGGTTCATAATTGATAATTGATAATT
>JAUNBJ010000165.1 GCA_030535245.1 Planctomycetia bacterium | reverse complement strand
CACCCCTCCGAAAACTTTTAGACTAATATTATTTATTTTTTGGACACAACACTAGTTTTCCTGGCTGTCCGCAGCCGGAACCGGTTGGGCCAGCACGCCGGGACGTACACGCCGCTGAACGACCGTCTCAATGACGCCAAACGTGGCTTCATGACGTCGCAACGTCTGCTCCAGTGCCAGGAACATCCGCTTGGCGGTGTAGTAGTTCATCACGATCCGCTGGGAAATGTCGATCGGTTCCGTCGGAATGCCCACCGGTTGGGGATTCAGACCGAAATCGAAAAGGATTTCTTCGGGAGCGCCCGAAACCCGGCAGAAATTGGCATACGCGCACACCGCATTTTTGTCGTTGATCTGAACGGTGTATTGCTGGGGACGATTTTCCTCGTTGTTGTTGACATCGGTAGACATGTTTGATTCCTTTCTGAAAAATGAAAAAAGTATCTTCCTGTATCGGCGTATTATAACCGAAATGATTTTTCCTGTCGAGAGGAATTTTCCGATTTTTCCAAAAAAAGCACGAAAGTCCAAAAACTTCCGTGCCTTTTCTAAAAGGGAGGTCGAGGAATGGGATTACGGAGCGATCGTCTTTCCACGGAGTCGCTGGAAGAACTCTCGCGTTCGCTGGCACACTGCGTAAAGTGCCGGGACGAACATGATCCCAATCAGCGTGGCAACCAACATCCCGGAGAACGTGGTAATACCGATTGCACGGCGGCTTGCGGAGCCGGCACCCGTGGCGTTGACCAACGGCAACACGCCCAGAATGAACGACCACGCCGTCATCAGCACCGCGCGGAATCGCTGTCCGGCGCCACTCAAAGCCGCGTTCGTGACCGTTTCGCCCTTCTCGCGTTCCTCTTTGGAGAACTCCACCATCAAAATGGCGTTCTTGCTTGCCAGACCGATCAGCATGATCAGCCCCAACTGAGCGTAAATGCTGAGGTATTCCCCTGCGTACTGCAAACCGAGTAACGCCCCCAGCACCGCCACCGCCGTGGAAAGCATGACCGGAATCGGAACCGTCCAGCTTTCGTACTGGGCCACCAGGAACAGGTAACCGAACACCAAAGCCAGTGTCAACAGGTAGGTGATTTTACCCTGATTCTGCTTTTCCTGGTAACTCATATCGACCCATTCCACGCGGTATCCGGGCGGAACTTCGATGTTTTCGATTTTGTTCATGTACTCGCCGGTGCTGATTCGAGTAGAATCGGCGTTGGCGTTGAACTTCGCGCACATGAGCTGGTTGAATCGAATGATCTGCTGCGGCCCCACCTCGTACACCACGTCGGCCAGCGAGCTGAGCGGAACCATTTCGCCCCGCGTGTTCGGGACGTAGATGTTTCCGATATCCTCCATCGTGCTCCGTTCGTCCGATTCCGACTGAATTCGGACGCGGAACGTGAAGCCGTACAGGTTGAAGTCGTTGATATACAGCGACGCCAGTTTACTTTGCAGCGTACTGAAGATGTTGGTGAGCGGAACTTCCAGTGTCTCCGCCTTGTCACGATCGATTTTCAGGCTCAGCTGCGGGGTGTCGGCGTTGTAGTTGCTCGACGCCATCAACGTTTCCGGGAACTTTTCGCGATCGTTCAAAACGCCCATCATCCGTTTGGTCTGATTGGACAGATCGGCCGGCGACACGTCTCCCGTAGAACACAGGTCGAACGACACGCCACCCACAGCCCCCAAACCCATAATGGCTGGCGGCGTGAAGCAGATGATCCGCGCTTCCGGAATGCTCATGAACATTCCCTGAAATTCCGCCTGAAGTGCCCCGATCTGGGTTTCCGGAGTCGTTCGCTCGTCCCACGGTTTCAGATCGACGATCATCATCCCGTTGTTCTCACCATTTCCTCCCAGGAAGCTATATCCGGTGACGGCAAGGGAGCTTTCCACGGCCGGGTGATCCTTGACCATGCCGCTGATGCGATCCATCACGCGACGCGTACGCAACACCGACGCCCCCGGAGCCAGCTCGACGTTCACCATCACGGCCCCCTTGTCCTCCGTCGGCAAAAACGACGTCGGCGTCGTGCTGAAGAAGTAATAGTTCACGTAGCAAATGGCACCGTACAGAACGACCGTAATCAAACCGCGTCGCACCAGAAGCCCCGCCGTCATCAGATAACCGGATTTGCACCAGGCCAACGCCTTGTTGAACGGCAGGAACAGGTCCCACTTCTTTCCATGACGCTGCTTCAGGATCATCACGCAAAGTGCCGGGCTGAGCGTCAGGGCGTTGACGGTCGAAATCACCAATGCGATGCACATCGTGACCGCGAATTGCAGGTAAATCTGGCCGACCATACCGCCGTAGAAGCAGATCGGCACGTAAATGGCCACCGTCACCAGCGTCGTGGCGATAATGGCGCTTGTGATTTGATACATGCCGTGAATGGTCGCTTCTTTTGGCTCCATGCCGTTTTCGATGGACGTCATGACGTTTTCCACCACCACGATGGCGTCGTCCACCAACGAACCAATCACCAAAATCAGCCCGAACATCGTCAACACGTTGATGCTGAATCCCAACGCCAAAAGGAACGGGAACGTCCCCAGCAGCGATACCGGAATCGCAATGGCCGGAATGAGCGTCGCCCGCCAGTCCTGAAGGAACAGGTACGTCACCGCAATCACCAAAATCAACGCCTCGATCAACGTCTGCACAATCTCCCGCAGCGAAATCACGATGAACCGCGTCGGGTCGTACTGAACCTTGTAGGTCAGCCCTTCGGGGAAGTCTTTCGACAACCGCTCCACTTCCTCCTGAACCGCCTGCACCGTGGCCAACGCGTTGGAGTCGGTGTTTCGGAAAATCACGACCGGAACCATATCCTGGCCGTTTACCGTGGCACTTCCGGCGTACGACTCACTGCCGATTTCCACATGCGAAATATCTCCCAGCTTGACGATGTTCCCTTCGCCGTCCGAGCGTACGATGATGTTCTCAAATTCCTCCGCCGTCTTCAAACGCCCTTTGACGTTGATCTTGTACTGCATGAGGTCGTTGCTTTCCTCAATACCGACCGAACCGGCGGCAGCCTGAATGTTTTGGCTCTGAATGGCGGCCGCAACCTCCGCAGCGGAAATGCCCATGGCCGACATCGTTAGAGGATCCAGCCACACACGCATACTATAATATTGGTCGGTAAACGCCATGGCAAACGCCACGCCGTCCACACGCGCGATATTGTCTCGCACGTTCGTTTTCACGTAGTTGGCCAACTCCACGGTCAGCTTTTCCGGACTGTCCACCTTGAACTTTTCCGGATCGGCCTGGAATGCCAGCACGCTCAGGATATCCGACGAACGCTTGAACACCCGAATCCCCAGTGACTTCACTTCCGATGGCAGGATCGGTTCGGCCAGCTTCACCTGGTTCTGGACGTTCACCTGCGCAATATCGGAATCCGTACCGTACTTGAAGTAGATCGTCAGCTCGTAGTTACCGCCGTTGTCCGACGTGGAGGTGAAATAGAGCAAATCCTCCAAACCATTCATGTTCGACTCCAACGGAGCCGCCACGGTATCCGCAATGTCCGTCGCACTGGCCCCCGGATAATTACACATCACCACAATCTGCGGCGGCGCAATCTCCGGATACTCCGCAATCGGCAGGTTCGGAATGCTCAGGCACCCGGCCAGCACGAACAAAATACTGATGACGAACGCCAGCTTCGGACGCTCGATGAAAATGCGGGAAATCATTTACCAGCCTCCTTCTTCGCGGGTGCCGGGGCGACGTCTTTCGCCTCGTCTTCTTCCGGAACCGGCTGAACCACCATCCCCGGAACCACTTTGTGCGTCCCGTCGGTGATGACCGTTTCGCCTACGTCCACGCCGTCAAACACGGTCTGGATCAATCCGTCCGACGTCCCCAGCGTTACCGAACGACGCTCCACCTTGTTCCCCGCTCCCAGGACGTAAACATACGCACCGCCGGTGTCGTGCATTACCGCCGAAACCTTTACCGCCGGTTTCGTCTCTTTGGAAACCTTCGACAAATGCACCCGCACGATACCGCCCGCATTGAGCAGCTCATCTGGATTCGGGAACTTCGCCCAAATCTGAATCGAGTCCACCGACGTCTTTACCGTGTTGTCCAAAAACGCGATCTCGCCCGGCTGGTCGTATATTTTTCCATCCGCCAGCTGAATCTTCAGATTGGCCGACTCCCGCAGCTTCTGGACGTTGCCAAACAACGACGTGAAGTCCTTTTCGCTCATCGAAAACCGAACGTACATCGGATCCATCTGAACCACCGTAATCAGTGGCTGGCTGCTCGGCGTCACGTAGTTCCCAAGCGTGTACGTCAGCCGCCCCGCACGCCCCGTGATCATCGCGTAAATCTTCGTATGTCCCAGGTCGTCTTTCGCCAGAATCTCCGCCGCCTGCGCCGAAGCCAGCTGCGCTTTTGCCGCTTCTAATTGGGCTTTTGCCGCCTCCAGCTGGGCCGTCAACACCTTCAACTGGCTCTGCGTGTTCTCCACCTCGTCCTGCGACACCGCCGCCCCCGACTTGAACAGATCCTCATTGCGCTTGTTCGTCGATTGGGCGTAGCGAATCCGCGCCTCAATCTCCACAATACTCGCCTCCGCCTGCTCGATGGTTGCCGTCGCTTGCGCCACGCTCGCCAATTTGGAGTCGTAGGCCGCCTGATAGCGAATCTGCTCGATCTCGAAAAGCAGATCCCCCTTCTTCACCAGATCGCCTTCCTTGAAATTCACCTTCGTGATGAATCCCGAAACACGCGCAATGGAATCGACCTTCTCAATCGCCTCGAACGCTCCGACGTATTTCTTCGCGACCACCGGGTTCCGGGCGACCACTTTGCCCACCCGAACCGTCATCGGCGGCATTTTCCCCGGAGCCTGGGCAAAAACCTGAAATACCGACCCCGCCAAAAGCAGGCAGGACAAAACAACCGTTAAAACTTTGCGTGACATGGCAAATGAATCTCCTCAAGGGGCACGCGGAATTGCTTCCTGATGATGAAATATTGGTTTATCGTTGGGTTTATCGTTTGCTGAATATATCGCTGGATTGGTCGGTTTACACCCCAACCGAAGGCAACGATATGGGGAAAGGACGTTATTATACGCTTCCTCAAAATATTGTCAATGGGTAATAGTTATAAACGTATAACTAAAAGAGCGTTTTTTCGGAAATTTTCACTCGTCTTCCGGATACAGTTTCTGATGCAGCCGAAGAAGCACGCGAAGGAAAACCTCCTGATCCTCCTCTGGAATCCCTTCCATCAGGTTGTTGCAGTAAACCTGAATCCGTTCCCGCATCATTTCAAACAGCGTGTTTCCCAGGGGGGAGATTTTAATGCAGACGGCTCGACGATCCGTTTCGCTGGGAACTCGAATAAATATTTTGTTCTGAACCATCGATTCCACCAGCACCGACGCCGCCGGAACCGTGGTGTTCAACCTCGCCGCAAGCTCTTTCAGACGAATCCCTTCCGGACGTTTTCGCGTCATTAAAAGGACCGCCACGACCGCCTTGTGTTGCCGTCCTGTGAGCGTTTCCAGCAGGGCGACATGCTTTTTGGAACTGGACGCCAACACGTTCTGCCGAACCGTATCCGCGACCGAAAAAAGACAGAATGGAAACTCTGCCCGCGATGCGTTTTCCATGATTAAATTCTCGTAATTGTTATTAGGATTCCGGCGATTTGAGAAAATATTTATCTTTTGTTAATATATATCTTTTGAAAATATTTGTCAAGAGATATTTTCAAAAAAGTCGCAAAAAACAACTGAAACGTAACGAACCAGGCAATGCCCCGGAAGACTTTGACCACCGCAAAGGAGTGTTTCGAGGTCTGGCAAAATCCGGAAGGGATGCAGCGTTTCCCTAAATTTTCCCGAAAAAAACGCAAAAGAAGAAGGGAATGTCTTGAAAGCCCATGCGGCGTGTGTTACAATGGATTTTGCTGTTTTGTACTAAAATAGAACCAACCGAAATATTTTCCACACCCCAAGCTCCTATCGATGAATATCCTCGAAATCCTCGCGAAATTCCGCCAAATGTCCCCAACCGTACGCGAACAGGGGAAGCTGTTTGAAAAATTCGTCCGTCAATACCTGCGATGCTCAAAGACGTACCAGAATCTGACGGATGTCTGGATGTGGTCGGATTTTCCATTTCGCGGCAAGTTGCCCGACACGGGAATCGATTTGGTGTGCAAGACGGAAGATGGGGAATTCTGGGCGGTTCAGTGCAAGTTTTACGAGGAGAATTCCCAGATCGCCAAGGGGGATGTGGATTCGTTTCTGTCGGCGTCGGCGATGGCGTTTCTGGACGAGGAGGGGAAGTCGCGGCAATTTGTATACCGGTTGGTGTTTGCGACGGCAGATTTGAGTTCCAATGCGAAGGAGACACTGGAAAAGCAGGTGGTCGCGGCGGGGGTGCTGCACCTTGAGGATTTGGACGATGCGGGCATTGATTGGGCGACCTTCTGGGAGGGTTTCGACACCCATATGATTCGGGGGATGGCGGAGGAATTCACGCTTTCGGTTCAGGAACCGCCCAAGGAGTTGCGTCCGCACCAGCAGAAGGCGTTGGAAGATGTCCTGCGGGGGTTTGAAACGGACGACCGGGGGC
>JAUNBJ010000164.1 GCA_030535245.1 Planctomycetia bacterium | reverse complement strand
CAAAAATTTTTGGGGAAAGTCCATTTTTTTGAAAAAACTTTTTTGAAAAATTTTTAAAAAAATGATACCATTTCGCATTTTTTACTTGCAATAGGAATTGGGGGGAGTATAATATCCGACATGAGTATTCGTCCAGAACGTTCACACAACGTTCCTAAAGACCTTCCTTGAAAGAAGGTTGTCATGGATTTTATAAAAATGGGAATGTTTTTGCGTTTCGCAGCGGGGCGAGTTACGATGTTTGGACCTCGAACAGCTGGTCGTTGCTGACGAATTTTGATTGGGAAAGTATTTTGTCGCCGGAGGTGGGGCATTATTGGAATTTGGCACTTTCGGGAAAGACGCTGAGGCTTTCGGTCGATTCGGCGGCGGTGCCGGAACCGGGGACATTTTCGATGATTTTAGCGGGGCTGGTTTTTCCTGAGAAAACGCGTTAGTGGAGGAAAAGTTGAAACGATTCACCTTTACGTTGGATGCACTTCTATCTCCCGGAGCGGTTGCAACCGGCGGCAGCCGTAGCGTGCCGCCCCGCACCCGGGGCAGGGAGGCCAGAAGCGTAGCGCCTGCCTCCCGGAGCGGTTGCAACCGGCGGCAGCCGTTATGTGCTGCCCCGCACCCGGGGCCGGGCTTTACTTTGGTGGAGTTGTTGGTGGTGATAGCGATCATAGGGATGTTGGTGGGGTTATTGTTACCGGCGGTGCAGCAGGCGCGGGAGGCGGCGCGGCAGATGCAGTGCAGCAATCACCTGCGTCAACTGAATCTGGCGGCGTTGAACGTGGAAAGTTCGGCTCGGGCGTTGCCGTCTGGGGGGTGGGGATACCAGTGGACGGGCGATCCGGAGGGGGGATTAAGCATGGGGCAGCCGGGGAGTTGGCTGTACACGCTTTTGCCGGCGTTGGAGCAGAACGCGTTGTATCAGAGCCTGTCGGACGGTCGGATGCCGGAAGATCCGAGTACGGAGCAAAAGAGTCGGGCGACGGAGCTTTTGGTGACGCCGGTATCGATTTTTAATTGTCCATCGCGTCGGACGCCGAAATTGGTACACGTATCGTCGGGGGGGTTACAGAATGGGACGCGTGGTTCGGAAGGGTACAAGGGGGATTATGCGGGGTGTCTGGGGGCGTTTCAGAAGGGGCGGGGTTATTGGAGCAACAACGGGCCATCGGCGAGTGATGTGAAGGCGATTCGGGCGGGGACGAAGGGCTGGTACGATTACAGCAAGGCGGTGGAGGTTGGTTTTAAGGGGGCGGCGGATTATTCGGGGACGACGTACAGTCTTTCTCAGGTGCGTAGCGGGCAGATACGGGACGGGATGTCCAACACGTTTTTGTATGGGGAAAAGGGGGTTCAGCCGGAATATTACGATCCGGATTCCAGCCTCTGGCATTTCACGAACGACTATCCGGACATGTGCGGCGAGGGGGACGGAGAGGTTTGTCGTTACACGTATTGCGGGTCGTTTTCGGGGAATACGTTCAGCAAGGCGGGTTCTGCGTACCTTCCGCTTCAGGATCGATCGGGATATAGTGCGTGCAACACCCATTTTGGAAGTGCCCATGCGGGGGCGCTTGGGATGGGGATGTGCGATGGTTCGGTGCAGCGGATTCCGTACAGTGTCGATCCGCAGGTGTTTCACTGTTTGGGCGACAAGGCGGACGGCAAAGCGGTTTCGATGAGTTTCAACTGACGCAACTTTGAAAACCATTTTGGACGAACCGGGAGTGGCTTGCGTGCAGGCGTCCTTGGGGGGGGGCAGGTTATGCGTCCCGTTTGCGGCAGACGAAAAACGCGTAGCAGGCCACCATGAAAAACGCGAACATCGGAATGCAGTACGCCATGGCAATCGAACCGGTACGGTCGGAGAGGAATCCCTGAATCTGGGTGAGGATCGCGCCGCCGCAGAGCATCGTGACCATGCCTGCTCCGGCCATTTTCGCGTCGGCTCCCAAGTCTCGAGTGCCGTAGCTGAACACGGTCGGGAACATCAGCGACATGAACCCCGACGCCACCACCAGAGCGTACACTCCCCACAGATTCGGCGAAACGACCACCACGACACAGCATGTAAACGCACCCACGGCGAACGTCGTCAACAGCAGGGACGGGCGAATCCGGCTCATCAGTCCGGTACAGGAAAAGCGTCCTCCGATGAACAAAATCTGGGAGAAAATGTAAAACGTCGCTCCCGCTTGCTCGGCCGTACGGGGGATGAATCCGGAAAGGCCGATTTTCTCGCAAAGGTTGTAAAAAACGCGGCTGACAGGCTCGATGTTCCGAAGCGTTTCGGGAGCGGTTTGGGCAATTTCATCGAGATTCAACGCCGCCATGCAGTACCGTACCGTGTACGACCAGCACGAAATGTGCGACCCCACGACGAAAAACAGCGCGACGACCGCCAACACGTAATTCGGGTTACGAAGCAACCGTTTCCAGGTGCCTCGGAAATCAAGCGTTTTGTCCTCCTCGCGGATGTTGGGCATTCGGGAGAAGAAAATCGCCAGCCAGGTTCCCAAAAGCACCAGCCCAATCAACGCGTAGGTCGCCGACACGGCGGACAGTTCGGAATGCTGGATTTTCGCAAGCTCCGCTACGGGCAAGGCGCTCCGATCCTCAGCCGACAGGGGGCTGAGTTGGGAGAGAATGAACACCTGGCTTAAAAGGATGCCGACCAGCGAGCCGAACGGGTTGAACGATTGGGCCAGATTCAGGCGACGTACCGCCGTCCGTGGGTCGCCCATGGCGCAGACATAGCCGTTGCACGCGGTTTCCAGGATCGACAGGCCGCCAAAAGTAACGAGGATGGCCGACAGGTAAATCAGGTAACAGACCCCCGGCGACTGGTACGCGAACTTGGCGGGGAAGAAAGCGAGCGTTCCAACCACGAACATCCCCAACCCCAGCAGCACGCCCGCTTTGTAGGTGAATTTTTTCATGAAGATCGCACCCGGAATGGCAAAGCAGCCGTACCCCAACGCGTAGCAAACCACCTGAATCCACGCGGTGGTACCGTCGTTGAAACTCATGATTCGCTTGAATGCGGGGAGGAGGGTGTCGGTCATGTTGTTGGCCAGCCCCCACCACGCAAACAACGTCGTCAGCAGGATAAACGGCCAGAGAATTTCTTTGGAAACGATGGAAGGGCGTGCAGGGTGCATGGTATCGGTTTTCATCCGTGGAACAAAAGGGAAATCAATTGAATTTTACGGCGGCTTCGGAAATTGTCAACCCCACCTTCCGCCGGAAAGGAGAAATTCCCGGTACGCATCTTTCCAACCCCACACTGTGATTTTGTATGATTCCGCATGAACTTTAGGCGGAAAATCCCATGCCGCATTTTTGAAATTTTGACTTTTTTATAATAAATTGTCGTAAATATGCTTGATTTGTGAAATGAGCTGGTGTATAATATACCATCGAAAAGGGAAATTTTAGGTTCATGCAACATCCAGTTTTTTTCGGAGGGTTTTCATCATGACGTACGGACGTATTCTGGACTGCCTTGGGAGCATTCGCAAAAACAGGGATAAAATCCGCCGCAATCCCAAAACCAACCCACTGCGATTCGAAGTGCTCGAAGAACGGGCACTCCTTTCCGTCACGCCGATGGAATATTCTGACATCCAAGCGGACTATGCGAATTTTTCGTTGCCGGAACAGGAACAGGTGGGTGCAAATATCAATGAAATCACCTCCGACTCCTTAATTTCTGAGCCACTCTCGGCTGCACCAGAGGGTTACAATAGTGCAGAAATTGCCTGTCTTCAGGCGTTTTTGGAGCAGACCGATTCCAGCGGTGTGAAAAATGGCGCGAAGATTAACGACTCCTACTCCTCCACAGATCCCACTACCTGGTCGGGCATTACCTGGACCGAAATCAATGGTGTGAAGCGGGCGACGAAGATTAGGTGGTGGTTTGAAAATTTGGTCGGAAGTTTGGCTCTCTCCGATTGTACGGCTTTGACATCCTTAGATTGCTCTATCAACAAACTCACCTCGCTGGATGTGTCGAAGAATACGGCTTTGACATCCTTGGATTGCGGTCGCAACCAACTCACCATGCTGGATGTGTCGAAAAATACGGCTTTGACAACCTTGTCTTGCTATTCTAACCAGCTCACCTCTCTGGACGTATCGAAGAATACTGCTCTGACAAAATTATCTTGCGGTTCCAACGACCTCACCTCTCTGGACGTGACGAAGAATACTGCTTTGACAGACTTGTCTTGCTATTCTAACCAGCTCACCTCTCTGGACGTGTCGAAGAATACTGCTTTGACAGACTTGTCTTGCTATTCCAACCAACTCGCCTCTCTGGACGTGACGAAGAATACGGCTTTGGATTATTTAAGTTGCTATTCCAACCAACTTACCACGCTGGACGTGTCGAAGAATACTGCTTTAGTAATGTTGAGATGCTGGAACAGCAATTTGGAGTCGGTTCAACTTTCAGACTCCATAATTGGTAAAACATGGATTTATCTGGGTTACGGTTCCGGTGCCACATGGACATTTAAAAATAACGCTGGAACAACATTGGAAACAGTCGATTCCTTATCTTATCACACCATTTCTGAGCTTCCCGTCACCGCGACCAACGAGACGGGGACGCAGACGATTACGTTCACAACAGAAGTGGCTGAGACTCTAAGCCCCCCAACGCTCAATTCCGTGACCGCGACGGGAAGTGATTCGATCAGCGTTTCGTGGAACCGCGTTCTCAACGCGAGCGGATACACCATCATGTATGCGACAAACTCGTCCTTTACGTCTGGATCTCAAACCAAGACCATCACCTCCGGCTCGACGACTTCGACAACCATTTCCGGCCTGGCAGCCAACACGACCTATTATTTCCGCGTGATGGCGATCGGAACGGAGAGTTATGGCGATTCTGCATATTCGACCACCAGAAGAGCGACTGCCGCAAAAACTATGTTTGCGGTTCCCGATGGCTACAACGCGATGGAAGTTGCACGGCTACAAGAGTTTTTCGAACAAACCAATGAAGATGGAACGAAGTACGGGAATTTAATCACTAACCGATATTCCCCCAGCATTCCAGATTCTTGGAGAGGAATCACATGGACAGAAATTGATGGAGAGAAGTGTGTAAAAAGTTTTGAGTGGAGTCTCATGTATAATTTTCCAGGTGGGGAATTGGATTTATCTGGGTTTACGGAACTACGTTCGTTGTATTTTTTGAGCACAGGGTTAGAGTCGTTGAATTTGTCGGGGTGTACATCATTAAAAAGCTTGGATTTGTACATGCATGGGAGATTCTCTCTGAATCTATCAGGGTGTACCTCGTTAACACATCTGATAGCTAAAAGTATTTCATCGCTGGACATCTCAGACATTTCAGAATGTACAGCACTTACAGATTTAGACTTGAGTGTTAGCAAGAATTTGACACCTCTGGATCTCTCGAAAAATACCGCACTTACAAATTTGGATTTGAGTGCCAGCAGCTTAGCTTCGCTGGATCTCTCGAAAAATACCGCACTCACAACTTTGAATTTGAGTGCCAGCAGCTTGGCTTCGCTGGATCTCTCGAAAAATACCGCACTCACATCATTATCAATTTGCGAAAATGCCTCATTAACATCTCTGGATCTGTCTGGCTGCACCAAACTAACCAATATTGAATGCAACTCTAATCCACTCGCATCTTTGGATGTGTCGACGTGCGTTGCGCTGGACTGGTTGGACTGTTCTTGTAACCAACTAAAGACGCTGGATTTGTCGCAGAACACACTCTTGAGAGGTCTGGAGTGTGCGTCGAATCAGTTAACATCTTTGAATGTGTCTGGCTGCACCGAGTTAACTGGTCTGTATTGCAACTCTAATCAACTCACATCTCTGGACGTGTCGAAGAATACAGCTCTAAAAAATCTGCATTGCTATGCAAACAATTTCATTATTCTTGATCTTTCTGGCTGCACTGCGTTAGAGAGCCTTGGCTGTATGGATGGAGAATTTCTTGAAACGGTGATTTTGCCTCAACAAGCGATTGTGTTAGGTACGTGGGGTATTGATGAAGCAGAAACTTGGGATATTCAAAACGCAGCGTCTGAAATTCTTTGTACTCTCACAAAAAACAGTTCTACGATATCAATAGAAGAGCGTCCTTTTTACGCAGTTAAACAAGATAGAACACAAACAATTGCATTCGTTTCTTCCCTTGCTTTAACAGCGCCCACGCTTGTTGTGTCCGCGACAAGTGCAGATTCCGTTTCCATCACGGTCGGAACAGTGGTGAACGCGTCGGGATACTCGCTGCAGTACGCGACCAATTCGAGCTTTACGAACGCAACGACAAGAACCGTGTCAGCAGGGACGAGTACTATTTCCAATCTGAGCGCCAACACGACCTATTATTTCCGCGTGATGGCGACCGGAACGGGGAGTTATAACAATTCCGCATATTCGACCACCAGAAGCGCAACGACGGGGAAAATCACGCTGGCAGCGCCTTCGCTGGTGGCATCTGCTTCGGGATCGAATGCGGTTTCCGTCACGGTCGGTACGGTGGCGAATGCGTCAGGGTATTCGCTGCAGTACTCCACCAGTTCGAGTTTTACTTCTACGACCACAACGACAACGACTGTGACGGCGGGAACGAGGACGATTTCCGGTCTGAGTGCCAACACGACCTATTACTTCCGCGTGATGGCAACCGGAACGGGGATTTATGGCAATTCTGATTATTCAA
>JAUNBJ010000163.1 GCA_030535245.1 Planctomycetia bacterium | reverse complement strand
ACTCTCCTTCAAAAAACTTTTAGTGCGCTCACTACGTTCGCTATGTTATTAGTGTCTATTTTCTTTTTGTACTATTTATAACATGGATGCAACATTAGTTTAGCCGCAGCATGTTTTCCAGTGCAATTCGCGCGTCGGCGGCCACCGCGTCGGGAACGGCGACGAGGTGCGTGGGGGTGGCGGCGTTCAGGTTTTCCACGGCGGCAAACAGGGCGTCGCGGGTGTTGCGGGCCATATCTTCACAAACATGTTCCTGCCCCAGGTGGTGAATCGTGAGTTCCGGGTGTTCGGCCCGCAGGCGGTTGACCAGGTGTGCTTCCGTGCCGACGATGTACGCGTCGCCCGCCGGAGCTTTCTGAATGGCGGAAATCAGGTACGACGTGGAGCCGTTGCCGAAACTCTGGGAAACGACTTCCTGGCGGCATTCGGGGTGAACCACCAATTTCGCGTTGGGCAGCATAGTGCAAGATGCGTCCACCATTTCGGGGGTCATCTGGTGATGTACCGGGCAGTATCCGTCCCACAAGATGAATTTGGCCGTTTTCAGGGCATCGGGCGTGGCTCCGGTTTCCCGATTCCAGAGCACCATGTCGGCCGGGGTGTAGCCCATTTGGATTGCCGTGTTGCGACCTAAATGCTGGTCGGGCAGGAACAGAACCCGTGGCCTGCGGGAGAGTGCCCATTCCAGTACCTGGCGTGCATTGGACGATGTGCAGACCACGCCCCCGTGCCGCCCGCAAAACGCTTTGATATCGGCCGAACTGTTGACGTACGTCACCGGCGTGATCTCTCGGTCGGCAACGAACAGCGATTCCAGCGTTTCCCAGCACGCCTCCACCTGGGGCCGGGACGCCATGTCGGCCATCGGGCAGCCCGCCCCCATCTCCGGCAGAATCACCGGGATTCGCACGCCACCGCGAGCCTGAATCTTCTCCGGAGCGTTGGCCAAAATGTCGGCCGTTTCCGCCATGAAGTGAACGCCGCAGAACACGATCGCCCGGCAGTCGTCGTTCGACTGGGCAAACCGTGCCAGCGCGAGGGAATCCCCCTGGCGGTCGGTCAGGGCGAGGGTTTCGTCGGGAACGTAGTAATGGCCCAGAATCAGGAGCCGGTTTCCCCACTGTTTTCGGATTTCCTGAAACGATTCGATGGACGACGGACGCATGTTTTTTTCCTTTCTTCCTTTGAAGGCGATTGGCTCTGGAACGGGATTATAGCATGTCCCTGAACCCCTGTCAAGTTTCAGCGTAGCTGTGCCAGCCGCTGACGACACTGGTCGAAAAACGGGTGGTACGTCTCGGCACGGTAGTCGGGAAAGGTAAAATCATGCCCGCACCACTTGCCCCGACGGAAAAACAACGTGATTTCCGCGTAAATCCCGTCCGCCATGTAAATGCGATGTGCAAAATCCTTCGACGACGCCAGCACGAGTTTTCCCAAATCGATGTAACCAGGGTCGATGTTCACCGGACGCGAAACGTCCTGGGGAAAGCATTCGGCATACGCATCCTCCCAAGCGTTGGACTGGTGCTTCATCTCCACCAGTCGCGACGCCTCCATGGCCGGCTCCATGGCGTAGAAAATTTTCCGCAGCCCGGTTCCCATCGTGGCGTCGTAGTAACCGGTCTGCTCAAACGGGTAGGCCGGACTTTCCAGCACAATTTTCCCCCAGTTTGCGGTAATTTTTTCCTTCACCCACTCCAACGACGCCGGAAAGCGGGTGAATACGGCAGTTATCGGCAGAACCAACGGCGGCTGGTGGATCGTTCCCATGGTTATTTCTCGTGGTTATTTCTCGCTGTAGCAGCCCAGGAAACGGTACGAGAGCGAATGCTGTTCGATCGTTTCCAGAATTTTCTTTACGTCGTCGTTCCGGTTGGAGGCGGTAAAATCGAGGAAGAACACGTAATTCCCCTTTTCGTCCGGCACCGAATCAATCCGGGTGAGGTTGATGTTTTTCTCCGCGAAAAGCTGCATGATTCGGAACAACGCCCCCGCTTTGTTTTCGGTCACGAACGTGATGGAGCACTTTTCCCCTTCCACTTCCAGAGGTTTTCGGGAGAGGACGACAAAACGTGTCCGGGTGTTGGCCACGTCGCCGATCCCTTCCTTGAGGACTTCCAGATTGTAATATTTCGCAGCCAGCACGCTCGCAATGACGGCGGTGGAATCTTTCCACGTTTCGGCCAACATCTTCGCGGCCCCGGCGGTATCGTAATAGGCGTACGGTTCCAGTTTCATTCGCTGGATGAACTGCTGGCACTCGGCCAACGCGACGGGATGGGAATAAACGCGTCGCAAATTCCGGTAATCCGTCCCTGGAACAATCAGCAGGGCGTGGCTCACCGCCATTTCCACCGCACCGACAATTTGCAGGTCGCTGTGCAGCAGATAGCCGTTCACCTGGCTCATCATGCCGCCGACGGTATTCTCGATCGGAACGATTCCATACTCGTAGGAGCCGGCCACGACCCCCTCAAACACGTCGGCAAACTCCGGACATGGCACGGGAGTGATCTCGGAATCCCACTGCCGGGCTGCCACCTCGCTGAACGCACCGTGCGCCCCCTGAAACGCAATGAGCGGTTTCGCCTCGGCTTGCAGGCGTTTGCTTTCGGTAAAGAGAATCTTGTAAATTTCCTCAATCACGTCGGCCGACAGCAGCGATCGCTCGCGGGATTTCAGGCTCGTGAGGATTTCCTGCTCGCGGGAAGGGACGTTAATATCCTGGTGCTGCTCTTTCTTGAACCGCACCACCAGACGCGCCACCTCCAGACGCTTCTGGAGCATTTGCAGGATGCCGTTGTCAATCCGGTCAATCTCACGCCGGAGGGATTTCAAATTCAGTTCCATTTCAAAGCTCCTTTAATTGGTTCATCGTTTCCGATAACAGACGCAATTTCCGCATCAACCCCGCAAACTGTTCCGGGGGGAGCGACTGGGCACCGTCGCACAACGCTTCTTCCGGATGGATGTGAACTTCGATTTCCAGCCCGTCCGCACCGCTTGCAAGCGCCGCAAGCGCCATCGGCTCGATCAGGTCTCGTCGCCCCGTTGCGTGGGAAGGATCGACAATCACCGGCAGGTGCGACAACCCATGGATGTTCGGAATCGCACTCAAATCGAGCGTGTTTCGTGTGCTGTTCTCGAACGTTCGGATACCGCGTTCACAAAGAATCACATCGGGGTTTCCTTCAGCCAAAATGTATTCGGCACAATTAAGCCACTCGGAAATCGTCGAGTGCATCCCCCGTTTGAGCAACACCGGTCGGTGCGACTTCCCCGCTTCCTTCAAAAGGGAGAAATTCTGCATGTTCCGGGTGCCAATCTGCAAAATATCCGCAAACTCCGCCACCCAGGGGATGTCCCGCGGATCGACCACCTCCGTCACGATGGGAAGCCCCACCGCATCGCCCGCCTTGCGAAGGATCCGCAACCCTTCCATTCCCAGCCCCTGAAAATCGTAGGGACTCGTTCGCGGCTTGAACACCCCACCACGAAGAATACGGGCGCCCGCTTCCCGAACCGCATGGGCGGTTTCCATGGTCTGCGTTTCGTTTTCCACACTGCACGGCCCCGCCATGACGACGAAATCCCGCCCCAGACAAACATCCCCCACAGGAATGCAGGTCGGTCCCTCGTGCTGAGCCAATGCGAACAATTTGTGATTTTCCATCGGATTCATGATAACACCTTTATTGAATACAAAAAAACCACGCAGCTTTTCCGCCCGTGGTAATTGTATTCGATGGATGAAAAATCCGCAGAACCTGCCGCAGGCGAATCCTTTGCCGCGGCGAATCTTCACACAAACAACCCTCCGCAGACGCTACCTCGTAAAGAGGAACGAATACGAATAATAAAACCGGAAATTGTTTGCGACTGAAATTTTCATGATGGAGAAATTATAGCAGGAATGCGTTCCCTGTCAAGTACCGTGGGTTACTCCTGAAGGTTGTCGAGCAGCCGTTCGAGCGCAATATTCATTTTCTCGTCGGTATCGTACGTCCCGGCAGCTATTTCCTGACGAATCCGATTGACCAAATCCACCCGTATCCCATCGACCTTGGTTCCCGAAAACGTTACGTCCGCGACCGGGGCCGCGCCTTTTTCGGCGGAAACATCCAGAACATCTTCCTGTTTTGCCACGGGTGCTTTTTCCGCAACCGCCGCGTCGGCTTCCGTCGTTTTAGGTTGCACCGCGTTCACCCGATGTACGCCCGTTACATTCGACAATCCGTTGACTTGCATTTGAACCCCGCTAAAAGGTAAAAAGTGTTTCCGGGCCACTCCGTGCCCTTCGCTGCAAAAAGTACTTTAGCAAAAAATCGCTTTTCTGCCAAGAGCAGTTTCCTGAAATCCGTTCACTTGGGCTTCGTGGAAAACCTTTCTACCCCTAATATACACCATAAATTCGCACTTGTCATCCCAAAAAAGAAATTTTTTGCCATTTTTTTCTTCGCAACGCTCTTTTTTTGGAATTTCGGAAAACCCTCCGGAAAAGGGAAAGTTTTCTTATTTTATCTGGTTTCGTAAAAACAACCCTCGTGAGTAAAAAAAATTTTTTTCAATTTTAAAAAATCTCTGCAAAAACCTGCAATAGGTTTGGGGTGTACCACGTTTAACGATTATCTGTGTTTCCAGAGGATTCTGCGTTTCAGATTCCAGAAAATTTTTCAAGAGGAGATCCAACCATGAAAAAAAGTATTGTTGCCATCATGGCATGTGTGTTGACCGCGTTTCTGGTTTCCGGAGCGTTGGCCGACGAGGGGAAAAAGCCCGACTGGAAAAAAGGCTGCCCGGACGGTTTCGTCCGCAAGTCGCTTGACCGGGACGGCTTCGTAGACCTGAAGGCCCTTCCGAAAGAGGTCGCCCCCCAGGTTCGAGACTTTCTGAAGAAAGCCGACGTCGACAAAGACGCCCAAGTCACCAAAAAAGAGATTCGTGAATTCGTGCAGAAGGTGAAGGCGGACAAAAAAGCGAAGATGGAATCGAACGCCAAACCCGACAAAGAACGTGGCCCACGCCCCGATTTCAAAGGCCCACGCCCGGATTTCGCGAAAGACAAGTGCGACAAGTGCCCCTATGGAAAAGCCCCTGGTGGAAAAGCGACGTGGGGTGCTCCGTTTGCTCCCCGACCGAACTTTGGTTCTCAGAAAGGCCCGAACCCGATGGTTTTTGCCGAGCTGATGAAGAAGGCGTACAAAGACGGTTTCAAAGATGGTTTCAAGGCGGCCATGGAAATGCAGAAAGAAGCCCATCGCCACCACGGTCCGAAGCCGTGCCCGCAGGGATTCGACAAGGGGAGAACGCCCGGCAAGCCCGGCCCGAAAGACTGGCACCCCGGCAAGCCCGGCCCGAAAGACTGGAAGCCCGCCCCGCGTGACGGTCAAGGCCCGGATTTCGACAAGAAAGACCGCAGATAATGCAAACGCCGTGAACCATCGTTCTGGAAGAACCACGCATTGATTCTGCCTGTAAACGAGTGCGTTGGGCCATGATGCGGCCAACCTTTTGAGAGGAAACACTTTGGAAAGCGGTTTCCTCTCAAACTGTTTTAAATACTATATTTAACGGAGCAGTTCGCGTTGCATGGCGGTCAACCCCGCACCGGGCGTCAGTTCCCACCCCTGCTCGATGAGGAGTTGTTCCAAAGCGGCGACGCAGCCGATCAAATCCAGCTCGTCGATCATTCCCATGTGGGCGATCCGGATCGCTTTTCCTTTCAAATCCCCCTGAGCACCGGCAATCTTGACGCCGAATCGCGTTTCCAGATCGGACAGGAGCCGCTTGACGTCGATGGATTCCGGCATTTGAATCAGCGTCAGCACGTCGCACGGACGTTCGGCAAACAGGGTCAGCCCCATCGCCGTTACCGCCGCCCGTACCGCTCTGGCCAGCCGCGAGGTCTGCCGCCAAACCTCCTCTATGCCGATTTCGTTCAGCAAATTCAGGCTCTCCAAAAGCGCAGCGACCAACGACCGCGGCGGGGTGTATGGGGTGTCGTTCGTCTGGGCCGACTTCCGATACGCCTGCAAATCCAGATAAAATGCCGGGGGGGGCACCGTCATGGCGTCCCTCTTTTTCCATGCCTTGTCACTCACCGCGACAAATGCCAGTCCGGGAGGGGTCATCAGCGCCTTTTGGGAACCGACCGCCAGAAGGTCGATCTGCCAGTCGTCCGTCCGGCACTCCATCCCCCCAACGCCGCTGATTCCGTCCACCACGAACAGCGCGTCGGTTTCTGCAACGACCCGCCCAATCCCCGCAATGTCGTGCCCCACGCCGGTACTGGTTTCGCTCAACGTGGCATATACGGCCTGAATGTCCGGATTCCTTTCCAGGTAATCCCGCACGACCGCCGGGTCAAACGCCCTGCCCCACGGCACTTCGTAAAGGATCGGGAAAATTCCGAACCGTTCGCACAGTTTGGCCCAGCGTTCGGCGAACTTTCCGCTATACAGCACCAGCGCCTTCCCCCCCCGTGGCACCGCGTTGACCACGCACGCTTCCATGGCCGACGTGCCCGACCCGCACAGCAAGGCGATCTCGTTTTTCGTGCAAAAGACTTTTTTCAGCCCTTCCATCGTCTGGCGGAAGATTTCGCGAAATTCCGTCGTGCGGTGGTGTCGCAAATCCCTCGCCAACATCAAACGGGCTGCTTCAGGTACCGGCGTAGGGCCGGGAGTCATCAAACGATCATGGTGCAGACTTTTCATTTTTCCTCTATCACCGAATTAATTGATAAATTAATGGTTAATGGATAAATGGTAAATGG
>JAUNBJ010000162.1 GCA_030535245.1 Planctomycetia bacterium | reverse complement strand
AAACACTATCATTAATTCTACCCATCGGCGCACCGATGTCAAGTGCTCGTTTCCGTTTTTCAGGAAATCGGGTACCCAAAATTGCGTGGAGGTGTCGTTAGCGACGGCCTTTAGGCCGATCGGATGGAATCTCGTGGTGCATGGCAATGAAAATCCATCGCTTCGTACGGCGAGAACGGCCTAAAGGCCGACGCTAACGTTGTATGTTTTTAAGATACGCCGCATTTCCCCCTCTCCCCTGTTCATTGTTCATTGCTCATTGTTCATTGTCCATTGCCCCCCTCCGCCCCGTTGAATTTTTTCGGAAAAGGGATACAATGCGTGGGTATTTTGGAAGGTTCCCGACACCCTGAACAGGAGTTCCTCATGGAGATCAATCACGACGAATATCGAAACCCGCTCATTTCCCGTTACGCATCGCACGAGATGAGCCATATCTGGAGCGAGCAGCGAAAATTCAGCACCTGGCGAAGGTTGTGGGTTGCGTTGGCCGAAGCGGAAGCGGAAATGGGGCTGCCGATTACGAAGGCGCAACTCGACGAACTGCGTGCGCATGTGGACGACATTGATTTCACGAAGGCCGACGCGTACGAACGGAAACTCCGACACGACGTGATGGCGCACGTCCACACGTATGGCGACGCCTGCCCCAACGCGCGGGGGATCATCCACTGGGGGGCGACCAGTTGTTACGTGACGGACAACACCGACGTGATTCTGATTCGTGACAGCCTGAATCTGGTACTGGCCCGACTGCTTGCCGTGTTGCGGGATTTGGGGGAGGCCGCCCGGCGGTACAAAGACCTTCCCTGCCTGGCATTCACGCATTTGCAGCCCGCGCAGCCCACGACGCTTGGCAAACGGATCTGCCTTTGGATGTACGACCTGATTCTGGATTTGGAAGACCTGGAACACCGGATTGCTTTGCTCCGCACACGGGGACTGAAAGGAACCACCGGCACGCAGGCGAGTTTTTACGCACTGTTCGAGGGGGACGATGCCAAAGTGCGGCAGCTGGAACGGCGGGTGGATCAGAAAATGGGATTCGACGCGTCGTTTGCCGTCACGGGCCAGACGTATCCGCGTAAACTCGATTCGCAGGTGCTGGACGTGCTTTCGGGGCTGGCACAGTCGGCCCACAAAATGGCCACGGATCTTCGCATTCTGGCCCACCGCAAGGAGGTGGAGGAACCGTTTGAAAAGAACCAGATCGGCTCGTCGGCCATGGCGTACAAACGGAACCCCATGCGGAGCGAACGGATCTGTTCGCTGGCGCGTTTTGTGATGAGCCTGCAAACCAGTCCGCCCATGACCGCCGCCGTGCAGTGGTTTGAACGGACGCTCGACGACAGCGCCAACCGTCGCCTGGTTTTGCCGCAGGCGTTTTTGGCGATGGACGCAATGCTCATTCTGTACCGCAACGTTGTGGACGGTATGGCGGTGTATCCGAAAGTGATCGAAAAGAACCTGCGTGCCGAGCTGCCGTTCATGGCGACGGAGAACCTCATGATGGCCGCCGTCGCTGCGGGTGGGGATCGTCAGGAGATTCACGAGCATATCCGCCAGCACTCGCAGGCCGCGTCGGCAGTCGTCAAGCAGCAGGGGGGAGACAACGATCTGATGGAGCGTCTGGCGGGCGACCCGATGTTCGCGGGGGTCGATTTGCACGCCGCACTGGAACCGTCCCGGTACGTTGGACGTGCACCACAGCAGGTCGAGGAGTTCCTTGCCGAAACCGTGCAACCGTTCCTGGACAAGTACGCCGACGTTTCCGCCAATGCCGGGGAAGTCACCTGTTGATGTCGTGTTCCCTGCAAATTGTTAGCGCCGGCCTTTAGGCCGCTCGCGTTGATGTTCGTAGTGCATGGCGGTGAAAATCGATCGCTTCGTGCGGCATGAACGGCCTAAAGGCCGACGCTAACGGTGCGTCTTTTACCGGCGTTTCCGACGAAGGACGCAAAGTCCCAGAAGCAGCAGCATCCACGAAGCCGGTTCCGGAACGATCGGCGTTTGGGAGAAGACGACGTTCGCTCCGGTGGCGGTGTTGAACTCGCTGAAATCCCACAACGCGTAGAAACTGTTGGTGGGAACCTGTACCAGGACGCCGCCCAGATCCACCGCCTGAGCGTTCAGATTTTTATTCGCGTCGTTCAGCCAGGTAACGAACAAGTCGAGCAAATCGGGATCTTCCCACAGTCCGGTGTAGAACGTGAAGACGTTGTCCGCTGAAATCTCCGCAACACCACGGTTGCTTCGATCGTCGGGAAGGAGGTCGGTTCGTACCGTGGCGACGATATTGCTCCCGCTTTTGGAAACCGTGAAATAGTCCGAATCCGTCAATCCACTGGCAGTGCTAGAGGTACTTTTTATCAGGGTAAGAGATTCGTCCTTCGTGAACTGAAGTCCTCCGCCAAAGTCGGCCGTCAGCGTTCCGTACAACTCGGTCGTACCGGTAACGGTGATGGGGGTGAATTGGTTGTCGTCCATGACGAACGTCAACGAGGAGCCGTTGTCTGGAAGGTACAGGTTCTTCGTCGTGATGGAGGTTGCACCGCCGGAAACCGTCATCGTTCCCGTACCATTCAGTCCGACGCGAAGATTTTCCATTACGTTCAATGTACCGCCGGTGACATTCACGGTTCCGCTGGCACCATCGGCATAACCGATACAGAAGTAAGCTCCTGAAACGTCCCCACCTTCGATGTTCAGGGTACCGGTACCTTCTCGGCCCGTGTACAGGTCGTTGGTGAAATGAACCGTGCCTGCGGAAATCGTCGCCGTTCCTGTACCTTTATAACCGACATACATATTTTTACCGGTCACCGTACCGCCGGTGAGGTTCATGGTTCCGTTTGCTCCCTTATTGTTTCCTAAAATGAAGGTATTGGTTTGGACAAGCGTCGTGCTTCCTTCGGCCTGCCCGATGTTGGCCACCCCCTGGCCCGCACTGCCGATCAATATGGAGGCGTTACTGGTCCCAGAGTTCGTCGTAACCTCAATCGTGCCGCCGGTCATATCGAGTTGGCCGTAGGAACCGGTTCCTTCGTAGCCCAAAATCAACGCATTTTCCGAGCTGCCGTCGGTTCCCACCTTCAGTTTCCCGCCCGACATGGTAAGGTAGCCTTCCGTATTGCGTGCGATACGAACCCCTTGTTTCGTTTCGAGTTCCCCACCGGATATTTCAATGTACCCTACGGCATTATTGTAACGACCTGTTTGCAGGTAGGTTGCGATCACGTTCCCCCCTTCCACTACCAGTTTCCCATGAGTGTTTTCTGCGAACCCAACTTGAATCTGGGCACAGTTAAAGGTTCCGCCCTTGACTGTTGTAACCGCCATGGTTTCCGTGTTCGAGCTGGCGATACCAAAATCGTTCTTCATGGTAACCGTGCCACTGTTGAGAACCACGTTTCCGGCCCATGATCCACTGTTAATCACCACCGTCGCGTTTGAGAAATTCACCATCCCCTCGGGATGAACCGCGAGCGTATTGAAGGTAATACCACTTCCCCCCGTAACGTTCAGCGTACCTCCAGCCCAAACGTTCGTTGTTTTTTTCCACTCGCTTTTCGTGCCGCCGGAAAGGGTGACGGTACTTCCCTTGCGGATTCCTGCGTCGCCCGCAATGGTCAATGTTCCGCCCGATTGCGTCAACGTTCCTGTTCCGGTGTATATCGACGTTGAGAGATCGCCTGTACCAACCATTACGGTGCCGTTCACCGTGAGCGACCCGGAAGTCAAATTCACCGAGCCTGTCCCCTTCCCGATGTACGTATCCTCCCCAACGAGTTTGCTTACGCCGTATCCGATAGTCAGGCTTCCCAACGTCGCCGTTCCGCCACCAATGTTCAGCGTTCCGTTACCGTTCATGGAAGCTGGAGGGGTCGCCGAGGTCAATCCCCCGTCGCCCAATATAACAGCGCCGGACACGGTAAGCGTTGCGTTGCCGTTCACGTTCAAAACATTATTTTCTGTGGAACCGGACCCCATCCGAATCTGGCTCACGGTCAATTGGGCGTTATCGCTGAGCGTTACCGTCCCCAAACTGCTCGCCTCGTCTCCGATGGTCAGTTGATTGGTCGAAGTCAGCTTGGAATTGCCATTCATGTTGAGATTCCCCTTGCCAGCACGAGAACCGACAAGGAGCCTCCCCGACGCCGTCAGCGTGGAGTCCTCCGTCATGGTCAGCGTGGCCACCACCCCAAGGCCACTGCCGATGTGGGAATACTCGCCGCCAGCGGATGCCCCCAAAGTCACGCTCGCAGAACCCGACATATTCATGTTGGCCGTGAGCGTTTTATCCGCCACCCCGTAGTCGCTGAACCCCAGGATGAATCGGTCGGCAGAGAAAGACGCATTATTCGAAAGGTTCAACGTCGCGGTGTAGTCCCCGGTCCAGGTCGGCGTGTTGTTTTTCCATGCGGTACCAAAACGAAACGTACCGTTTTTTGTGCCGTCGGAATGCGTGTAAGCAAACGTCCCGCCGGAAATGTCCCACGTCGTCGTGCCACTCGACGCCGCGACCAATGCCCGTTTCTGATTGATGGTGAACGTTCCCCCGGTCATCGTCAGGTTGCCCGTAAAAGAATTGAACGTACTGTCGTTCCCCTGCGTGAAAACGATACTGCCCCCATCGGCCAGCGAAATATCGCCGTTGTATATCTGATTCCCCGACACAGGCGTGGGCAGAATCATTTTATCCGTTGCCGTCGGCAGTTGTTCCGGATTCCAACTGGTACTTGCATTCCAATTACCTTCCGCACCACCTTTCCAGGTTAGCTCGGCTGCGCGAACCGCCCCCCCCCCAGAGTGTCCATTCTATGCCCGCGATCGCCAGCCCTATCACCACCATCTGCAATGTTCGCATGATTTTTTCCTCTATATAAAATTCCAATTGCCCCAAACGCAACCCCACAAAAACCACATTACCTCTATTGTAATCCAATACGCCGCCATGTCAAGGAAAAAAATAGATAAATAATGATAATTTTTATATAAAAAAAGAAAGACGGAAGGGAATTGATAATTAATGGTTAATGGATAAATGGTTAATGGTTAATTATTTCGATTCCATCCTTTTTTGTGAAGGGGAGAGCAACCTCTCACTCAAAGAAAAACTTACTAATGACAACCATTTACCATTAAACATTTACCATTAACCATTAGCGGTTAATGGTTAATGGGGCTACCGTACCGGGAAAGTTCGTGATTGTGTTTTTCCCTCGGCGTCGGTCCATGTTACGCGATAATTCCCTTTGAAACCGCGAAATTTCAGCGTCATGTCCGGCTCCGTGGCTTTCTGCACAAACTGCGTCCGCCACGTGTGATGGATGAGTTCCTCCAACGCGTAATAGACCGGTTTCTTCTCGCCCGCAGTGGTCAACAGTCCGGAAATACATGGCTCGCCGGGCGCCGCGCCACCGTCCATCGCGTTCCACCACGTTATCCGAACGACGCTGGGGTGCGAAAACCAGATACGATACAGGTTCCGTGCCACGATCGCCTGAATCTGGCGTCCTTTTTCGTCGTCGCTGGGGGCGGAAACGGTCACTTCACTGATATGAATCGGCAACCCCGCTTCGGACATGGTGTCGAGTACCGCCAGATTCTTCGCCGGAGTGCGTACGTCGGCACCGTCGGCAATCCGCTGGCACCCCTGCGGGTCGAAAATATGCGACTGCACCCCCATCAGATCGACTTTCGCCCCACGATCCCGCAGATCGCGGACAATCTCCACGTACCGTCGATTCGGCCCCCAGGCCATATCGCACTCGTTACTGGAAAGACGCACCGAGGCGGGGAAATACTTTTCCGCCCACTTGAACGTTTTGTACGTGTAATCGTCCGGCATGATTCCACGATTCGCCTGGTCGATGCACTCGTTCACGACGTCCCATTGGTGGATACGTCCCTCGTACCGCTGGGCAAGCTGGTGGACGTGGTTCTCGAACAGCGGTTCCATCGCTTTACGGTCGTTGGGCATCCATGTGGGATGGCCCCAAACCCGTATGCCGTAAATGATCGCGTGCCCATGAATGTCCAGCCCACGACGCTCGCAGTATTCCACCACCGGATCGGTCGGCGGACGACGGTAACTGTACGGACTGTCCGCCGTAAACCGTATTTTCCCCGGCTCCGGTTCCAGCGTTTTCCAGTAAAATGCCACCGTCGCCGCGTTGAACAGATCGCCATACATGTCGGCATACGCCTTGTTCTTCTCCGGCGTATCCAGCTGGCCAAACAGGAAGATGTTCGCGCCAAATTTGAAGTCGCTCGTCTCCTGCACCACGGCCACCTCCGTTCCCGGCTTCACGTTTTGAAGCGTGATTTCCGCGTCGGCCTTGCGGTATTTTTCGATGTTGGCGTCGATTTGCGCCTGAACCTCGTCGTTCCAGAACGACCAGTATTTTTCGCTCATCACATCCCGTGGAAGTTCCACCGCATACAGCGTGCCAACCATCATGAAAATCGCGATAAAGAATCCTTTTCGCATAAAAATTCCTCTCTAAAAAGGGGTGTCAGGGAACCGGAAATCATAAAATCCAGTCTAACATGGGGAATCGCCCATGTCAAGCCCTTGGCCAAAACACCCACCGTTAGCGTCGGCCTTTAGGCCGCTCATGCCGCACGAAGCGATCGATTTTCACCGCCTTGCACCATGAAAAATCTATCCGAACGGCCTAAAGGCCGGCGCTAATGGGTGCGATCAAATTTCCTTGCGAATTTGGACAAAAGGGGTATTCCCCTCTTTTCAGAGGGGTGGCAGCCGTAGGCTGACGGGGTGTTTCGCCCAGGGAAAGCGTTCCCCACTTCGGAACTACCCCCCGCCCTGACGGGCGTACCCCTTCAAAGAAGCAGGGC
>JAUNBJ010000024.1:26950-38214 GCA_030535245.1 Planctomycetia bacterium | reverse complement strand
AAAATTGTTTCCTCTCAAACTCTCCTTCAAAAAACTTTTAGACCGCTCACTTCGTTCGCTCATATTGTTTATTTTGTGGAAAAGCTGCGGGCGAGATTCTACGGACGGAAGGGAGAATCTCTCGGCGCTTCATCCGGAACTACGCTGCGCTTCGTTCTCGGCTCAGATTGGTCAAAACGTCCTTTTTTGTCTATTTTAACCGCCAAAATTTGAAGGCACCCCAATGAGGCGATAGGGAAGGCGCTTAAAGATGTTTCTCAACCAGCTCGGCCGCCAACGCGACGCACTTCGCACATGGGAAACCGTTTCGCTTGATTTCCCGGCACTTGTCCGAACCGGCAACCGCAGCAAATTCCTGAATCACCGACTCCCCCACCGCTTCGGGAAGTAGCAAAATCGCCGCGTGTAGCGCCCCGCAGCGTCCCTCCGGCGCCCGACCTCCACCACAATCGGCCATTTCCGCCACCCGCGAATCGTGACCCAATCCGGCCATGATCGCCTGCGCACAATTGATTTTTCGCGCGGCCCGTTCCGCAAAAATTTCAGACGCACGATTCATAAAGATTCCTCCCTGGAAGAACATTTCCCGCCACAGTTCCCATGACCATGCCCACCGCAGGAATGCCCTTGCTCATGTTCGTGATGGTGACACGTAAAGTCCGTGCGGGGCTGCAATTCGCCACGCAGATATTCCTCGACGACCTGCGTGACGTCCCCCTGCGTCCCGCCCAAAAGCGAGATGCCCGCCTCGGCCAACGCCATCTGCGCTCCGCCGCCAATCCCGCCACAAAGCAACAGGTTCACCCCAAGCTCCGCCAGCAGCCCGGCCAACGCGCCATGCCCCGTTTCGCCGGTCGAAACCCGCGTAACGTTCGTGATCTTCCCCGCACTTACGTCAAAAATCGTAAATTCAGGCGTGTGCCCAAAATGCTGAAAAACCTGATTGTTTTCGCTTGTTACTGCAATTTTCATGACTTCCACTCCTCTTGAATTGAAAAACTCCATCTTTCGGGGACAAAACCGACAAGCCCCCTGCACACAACAGCCGCCACGAACGTTCGGTGCCTCGCGAATGACCAGCGATCGCCCCGTCACCAGGGCAAACGCCGTCTTACGCCGCGCCGAATACAAAAGCCGCTGGAGCGTCCCACGGGATACCCCCATCCGCTTCGACGCGTCCCCCTGTTCCAGTCCCTCCAGGTCCGCCAGACGAATCGCCTCCAGCTCGTCCGTCGCCAATTCGACCACGGACGAACCGTCTCCGGTGACAAAGGTTCGGCAAATCTGGTCCTGGCAGACCGTTCTCGGTTTCGGGGTACGCGACATTTCTTCCTCGGATTATTTCGTGCGTGTGCACATAATATACGCCTGCGGCTCGGTTTTGTCAAGAGGTATCGAAATTGGCACCTTCTAAAAACCGCTTCCTTGGGCAAAAACGAGGGATTTACGCTTTCCAGCAAGGCGACATAAGTCGTAGCATATTGCTAAATATGTGAGACTTATGTCAACGCAGCCTGGAAGCGATAAATCACCGTTTTGGACCGGAATTGGGTTTTTAGAAGTTGCCAATCAATATCCCAAAACCTGCATCCACGCGTAAACACGATTGAGCCAATCGCCCACATGATTGCCGGTCGGGTTGCCGCCGAAGCCGTGGTTGACTTGGGCGTAAATGTGGAGTTCCGCCGGGATGTTCATCGTGCGAAGTTTGTGATAAACCGCGACCGAACCCATCGGGGAATAACCGTCGGCGTCGCCATGCGTCAGGCACATGGGGGGCGTTTTGGCGTCAAACGCGAAGTCTTTCACCATCACGGAATCGTTTCCCTTACCGGTATTTGGCCCGTTGCTGCCATCTTCCAGCACATACGCCGGATAGACCGGAGCCGCAAAATTGACATGGCACGGAACCTTGTCCAGCTCGTCTTTCCACTCGTAGGCCGGGGTTTGGCTGGTGGTGGCGGTCATCAGGGTCAGGTGTCCGCCGGCGGAGAAGCCCATGATTCCGATTTTTTCCGGATCAATCCCCCATTCCTGAGCGTGCGAACGGACGAATTTCACACAACGCTGCGCGTCCTGCCATGCGGCCATATGCTTGGGGATTCCTTCCCGGCGGGGAACTCGGTACTTCAACACCACGCAGGTCACCCCCTTGCCGTTGAAGAATTTCGCGATCTTTTCCCCTTCGTGGTTGTATGCCAGCCCCATGTACGCACCGCCGGGGCAGACGATCATGCAGCTGTCGGAGGTTTTTTCCGCCGGTTTCCAGAGTTCCAGCGTCGGGGCCGGCTTCCCTTCTTCATTACCGGGAGCGACCCCATTCCAGACGTTAAACGTTTCGGCCTTTTCAGCCATGGCGAAACAGGTCATCAGGCAGAACACTGCCAACGCGAGCATTCCTTTTTTCATGATTTTCTCCTAAAAACAGAACGGTTGGAAATAAAATACCATTTTACCAGATTCCTCGCTCCAAAGATAGGGTCGGGGGAATATTTTTATGGAACAGGTCGAAACGTTCGCAGCAATCGGCGAAAGATTTCCAGGTCCCGCGGCAGGGGGGCTTCAATCTCCATCCGCTCCCCGGTTTGGGGGTGGAAAAATGCGATTTTTCGCGCATGCAACGCCTGACGTCCCAACACCAGCGTGGCGGGCGACACCCCCGACCAGTTCACGGCGTCGAAATCGTCGAACGTGGGAAGCGGCACTGCGTCGTCCGGCGAAATCCCCGTCATGCTTCGGTCGCGTCGCAGTTCCCCAAGCAGGATTTTGGGATGCGTGCTGTACAGTTCGTCGCCGGCAATCGGGTGGCCGATGTGGGTTAAATGCAAACGAATCTGGTGCGTCCGTCCCGTTTTGGGAAATGCGCGGAAGGCCGTGAAGCCGTCGAATCGTTCGTCCACTTCGTAAAACGTCCGGGCGGATCGCGACTCGGCGGAATCGGGCCGAATCATTTTCTTTTCGTGACACGACGGATGGGGGCCGATCGGCGCGTCGATCCAGTCGCAGTCCCGCAACGGCGTTCCGTAGGCGATGGCGTAGTATTGTTTTTCGACCTGTCGTTGCTCGAATTGGGTGGAAAGTTTCGCGTGGGCGATGTCGTTGCGAGCCACCAGAATGACGCCGCTGGTGTCGCGGTCCAGACGGTGAACGATTCCTGGACGGCACGGCCCGCCCGCCATACTCAACTCCACACCGTAGCGGAATTGCAGGGCGCTTGCCAGCGTGCCGCTCCAATGCCCGCGAGCCGGATGAACCACCATTCCCGGCGGCTTGTTCACGGCCACGACCCAGGCGTCCTCGTAGAGGATGTCCAGCGGAATATCCTCCGCCTGAGGAGCTTCGCGGCGGCGTTCGGGGAGCAGAATCCTGACACGCTGCCCCGGAAGCAGTTTAAACGCAGGTTTTACCGGGCCGTCGTCCACCGACACGTTTCCCGCCATGATCGCGTTTCGCATCAGGACACGGCTGTAATCGGGGAAATGGTATACAAGAAATTTGTCGAGCCGCCATCCGGATTGGGAAGATTCCACAACACGAATCTGCGGCTCATCAGGCGATAAAGCTTCGGTATCGCTCATGTTTTATTTTGCCTCAGCCGGAGCCGGTTCCGCAGCCGGTTCGGCAGCAGGAGCCGGGGTTTCTTCCGGTTTCGCGGCGGGCAGGATTTCCGGAAGGGCGGTGGGGGCGGATTCCTCGATCTCCGGTTCGTTCAGACCGGAAAGAACGTCGTCCATATTCTCCTGACGGGACGCCCGGCTGGCCATGGCCAGGTAAAGGCTGTTGGCGGAAGGTGCTTCCAGCACATGCAACGCGTCGGCGGCCTGTTTGGACAACACGCCATTCCCCCCGGCGACCTCTTTATACGCGGCCACGGCAGCTTTCAGGTTCGCGTCGGTGTTTTCCACTGCGGCCAAAAACTCGTACGTCTGCGCCAGCCCGAAACAGGCCTTCTGACGGGCATTCGCGTCGCCCATCGTTTTTGCCATCTGCTCAAACGCTTCCTGAGCTTTTTTCAACGATTCGACCGCCGTCTCCTTACTATTGGCACGCACATCCGCAGCACCATCGTTCAGCCATTTGTACCCCGCTTCCAGCAACGCATATTGGCCGACCGTTTTATTCGCGTGCGCTTTGCCAAACGTGTCCAGCACTTCTGCATCTCTGGCAACCATCTCGTCCGGAAAAATCAGCGGCTGGCGATTCGGCCCCAGCATGGGCGGGTTCTGAAAACCATACTCCACGCGAAGCAGGGAAACAAAACCGCTGCCGTTGTTCTGATAAAATTCGTTCCACTGGTTGCTGTTGGCAGACCGGGAAATCGCGCTATATGTCGAGTAGGCAATGACCAGAAGCACCAGGCCAAGCACCGTAATCAATATCGTGGAATGGTACTGCCTGCTGCGGTCCAACATGCGTTCCAGCCAGCCAGCCAAATCATTCGTTTCCAGTTTACGACGTCGTTCGCTTTTCATCGATTCCATCCATTTCGTGTAAAAACGCGGAAATTTTATACCCTCCTGATACGTTCGTTCAGGGATTGAGACCAATAATTATATACGCAAACCGATTCTTCTGCAAGGGGGATTTTCCGAAGAAAAATACCAGGCCGAAACGCACCCCTCCGAACCCCTAAAACCGGAACCCCGTTTCCAACATGAACCCCGCATCGAGCTTCTGGGCGCCTCTGGGATCGTCGAAGTACAATTCCCTTGCAAACGCGATTCCCAGCTCAAAATAGCCGGTCGCCTTGTAACGGTTGCTCCAGTCAAAACCAAACATGATGCGATAATCGTTGTAATCGGTGCGGAAGTCGCCGCCATAAACGTGGTCCACCGTCCAGCTTCCGCCCCCGTATTCCCCACGTGCGTACAGCGACAAATCCCGTAACCCTCCCCCCACCGGGCGATAGGTGACTCGCGGATTCGGGAACAGAATCTGGAACTCCCACTGATTGTTGGGCGACCAGACAACCCCTCCCGACGGGAAAATCTTGTAACGTACCCGGTCGAGATACCAGACGCCGATTTTCGCCTTGATCGTTTTCGTAAGGTCCAGCGAAACGTACGCCCAGCTCGGAAAACGGAAACTGTGGCTGGATACCTTCTTAAAATCGGAGTAAAGCCCCACGCTGAAGAACAGATCGAACTCCAACGCGGTAGAGAAACAGTTCAGCTGCAACTGCGGCATCCAACGAAGCCCCAGCGACGCGTCGAACGTCGAGGAGGCCATGTCGCTCCAGTCGCTTTTCGGGCCGTTCCACCAGTTGATTGCGAACCGTGGTTCCAACATCAACGGACGCTCCGTCGAACCAAATACCGGAAAAGCAATGTCGCCCGACGTGTCGATTCGGAAAAGCCCCATCTGCTTGACGCCGGACTTGGGCGTAATCCATGTAAAGTCCACCCCAAAATTCTGAAACAGGCGTGTGCTGGATGTGGGGCAGGAATTGGTCGGACACGACCCGGTCGGGCAGGAGGCGGCGGGACACGCGCTGGCGGGAGTGTCAAAAAGCGGACGCGACGTATCCGCAGGCATGGCGTAGGGGTCTTGAATCCCATACGTGCTGCCACCAGGAGCGGACGGTGCCGGTGGCATCGTAGCGGGGACGGATTCGTAGGTTTGGCCCCAAACGACCGTCCATCCCCCTATAATCGCAACCCATAACAGATATTTTGCCCGTTTCATAAAATGCTCTTTCCCGCAAACGGCCCCTTCTTCTGACCATGAATGACTGTTTACTACCATAAATTCAAATTTATGGCAAGAGCGATTTTATCAATACCGAACGCAACCTCATTTCACGAAAAAGGCGGAGGCCCTGAGGGGAATCCCGCCCAATTCCACAACACGCTCTCCCGTTTCCACATTCCAAATACGAACCACGCTTTCATGCGCCGAAATCACGTACTTTTCGTCCGCAGACCAGGCAACCGAGTAGGTATTGGCATCCGTCTTGAACGACCATCGCTTTTCCAGCGTCGGTATGCTCCAACACTGAATAAGACCATGGAATGAACAGGCGACCAATTCCTGACTATCGGATGAGAAAATCAGAGCCGTCGTCATATCATCGAATGGAAGCCTTTTCAACTCGCCTGTTGGAACGTGGTACAGGAGGACTTCCGCAGACCGATGAATCCCCACGGCCAGCCACTTTCCATCTGGAGAAAAGGCGACACCTCCCAGAGCTTCCCCCTTTCCATCAAAGAGTTCCTTCTTTTCCCCTGTAGTGACATTAAACGCCACGATTTTCTGCTGCGACAGGGCGACGACCGACGTTCCATCGGGCGACCAGGCGTTCATGTGCGATTGCGGACAATCGTCACTCAAAACGGTTTTCTTCCCCGTTTCCAGAGAAATCAGATCCAACGTTTTTCGATTGTCCCATCCGGTAACGGCAAGCGTTTTCCCGTCGGGCGAGAAGGAGGCACAGGACGGAGTGGGGGTCTCCCACGTTTGGAGGATTTTCCCCGTTTCCATCTCCAGCAAAGTAACTTTGTTGCTGTTTGGAAGCGAAACGGAAAGCCGCGTTCCATCGGGCGACATCTGGATTCGCCGCATTCCCCAAGCCACTTTCGTTTTCCAGCGAATTTCCCCAGTACGGAGATTCACACGGAAAATACCACCACCCTGATTCCCCGTAATGATTTCCGTGGTGGGATCGAATTTCTCTCCCGCCCCACTTGGTCTCACCAGGATACGGTACGGTTTCAACCCCACCGGGACGAAACGCTCCGAACCGTTGGCATATGGCGTGGTTTGGTACGTCGAGCGGTAGTTGGGGGCGAACCGAACGGAGCAAACCTTGTCGTGCGCAAGGATCGAGCTTACGCAGTCCCCGGATGCCAGGTCGTACAGGAAAAGGGTTCCGTCCGTCTTGCAGGCGACGGTGGTTTCGTCCTGGGAGAGATCGTAAGGGATGCCTCTGGGCGAGTTCCAGTATTTCTCCGTCTCACCAGTCTCTGGATGGAAGGTGTAAAAAATACTCTTTACATCGTCGTAGGAACACCAAAGATTTTCCCCCATGCTGTGTGAAAGGTAGGTAAATTTGAAATCTGTCGGGATGGTTCGCAGCTGCTTTCCGGTCTCGACGTCCAAAAGGATCGCTTTCCCGTCTCTTTCAAGCAACACGTGACGATTTCCATTGTAAAATTTCGGATGCCAACAATATCCATCGAAAGTGAAATCCTGCTTTTTCTTATACGTTTTCGCGTCCCACACGATGGCTCTTTGGAAATAGTTCGCGACCAGTAGGGAACCATCCTCGGAAAGAGCCAGCCCATAACGATCCTCTGAAGTGAAGAACGTCGCGTACATCTGGAATATTTCTGCCAGCTTCGCCCCGTCCTCCACATTCCAGACGCGGAGTTTGCATTGCGCAACCGAGGAAAAGAGCCGCTTCCCCTCCTTGTCGAAAATCAGGTCGGAAGGGTCGTTCTTGCCATTTTCGGTGATTTCAAGGACTTTTTTCCCCGTTTCGACTTCCCAAACGTTGATGAATCCGCCCGTGCTTGCGACCGCCAGAAGTTTCGCGTCCGGCGACCAGCACAAAATCGCTGCGTTTGCTTTGGGGGCTTCAAAAATGCGGAGTTTCTCTCCCGTTTGCGCATCCCAAATCTTGACAAGGCTGTCAGCCTTTCCAACCGTCGCGACCAGTGGACGATTGCCCAGCGGCGGCAAATCCGTGGGAGGAACTAGCCGTTTGTACGGCGTTGGCCAGACGATTTCCTTCTTTTCCCCTTCCGGTGCGGTAGCCTGTTGCGCAAGCTGGTCGGCGACCGATTTTCTCGCGGCGGCCAATTCCTCGGCAGAAAGCGGGACGGGGAAATCCGTTTTCATCGCCAATTCCCGCAGACGTTTGCTCTCACGAAGCGTCTCCGCAAGCGTCGGGCCGGTCGTAGGCGGAGCCGTGCTCGCGTCGGGAACAAAGGCGGCATGACCAAATTTCACGTCTTTATACTCCCGAATCAACTCCAACGTGTCGGCATTCCGAAGCTGCGCAAAGTGGATATCCTGAATGGGGGTCGTTTTCGTCTTTGCCGCCCGCGACAGGATTTCCTTTCCATCGGGAGAAAGCCCCAGGAAGAAGCACGTTTCCAATTTTTCGGGTGCTTCCGCGATTTTCGCCCCGGTTTTTGCGTCGAGGGCCTGGAATTTTCCACCTTTCGCCGAAACGTAAAGGATTTTTTCATCTTTGGAGAACGCAAACTCCCCTCCCGCAGAAAATTCCGGGACGATCTCCCGTATCTGCTTTCCGGTTTCTACATCCCAGAAGCGGATCACTCTTTTCTCTTTGTCCGTCCGATCCAGCGAGACCAACGTCTTCCCATCCCGCGAATATTGCATGAATACCAACTTCGGAGAACTCCAACGCCCAACGCGTTTCCAGGTCGAAGTGTCCCAGGTCTCCAATTGAGTCGTTGAATCATAGTTGACACCCGCCGTGGAAATTCGGGTTCCGTCCGGCGAAAGCGCCATAGAGACACACTCCCACCCATCCGTAGCGTGAGCGGTTTGCAGGCACTCTCCCGTCTCCACATCCCAGGTTTGCAGCGTGCCGGGCTGGCAATAGGTAAGCGTAAATATACAACTGCTATCTGGGGAAAAGAGTACCCGGGAAGCGCTGCTGAATGATTTGGGATTCAGCACATGCCGCACCTTGCCCGATTCGATGTCGCAGAGATAAACCTGCTGGTTCTGATAGGGCACCGCTACGTATTTTCCATTCGGCGAGGCGACGGGGAGAGTGCTTGGGTAGGAGTCAACCTTCGGGAACGTTCGTAATATTTCGTCCGTTTTTCTGTCCCGAATTTGCAGGTTGTTGTCCCATCCGATCGTCGCAACCAGCGAACGCCCAGCCAAAGATGGAAGCGTTTTCGGGTCCGGTTCCGGTAGTGGCGCGTCCGGTTTTCCAAAAATCTTGTGGCTCAGCTCCTCGCTCATCGATTCAGGAACCAGGCACATTTGAAGGACGGAATTCGGAAATGGCTGGCATTCTCGCAGCTTTTTACCCGTCTGAATATCCCAGACGCAGACCAGACCGTTGGACGCACTGGAAACGAGTACATCCCCCTCTGGTGGACAAGCAAGGGACGTGATCATCCCCCTGTTCCCCTCAAATTTGCGAACCAGCGTTCGGGACTCGATGTCCCAAAGGCAGATGGTATTCTGATTCCCCGAAGCCAGAATCATCTTTTCATCCGGCGTGAAAACGCATCGACAATTCTTTCCAAAACTGGGAAACGAAAGAATTTGCGTTCCGGTGGCGATGTCCCGCAGCTGTACCGTTAACGTATTCCCATCGAAATGGCTCAGAAGCAACTTCGTATTGTCGCGGGAAAATACCATCTGACCGATATAAACGCAGGGCCAGGTTTGTACCACTTTCCAACTTTGGGTATCCCAAAGGGTAATATTCGCTTTCGTGGTCGCGCAGGCCAAAAATCGACCGTCGGGGGAGAGTGCTAAACCTCGGTGTTCCGCAGTTTCCGGTACG
This sequence comes from Planctomycetia bacterium, assembly GCA_030535245.1. Classification (GTDB taxonomy): domain Bacteria; phylum Planctomycetota; class Planctomycetia; order Pirellulales; family Thermoguttaceae; genus RGIG3701. The sequence goes on along the minus strand of JAUNBJ010000024.1, from coordinate 28,718 downwards.
GGAAGCTCCCGGACAAGCTCCCCGTTTTCCGTTTTCCAGATTTTGACGCAGGAATCCCCTTTTCCGCAGGAATAAAGCACCGAACTGTCGGGGGAGAACGCCAACGCATGGTGGATGAGTTCGCCGGGATGTGCCTCCACCGACCACTTCGGTTTCCAGCTTACCGTGTCATAACAGGTAATCTTCCGACCGACCGAATAGGCGACGAAACGACCATCTGGAGAAACGGTTGCCCCTAAACAATGTCCCTGTACCCAATAGGTTGGTATCTCTTTTAACGTTCTTCCCGTATCCACATCATGGAACGACAACACCCAGTCAAAATTAGCACAGACCGCCACACGCCGCTTCGTCCGTACCACCGGTTCGGATTTGGGTTTCGGTTCCGGTTTTGGCTCTACCACCGGTTCGGGTTTCGGCTCCGGTTTGGGTTCGGGTTCCACCACCGGTTCCGGTTCCGGCACGGCGGGAGGGGGGGCCGGTTCTTCGGTGGAGGTCTTTTCCAGAACCGCAACGGACGTGGTTTTTTGTGTCGCCATCCAACCGAACATGACGCCGCAGACGAGCAACAAGAGCGCGACGCCCCCCCAGACGAACGTTTTCGGACGGGCGGACGGTTTCTTCTGGGGCGGCTCCAGATCGTCCAACGACAGAGAAACCGGTTTTTCGACCTTCCCCGATTTCAGCGCATTCACAAACTCCACGCAGGAATCGTAACGCAAATTCCGATTCTTGGCCATCACCCGACAGAGGACGGAATTGACATGAGGCGGCACCTCGGCCAACGCGTCCGGCGGACTGTTCATCACCTTGTGCATCAGCACCGCAGGCGCCATCGACGTGAACGGCAAACGCCCGGAAAGCATTTGATACGCCATCACCCCCAACGCATATTGATCGGTACGCGAATCCTGATGCGAACCGCTGATCTGTTCGGGAGGCATGTACGGCAACGTTCCTGAAATGCTGAACGATTCGTTCTCCGGGTCGAACGACTGCGTGGAATGGTACTCCGACGCCAGCCCAAAATCGATCAGCTTCAACTCGTCGATCTGCGGCACATCCTGCTCAATCGGAACCATCACGTTTTGCGGCTTCACATCCCGATGAAGGATTTTCTTCTTGTGCGCATAGTCCAGCGCCACCGCCACAAACGCGAGAATCTCCACCGTCTGCTCGAACGTGAAAACGCCCCCCGGCTGCTGGAGCTGCAAATCGGAAAGCTCGATTCCCGGAACGTAATCCATCACGAGAAAATAGCCGTACTTCTCATCCAACGCAAACGTGAGCGCGGAACAGATGTTCGGATGCCGCAGCTTGCGAACCAGCTCGAACGACTTCTGGATTTTGTCCATCTCAAACTTGTTCCGCTGCAATTCCGGCGGCACGACCTTCAAAACGACCTGCTGAATTTCCGTCTCGTTCGCCCCCATTTCCATCGCCAGCCAGACCGCCCCCATCCCTCCCTGGCCGAGAAATTTGTCGATTCGGTACCGCGTCCCCAAAACCATTCCAGGACGGAGCGGTTCCTGCGGCGTGGAGGCTTCCTTCGGAGTATACTCCGGGTCAAAATGCATTGTAGCGTCTTCTTCGGGCATGATTTTTCTCGTATCGGCAGCCGTTCAAAAAGAGTGAAGATTGCCTGCTTGAATTATGTTTGTTTTTGCTTCAACATTCTCTGCTTAAAATTTTTCCACTAACTTAATGGATTGTAACAAATCGTGCAATCCTTGCCAAGGGGGACGATGGTTAATGGTTAATGGTTAAT
>JAUNBJ010000024.1:0-26940 GCA_030535245.1 Planctomycetia bacterium | reverse complement strand
AAAAGGATGGAATCGAAATAATTAACCATTTACCATTAACCATTAACCATTAATTATCAATTCCCTTCCCCCACTTGTGAAAGGCGGGATTCATGTTAAAATGGAGGGTGATAAGGAAAGAAAAGAAATATGGCCAAATCCAAAACCACGAAGAAAAAAGCCAAAGACGCCGCCAACGGGGAGAAAATCGTTTGCGAAAACCGGAAGGCCCGGCACGACTATAATATATTGGAGTCGGTCGAGTGCGGGATGGTGCTGGTGGGGAGCGAAGTGAAAAGCCTCCGAGAAGGTCGTTGCTCGCTGGTCGAGGCGTACGCGAGGGTCAAGGAGGGGGAAGTCTGGCTGCTGGGGTGCGATATTCAGGAGTATCTCGAAGCCAATCGCCTGAACCATCAACCGAAACGTCCGCGTAAACTGCTGCTGCACCGGTCGGAAATCCGGAAGCTGGGCGTTCGTACCGCCGCCAAGGGGTTGACGCTCATTCCGCTGCGGGTTTATTTTAGCAAGGGGCTGGCCAAAGTCCTGCTCGGCGTCTGTCAGGGGAAACGGGAATACGACAAGCGGCAGGCCCTCAAAACCGCCGATGCCAACCGCCGACTCAAACTGAACATGATGAGGTTCAAATAATGGCAGAGTATCTCGTGCGTTATGGAACGATGCGGTTTCAGGGGATTTTCACCTGGAGCAACGCCAAGCAGGAACTTTTCCGCGGCGATTATCTGGTCGTGCGTACCGACCGGGGGATGGAAATCGGCCAGACGTTGTGCGAAGTGACTGAAAAAGTCCGCGAACATCTGGCGCGTGAGATGCCGCATGGAACGATCATTCGGCTGATGACGGCGGAGGATGCCAACGAGTTTAACAAAATTCACCAGAACGAAACGCAGGAGTTTCAGGTCTGCCTGAGCTGCATTGCGCGGCTGGGGCTGCAAATGCACCTGGTGGATGTGGAACATATTTTTGGCGGGGAGCGGATCGTCGTATATTATCTGGCCGAGGGGCGGGTTGATTTTCGGGAGCTGGTCAAGGTGTTGGCGACCGAATTTCAGACGCGTATCGAAATGCGTCAGATTGGCGTCCGTGACGAGGCGAAACTGCTGGCCGACTATGGCGATTGTGGCAAGGAGGTTTGCTGCAACACGTACCTTACGGTCATGCCGCCGGTTTCCATGCGGATGGCGAAGCTTCAGAAAGCGACGCTCGATCCGTCGAAAATTTCGGGGCGCTGCGGGCGGCTGAAGTGTTGTTTGCGGTACGAGTATCCGGTTTACGAGGAATTTCTGGCCAACCTGCCGCCGGTCGGGTCGAAAGTGCGTCATGAAGGGGTCGTGTCGCGGGTTGTGGGGATGGAAATCCTGTCGCAGCAATTATATATTGAAGGGGACGACCACGTACGGAAGCTGGTTAAACTGTCCGAGGTGGAGGTGCTGGAACGGCGTCACAGTCCCAAGTCTCATGATGACGACCTGACGGAATAGCGGGGATTTCATGGTGTGTGGCTGCCGTTGTGTTGGCGTCAACGTGGGCGATACGCGGCTGAGTTTGCGGATTGCGGAAAATGGGAAGTTTGTGCGGTTGTAAAATGTACTGGAACAGGGGCAGATTTTTGGGATTCCGAAAAAAAAAGGGAAGTCCCCGGTTGTAAAAATCGAAAAACTGGTATATACTATGGTTCGTGTACTTCCATGGTTTTTGAGGTTTTCACAAGAGAATTGAGACAATGCGTTTCCAGTTGATAGACAAAATAGTATCCTTAAAGCCGGGGGAATCGATCACCACGATCAAGAACGTATCGTTGGCGGAGGAGTACCTGGCGGATCATTTTCCGGGATTTGCGGTCATGCCGGGGGTGCTGATGCTGGAAGCGATGACGCAATCGGCGGCATGGTTGATACGCGTGACGGACGATTTCAAGGACAGTATTGTGGTACTTCAGGAGGCGCGGAACGTTCGGTACAATCATTTTGTTCAGCCGGGGGAGACGCTGACGTTGCAGGTTCAGATTTTGGATCGGAAACCTGGGCAGACGAAGGTGAAGGCGGAAGGATTCTTGGGGGATCAGACGGCGTTATCGGCGCGTTTGGTGTTGAGCCATCATAATATTGGCGACAAAGTTCCATCGTTGGGGTGGAAGGATGCGGAGATGGCGGACGAGATGCGGAGGATTTACTCGCTGATACGGTGTGATTGAAAACCGGTCTTGCGAGTGGAAGCGAAATATGTTATGGAGAGTTTGTGAGTAGCATTTTGTTATTTACAGACAGGTTTTAATCGGTTTCATTGGAGAACAGACATGGCAATTGATGCGGACATTTTCGAAAAGGTAAAGGCAACTCTGGTGGACGCTCTGGGCGTGGACGACGACGAAGTGACGGAAGAGGCGACGTTGGTCGGCGATTTGGGAGCCGAGTCGATTGACTTCCTGGACATTGTGTTTCGTCTTGAAAAGACGTTTGGAATCAAGGTGGAGCGTGGAGAATTGTTCCCTGAGGACATTCTGACGAACGCCGCGTACGTTCAGAACAACCGGATCAACGAGGAAGGTTTGGCCGAGCTTCGCAGCCGCCTGCCGTTCATTGATCTGACCGAGTTTGAGAAGAACCCGGTGGTGCAGGAGTTTGCCAGCCGTATGACGGTTGCCGACATGTGCCGGTTTGTGGAGTACAAGCTGAAGGGTTGATCCTTTTAGTGGGTTCCTACGGAATTTCGAAAGGGCAGCATACCGATAGGGGGTATGCTGTCGTTTCGGAAGTACGTAGGTTGTTGGAGTCGGAAACTATCAGGGGTGGCGAATATGCGTTGGTATTGGATTGATCGTTATACAGAGTTTGTTCGGGGAGAGCGTGCCACGGCGGTAAAGAATATAAGCCTTGCCGAGGAGCATATGCACGATCATTTCAAGTATTTCCCGGTGATGCCGCATTCTTTGGTGGTGGAGGGGGTAGCGCAGACGGGCGGGCTTCTGATTAGCGAGTATAAAAACTGTCAGGAGAAGGTTGTTTTGGCGAAGATCGTCAAGGCGATTTTTCATTGTGAGGCGTATCCCGGCCAGACGCTTACGTATCGGGTTCATGCGGAAAACATTCATGATAAGGGGGCGTCGATCACGGCGACGAGTCATATTGGCGACGTGCTTCATGCCGAGTTTGAGATGATGTTTGCCTTTTTGGACACGGCGCAGTGGAACAAAGAGTTATTCACGATGCGGGAGCACCGGCACTTGCTGCACAGTTTTCATGTGTATGAGGTGGGGGTGAATGCGGATGGAACCCCGCTTCAGGAGCCGGAGTGTTTTTTGCGGCTTGACAAAGAATAGAATGGTATCGTTTACCGGGGGGATGTTCCCTGGAACCAGTTACAATTATTTTGGAGGATAGACGTCATGAAGCGACGTGTCGTGGTTACGGGGCTTGGATGTGTAACGCCGCTGGGTTCGGAAGTGGAGACGGTCTGGAAGCGGTTGCTTGCGGGTGAGTCTGCGGTGGATTATATCACACGGTTTGACGCGACGAGTTTTCCGACCAAGATTGCCGCGGAAGTGAAGAACTGGGATTTGTCCGACATTGGCGAGGATCCAGAGCGGTGGAAGAATCAGGGATTGCACACGCAGTTTGCGGTGGGTGCCGGCAAGAAGGCGGTGATGGATTCCGGGATCATGGATGCGTCGTTTGACCCGCTTCGTTTTGGGGTATACACTGGCAGCGGCGAGGGGCAGCAGGATTTTAATCGTTTTGCGCGGATGATGGTTGCCGGGGCAAAGAAGGGGATAGAGCTTGGGCAGGAGTTCAGCACGTTGGAATTTATTCGGGACGGGCTGAGCGATTTCAATCCGGAAGCGGAGTTGGAGCAGGAGCCGAACATGCCGTCGGCGCATCTTGCGGCGATGTTCAATGCGCAGGGGCCGAATTCGAACTGTCTGACGGCGTGTGCTGCGAGCGTTCAGGCGGTTGGGGAAGCGGTGGAGTTGATTCGCCGTGGCGAGTGTGATTTGATGTTGTCGGGCGGGACGCACAGCATGATTCATCCGATGGGGGTGATGGGGTTCAACCTTTTGACGGCGTTGAGCACGAACAACGAGCATCCGCAGGCGGCGAGCCGTCCGTTTGACCGTTTACGCGACGGTTTTGTGCTGGGTGAGGGTTCGGTGATGTGTGTTCTGGAGGAATACGAGCACGCGAAGGCGCGGAACGCGAAGATTTATGGCGAGGTTGCGGGTTATGGTTCGACGGCGGACGCGTTTCGTATTACGGACACGCATCCGGAGGGGCGTGGTGCGATTTCGTGTTTGAAGATGGCGTTGGACGATGCGGGCTGCAATCTGGAGGATGTGGACTATATCAACGCGCATGGCACGAGCACGTCGGTGAACGACAAGGTGGAAACTTTGGCGATCAAGCAGGTGTTTGGGGAACGGGCGTATAAGATTCCGGTTTCGAGCACCAAGAGCATGATTGGTCACATGATTGCTGCGGCGGGGGCCAGTGAGATGATGTACTGTCTGTTGGCCATGCGGGACGGGGTGGTTCCGCCGACGATCAACTACGAGAATCCGGATCCGTTGTGTGATTTGGACTACGTACCGAACGTGTGTCGTCAGGTGAAGTGCGACTGTTGCATTACGAACAGTTTTGGTTTTGGCGGGCAGAACGTTTCGATTTTGGTTCGCAAGGTTTGACCGTGTGAGCTTTGTAACTAGCGTTTCACCCATGTTATAAATAGTATAAAAAGAAAATAAACATTGATTAACATAGCGAACGTAGTGAGCGCACTAAAAGTTTTTTGAAGGAGAGTTTGAGAGGACCCGGTACGACCGGGAGCGACTACGGCTTCCGCCGGTTGCTACATCATCGGGAGGCAGGCGCTTACGCTTCTGGCCTCCCTTATTCGATTGCCCTTCCAACCTCTGGAGAGGCCCCCTTTTGAAAAAGAGGTTCCTCCCAGACCTCATCTCCCGAAACTTTTTACGATGGTTACAAAGATTTATTTTCTTGACACCGCATGCGTGTGAGCTTTGTAGCTGGGGCAAAGTATTCGCGTTGGTAGCAGGGTTTCCAGAGGATTTTGGGAAAACACGAAAATGGCGTCGTTCATTTTCGTGTTTTTTTATGGGAAAAGGGTGGGGATTGTGGGGAGAGGGGTGGAAAAAGGGGAAAAATTAGGGGGTTGAATCCTCCCGCCCCTTGACAAACGGCTTCAAGAAAGCTAATCTAATGGTAACATACAAGGACAGGTGGAATATTGGTTGGGGAAATTGGGGTCACGCGGGCATTTTTGGGGCAAATGAGCTGTAAAAAACGCGCAAAATCCGTGAAACCCCGGCCCTTCAGCCGCCTGTTCTGAATCAAGGTAAAAGCTGGTACGGGGAAACTCTTCATGGCAAAACGACGAAATTTTGCGAGTATTCTGCTCAAGGCGGGGCTGGTCAGTCAGGAACAGTTGGACGAAGCCCAAAATATAGCGGAGAAATCGGGGGACAAGCTGGCGGCCTGTCTGATTCGGCTGGACTATGTTTCCGCCGTCAATGTCATGAAGGCGTTGGCCGAGGAGCATGGCGTCCGGTACGTCAAGCTCAGCCAACACGAGATTCCGCCGCAGGTGTTGGAATTGATGCCGGAGACGTTGGCGCGGGAGTATGTGGTTTTGCCGCTGGAGGAGCGGGACGGGGAGTTGACGATTGTCATTAGCGATCCGGAGGATTTTACCACGATCGACAAGCTGACATTCATGCTGAACCGGCGGATAGAGATTGCGTTGGCGCCGCGAGAGCAGATATTGGAGGCGATCAGCCGGGCGTATGGGCAGACCATTGGGGAGAGTGCCGATACGATGACGCAGGAATTCACCGACACGGCCATTGATTTTACGGAGACGGAAGACGACGGCATGGAGGGGTCGGATGAAACGATCGACGAGTCGAGTGCTCCGATTGTGCGTCTGACGCAGTTGATCATCACGGAAGCGGTGCAGTTACGGGCGTCGGACATCCATATCGAGCCGTTTGAGGATCGGATTCGGATTCGTTACCGGATCGACGGGGTGTTGGTGGAGCGGGACAGTCCGCCGCGGCGATTGCTGGGGGCGCTTCTTTCGCGTTTGAAGATTCTTTCCAAGCTGGACATTGCGGAACGGCGGCGAACGCAGGACGGACGTATCAAGGTAACGGTGGGCGACAAGGAGTTGGACCTTCGTGTCAGCATCATTCCGACGAACCACGGGCAATCGGTGGTCATGCGTATTCTGGACAAGGACAACATTAAGATTGGTCTGCGGCAGCTGGGGTTTGCGGAAGACGATTTCAATCTGTTCAACAGTCTGATTCGGCGTCCGAACGGGATCATTTTGGTGACGGGGCCGACCGGTTCGGGAAAAACGACGTCGTTGTATGCGGCGTTGAACGCGTTGAACACGCCGGATCGTAAAATCATCACGGCGGAAGACCCGGTGGAATATTACCTGGCGGGGATCAATCAGGTGGAGATCAAGCATGCGATTGGGCTGGACTTTGCGAGCGTCATCCGTTCCATGCTGCGGCAGGCGCCGAACATTATTCTGGTGGGGGAAATGCGAGACCTGGAGACGGCGCAGATGGGGATTCAGGCGTCGCTGACCGGGCACCTGGTGTTCAGCACGCTGCACACGAACGACGCTCCCAGTGCCGTAACGCGGTTGGCGGACATGGGCGTACCGTCGTATTTGATTGCCAGTTCGGTGATTGCGATCATGGCACAGCGACTGGTGCGGACGATCTGTAAAAAGTGTCGTGCGCCGTTCCAGCCGGGGCAATCGGTGATCGAGTCAGCCGGATTTCCTCCGGAGATTTTGGAGCATGCGAAGTTCATGCGGGGGCGTGGGTGCAGTGCGTGCAACATGAAGGGGTATCGTGGGCGTTTGGGGATTTACGAGTTGATGAAGATGTCGAGTAAGATTCGGGAGTTGACGTTTTCCGAGGCCCCCACGGGGCAGATTCGAGCCGCGGCGATTGCCGAGGGGATGAAAACGCTTTACATGGACGGTCTGCTCAAGGTTTCCAAGGGGATCACCACCATTGAGGAAGTCATGCGTGTGGCGAAGATGTCCGAGGACGAATAATCGGAGTACGGGTTTAAAATCAAGATTAACAACGGGTTCCTTTCAGGTGCGTTATGGCGATTCTTATTGATAAACTGTTGCAGACGGTAGTAAAACAGGGGGTCAGCGACCTTCACATCACGACGGGGCAACCGCCGGTGGTGCGGCTTCATGGGCACATGGTACGTTTGGAGACGGACGAATTGAAGCCGGAGGACACGATGGCGTTGATGAAAAGCATTACGCCGGAGCGGTGTCAGCAGGAGCTTCAGGAGGTTGGCGGTACGGACTTTGGTTTTTCGTTTGGCGACATGGCACGGTTCCGTGTTTCGGTGTTTCGGCAGCGGGGCAACATTGCCATGGTGTTGCGGCAGATTCCGAACAAAATGTTGACGATGGAGCAGCTCAACACGCCGGCGGTGTGCGAGCAGTTGATTCAGCGTCCGCGAGGGTTGCTGTTGGTGACGGGGCCGACCGGTTCGGGGAAAACGACGACGCTGGCGGCGATGATCAAGTGGCTCAACGAGCATGTGGACCATCACATCATCACGATTGAGGACCCGATCGAGTTTTACCATCCGAACATCAAGTGTACGATCAACCAGCGTGAGATTGGCGTGGACGTGCCGTCGTTTGCCGAGGCGATTCGTCGTGCGTTGCGTCAGGACCCGGACGTGATTCTCGTCGGTGAAATGCGAGACCTGGAGACCATCGAGACGGCCATCACGGCGGCGGAGACGGGGCACGTGGTGTTTGGAACGTTGCACACCAGCTCGGCGGCAGGGACGATCAACCGTATTATCGACGTGTTCCCGAACTCGCAGCAGGATCAGATCCGAACGCAGTTGGCCACGTCGATTTTGGGGGTGCTCTGCCAGACGCTGCTTCCGCGAATTGGCGGGGGGCGTGTGGCGGCGTACGAAATGCTGGTGGTGGATTCGGCCACGGCCAACCTGATTCGCGAAAACAAGATTTTCCGTATCACGTCGGTGATTCAGACGGGGGCGAAGAAGGGGATGCAGCTTTTGGACGATCACCTGTTCAAGCTGTGGAAAGATGGTTTGGTGACGGAAGACGACGCCATTGGCAAGGCGAACCGCGTGGACGATTTGCAGCAGCGTATCAACGACGCGAAGCGAGGGATTTTAACCGACACTTCCGGGGACTGACGGGGTTTTCGGGAACGTGTCCGGCGGGCAGGGATAAGATTACAATCACATTCAGGAAAATCACAAAATGGCTATTCGTCGATTGGGGCAGGTACTTGTCGATTTGGGGTTTATCACGGACGATCAACTGGACATGCTCCGGGAGCAGAAGAACATGCGTCCTGGCGACATGCTGGGGCAGATTGCCATCAGTATGGGGCTGGTGAATGACGACCAGTTGATTCAGGCGTTGGGCGAGCAGCTCGGCATGAAAACGGTTAGTCTGGCGAACGTGCAGTTGGACGCGAACGTCCTGGCAATCATGACGGAGGAAATGGCTCAGAATTACAAAGTCATTCCCCTGTCGCTGGACAAGGAGAACAACGAGCTGACCATTGCCATGGCGCAGCCGCAGAACCTGTACGTTTGCGACGAGTTGCGGAACTTTTTGGGATACAATATCAATCCGCTGGTGGCGACCGAAGCGGAGGTGGCCAAGGCGCTGGACAAGTATTACACTCCCGGCAGTGAAAGTGTGGAATCGATCATTGCCGCGCTGGAGTCGGACGAGGATTTGAACAACCTCACCAAAGAGGTGGAAAAGACGGGCGGGGCGATTGACCTGACCAGTCTGGAAGCGATGGCCGACGCGGCGCCGGTGCGAAAATTGCTGAACATGGTGATTCTGATGGCGATTCGGGATCGGGCGTCGGACATTCACTTCGAGCCGTTCGAGACGGAATTTAAAATCCGTATCCGTGCCGACGGCCAGCTTTACGAACTGGTTCCGCCGCCCCGCCACCTGGCGTTTGCCATTACGACGCGAATCAAGGTGATGGCGAACCTCGACATTGCCGAGCGGCGTCTGCCGCAGGACGGGCGTATCGAGTTGACCGTCGGCGGGCATCCGGTCGATTTGCGTGTCAGCGTGCTCCCTACCCTGTTCGGCGAAAGCACGGTTATGCGAGTGCTGGACCGTTCGGTCGTGATGTTGGATTTGGACAAAATCGGCATGGATCGCGAGATTCTGGGCAATTTCCGAACGATCATGCACCGTCCCAACGGCATTATTCTCGTGACCGGGCCGACCGGTTCGGGCAAAACCACCACCCTGTACGCCGCGTTGTCGGAGATGAACTCGATTGAGGAAAAACTGATCACGACCGAGGACCCGGTGGAATACGACATTGACGGCATCGTCCAGATTCCGATCGATTCGTCCATTGGCAACACGTTTGCCCAGTGCCTGCGTTCGATTTTGCGGCAGGACCCCGACCGGATTCTCGTGGGGGAGATTCGAGACCTGGAGACGGCGGAAATTGCGATTCAGGCGTCGCTGACCGGGCACATGGTGTTCAGCACCCTGCACACGAACGACGCACCGAGCACGATTACCCGTCTGCGGGATATGGGGATTCCTCCGTTCCTGATTACGGCCACCCTGGAAGCGGTGCTGGCGCAGCGTCTGGTGCGTCGAATCTGCACCGAGTGCAAAGAGGAAACCACCCCCAACATGGGCCTTTTGGCCGATATGGATATGTCTCCCGACGACGTGCTGGGGAAGAAATTCTATCGTGGCCGTGGTTGTGCCGCCTGCAACAACACCGGATTGAAGGGGCGAACCGGACTGTACGAATTCCTGGTAATCAACGACCGGCTTCGCGACCTGATCAACCAGGGCTGCTCAACGGAAAAACTGCGTGACGTGGCCCTGCAAGGCGGCCTTACCCCCCTGCGAAACAGCGGTATGGCCAAGGTTTACGCTGGAGAAACCACCCTCGACGAAGTTGTCCGCGAAACCGTTGCGGAATAATCCACCCCCTGAAAAAAACATTTCATTCAAATACACCGTTTTCAAAAAGGAAGAACCATGCCGACTTATCAGTTCGAAGCGATGGACTCGTCCGGCAAAGAAATCAAGGACGTGATCGAAGCGATCAATGAAGAGGAAGCTCAGGCAACCATCAAGCAGATGGGCTACTTCATCACCAGACTGGCGGTTAAAAAAGACCGAAAAAGCCGAATCCAAACCGTGCAGGCCAAACGAGGCAAATCCTTCTCCCTCGGTCGCGTCAAGTCCAAAGTCCTGACCACCTTCACCCGACAGTTGTCCATTTTGCAGGATGCCGGCCTTCCCATTTTGCGAAGCCTCAAAATCCTTGAGCAGCAGTCCAAACCCGGCGCCCTGAAAAACTGCCTCATCGACGTTTGCGACGAAATCGAAGGGGGTTCCACCCTCTCCGAAGCCATGGCAAAATCCCCCAAAGCGTTCAACCGGCTTTACGTCAACATGATCAAAGCGGGCGAGGCGGGCGGTGCCCTGGAACTCATCCTCAACCGTCTGGCCGACTTCCAGGAACGTAGCGAAACCCTCAAACGAAAAATCAAAGGTGCCCTCACCTACCCGATTGCCGTCGTGACGTTCTCCATCCTGATTCTGGCGTTCATCATGATCATGATCGTGCCGTCGTTCATCAAAATTTTCAACGACTTCGGTACCACCCTCCCCACCATGACCCTGATCCTCATCGATGTTTCCAACCTCTTTTGCAACTACTGGTACCTCCTCCCAGGTGTCCCGTTCGGACTTTTCATGTTCGTGAAACTCACCCGGAAATTCAAACATGGTCGTATCGGTTGGGATTTGTTCACCCTCAAAATGCCCATCTTCGGCCAGCTCGTTGAAAAAAATATCGTCGCACGAACCATGCGTACCCTCGGTACCCTCGTCGCCTCCGGCGTCCCGATTATCGAATCCTTCACCATCACCCGCGAAACCGCCGGGAATGCCATTTTTGAAGACCTGTTCGATAAAATCCTCATCTCCATCAAAGAAGGGGAAGCTATCGCCATCCCCATGAAAGCCAACGCCGTCCCCCCCTTCCACCCCGTCGCCGCCTTCTGGTGGTTCTTCTTCGTCGGTGGCCCCATCGGACTGCTTTGGTACATGGTCAAAATGCGACAGAAAGTCCTCGACGATATGGTTATCAATATGGTCGATGTCGGTGAGGAAACCGGTGAACTCGATAAAATGCTGTACAAAGTCGCCGATGTGTTCGACGAAGAAGTCGCCGTCCTCACCGATAGCCTCATGAGCCTCATGGAACCCCTCCTGATCATCGGACTCGGTGGTATGGTCGGCTTCATCGTTATCGCCCTGTTCCTCCCCCTCATCAGCCTCATCCAAAACCTCTCCGGCTGACTGCGGGGCCGCAGAGGCCACTACGAGCTGCCGCTCGGTTAGGAAAGGCGCCGCGTCGCGTTGCTGACGCTTGTGCCAGAACGGGGCCGGGTAGGGTTGGAACTGGAACGGGCGTGGTTGGAACGGGGCCGGGTGCGGTTGGAATAGGGCCGGGTGGCTAAACAGAGATGGAGATACGTTGCGTTGGCGGCGGTTGGGCCGTAAAGAAATATTAAATTGAACCAAAATGGAAACAAAGACGTAATAAACGCGCGGTTTGCGTTGGTGTTTGTTCCAAACTCCAAAGGAATCCCCCAAATAAATCAAGGAAAAATCCCATGAAAACACGAAGAAGCGGTTTCACCCTCGTCGAACTGTTGACGGTCATCATCATTATCGCCATGCTCGCCGGCATGATCACCGGTGCCGTCATGAGCGCCGTGGCTTCCGTCAACCAGTCCGTCATCCGACAGGAAATCTCCCAGTTGGAATTGGCTCTCAACGCCTATAAAGCCGAGTTCGGCGAATACCCACCCGATGGAACCAACAGTACCGAAGTTACCAACCATATCAAACGATGCTACAAAAACGCCACTTCCACAACCGTCTACACCACCGTAACGCCCGAAAATGCCCTGGTAATCTTCCTCGGCCCGCACAATGCCAACCCAAAAACCCCCTTCACCTCGACAACGACCAACCTGACTAAAGGTTTCTTCGAGTTTGACAAAAACCGCATCGATACCAGCAACTACTCCTACACCCCCCGTGGATGTGCCGTGCCATACGTGTACTTCAAAGCCAAAGTCACCGGCGGCGTCGGAACCTACGAAAACAAATCACGCAGCTTGACAGTTTCCAGCACGACGTACAGTGTTCCATGCTACTACTACACGGATAACAGCGGGAATTCGATCTGGTACAACGATAAAACCTTCCAGATCATTTCCGCCGGCCTGGATAATGTATACTCCGCCAGCACCACCGCCAAACAGGTCACCAGCGACTCCGTAAACAATGGTATTGGAACCGATGATTTGGACAATATCGTCAATTTCAGTACCAAGCGTATCAAAGACCTGTTGGATTAGTATTTAACGCGGGCTGCCCGCCATGTATCCCCCATGAAAACGAAACAAAAAGCCTTTACCCTGGTTGAGATTTTGATCGTCGTGATGATCATTGCCATTCTCGCGGCCATGTCGTTGGGTGCCATGCAGGCGGCTCAGGATTCGGCAGCCAAAATGCGTACGAAAGCGACCATCGCGAAAATCAACCGTTTCGTCATGGAAAAGTACGCGTCGTACCAGTACCGCCGCGTACCGGTGGCGTCCGCTTCCGGTCGAACCAAAGCGGCACAGGAGACCGCCGCTGCCAATCGTCTCCTGGCCCTACGGGAAATCATGCGTCAGGAAATGCCCGACCGCTGGAGCGACGTGGAAGGGAAAACCTCCGCGGCGGCCAAACGATTTTTGGCAGTACAGAGCCGAAACACCGACGGCGACAATAACACGGCGGAGTTGTTGTACATGATCGTTACCGGTATGCCGGGGGCCGACACGGCGTTTTCCAGTTCCGAAATCGGCGATACGGACGGCGACGGGTTGATGGAATTTTTGGACGGCTGGGGACGTCCGATTCATTTCATTCGCTGGCCGGGGGCGCATCTTCCCGAATATGGTGCGGCAGACGACCTTCAAACCAAAGACACCGACTCCAGCGGCGGTTATTTGAATCCCGACCCGTTTGACATTTTCCGCACGGAGACCTCCTTTGCGATGTTCCCGCTGATCTATTCTGCCGGAGCGGATGGGGTGAAAAACATATGGCATGGGGACGGTGCGTTTTCGACCCTGAAAAATTTGTCGTCCACCGCCGAGGGGTTGAACATGGGGCGACCCGGCAGCGGTACGGACAGTGGCGGGGTGAATTTTGACGATTATTCCGGTTATTTTGACAATATTACCAATCATAGCATGGATTGACGGATAAACGAATGAAATATTCCATTTCCAATCAACGGCGAGGTTTAACGCTTGTAGAGCTTTTGGTGGTTGCCGGGTTGATGGTACTGTTGATTTCGGTATCTATTCCGGTACTCAATCCGATGGGCGAGGGGCGGTTGGCACGAGAAACGGTGCGTGGCGTTCAGCAGGCGTTGGAGACGGCGCGTATGCGGGCGATACGTCTGGGGCGACCGTGCGGGGTCACGTTGAACCTCTTTGACAAAGACAATCGGATTAGTTTCGTCATGGATCAGGTGACGGCTCCGCCGAACGTGGAAACGACGTGCACTGTTTCGGAAAGTGGAATCAGTTCGATCGAGTGGTTGCCGATTCCGCTGAAAGTGGGGGATCGGATTCAGTTGAACCATTCGGGGCCATGGTTCCGATACACAGGCAGCGGGTGGAATTATGGGGATTACCGCTTGTACACGGCGTCGAATGTGGACTGTACGATTCGATACGCTCCGGTTCCGGAATCGGCAAGTGCGTTCTCGAAGGTTTTGGGAATCGACCCATCCTACACGCTTCCCAAGGGGATGGTGATCGATCTGTATTATTCGGGGAACACGCTCGGTGGGACGTGGGGGACGCCGACCTCTCCGCCGACGATTCTGTTTCACCCGGACGGGACGGTTTCGCTGAATCGGAATGGGTCGGACGTTTCGTTATATTCTGCGGATTCTCGGATTTACCTGCTTATCGGGCGATGGGATCGGGGATTGCAGGCGGCGGAGGATGGGCAGCACAACACGCAGGACCCGAACGCGTTTTGGGTGGTGATTGCGCCACGGACGGGGATGGTCACGTCGGTGGTCAATAACGCGTTTAGTGGAAACAGTGTGATTGGGGCGACGGACGTTTCCACGGCTCGTGACAATGCCAACGACTCCGCAAACAGTGAGGGAGGTTGAGGATGAAACGGAACCGAAACGGATTTACGCTTTTGGAGGTATTGATTTCTGCCATGGTAATCATGGTAGGGATTTTGGGGATTGCGACGTTGATTCCGGCGAGCAAGTACCAGATCAACGAATCGGTGAAGGCGGACATGGCGGCGAATTACGGACGTGCGACGTTGAAAACGTTGGTAACGCAACGGGAGGAGTGGCTGGACGAGTTGAGCAGCACCATCACATATCACAACTGGAACGGTGGCACGGGGGGGGCGTGGTCGAATTCTACGATTTCGGAGATTGCCAAGGCGACGGGAACCGATTTTTTCTGTTCGGACGATTTGCAGATAGACGGAACGGTCGAGGCGGAGGATGGGCAACCTCCGCAGTACCTGACGCCGGAGGAAGCGCAGACGGAGAGTATCCGGGGCAAATTCGAGACGGTCGTTACGATTGTCAAGCTAGACGAGGGGTATTGTTCGTTGGGGGTAGCGGTTTGCAGTAACCGTCCGTTGAGTGGTTTTTCGCTTTCCGGCACGTTCCAGAATAACGGTTATGGGGGGGGCGACATACAGCTTGACTCGATTCCGGACGATTTGGAGATTCGGGTGGGGGATTGGGTTTTCATTTCCAACACAACGGAAGGGTACTGGTACAGGATTGTGGGGAGTGGGCTGGACAAGGGGAGCAACTACCTTCAGGTAAGTGGTCCGGACTGGGTGAATAGCAGCAAATCGGTTACCATAGCGTCGCCGGGGAATGTGGTGGGGGCATTTACGGAAGTGGTTCCGCTTTATACGCGTTAAGGATAAAAGGATAAACGGGGTGTGAGATGAAACGAAATCCTCATCGGGGAGTGGTGCTTTTGATCGTGTTGGCGCTTTTGGCGGCGTTTGGGATCACGGCGTTGACGTTTTTGCTGACGACGGGCCAGTTAAAGACGGCGGCCGAGCAGAATTTGAACCAGAACGTTCAGGTTTTTTCTCCGGAAGAAGTGTTGAACGAGGGGATCATGCAGGTGTTGCGTGGGCCACGAGACACGGCGGAGGATAACGATTTAAGTTTTCCGCATATTGGGCAGTACAATCTTTTGCAGGACATGTACGGGAGCAACAGCACCGCGACGCGAATTAGCCTGACGTTTACGGGGGGGTATTCCAAGGGGATGTTGGCCTTTACGGGGGGGAGTGCGGCGTACGTGGGGCGTGTGATTACAAACGTGAACGAGGAATCGGCGTCGTATGGTCGCAGTTCGGTGATTGTGGCGTTTGAGGGGGGGACGGGGTATGCCATGCCGCTTCCGGACGGGACGAAGCTGGACAGTGGAGAGTATCTGGTAAACGACCTGCCGTTCCAGGGGGGGAATCGGGATTACGATGCGGCGGACGAGGTGAATCTGTTTTTGGCGGCACGCGATCCGCTTACGGGAAAAGTCATGATTCCGTCGTTCGTTTCGTCCAGCGACGGCACGTACGGTACGTACCGGACTTCGCCGGGGAGCATTGCCAGCACCAACACCAATTCGGAGACGGTGGATGCCGACAACGACGGTTACAAGGATTCGGTCTGGATGGATTTGGGGCTTCCGGTGCGGGCCACGGCGGACGGACGGTTGTTCAAGCCGATGTTTGCGATGGTGGTGGAGGATTTGGACGGGCGGTTGAATGTGAACACAGGGGGGGCGGGGATTTCCACGTCCACGTTGGCGTCAGGGAAAACGAATTTCAGCAACACGGGGTTTACCGGTTTGGGGCGTGGGCCGGCAGAGATTTCGTTGGAGTCGGTAGGGAGTGAGGTCGATTTTGTGCAGGAGCGTTATTCAGCGGCGTCCGGGTCAACGGGAGGAACGCCGGACAGGAAGGCGACTTCGGAAATCAAAGGGGACTGGTACGCCAATTTTGATACCAGCACGATCCCAACGCGTTTGATCAACGGAACGCCGTACGATGTTCGGGGGGGGTATTCGGTTTACTTGGAAAATGGGGTACCGCAATATTCCTCGACGCTGGGTTCCGATCAGGTTTCCACGTCGCAGAGTGTTCCGTACGATTTGGATTTGGGCGGGATGCCGATGGCGGGGATTTCGACGAAGAACTGCCCCTCGGTAAGCACGCGTACTTCGCTGGACACGCCGTTTTCGCCGGCCGAGTTGGAAAAGGTGTTGCGAATCTACGATTTTGATTCGCCGTATCTTCCGGATCGGCTGGAATTTTGCATGGATTTGGATTCCAATTCGGCGTATGCGTCACCGCGGCGGTGGCTGGTAACGACGCATAGTTGGCACATCCCGACGGTTCCGATGTACGAGGGGGCGCCGTTGTATTCCGCCGTGGCTGCCGACCGGGATGCCGGGGGTGCGGATTCCGATTTCCTGCCAGAGTTATGGATGGGGATGCCGGTGGATTTGCTCCGGGCGGCGACGTTTGACAACAGCGACAACGACAGCGGTTATACGCGGCGGCAGCGGTTTGCCAAGTGCCTGTACAACATTTTGAAGTACCTGAACAGTGGTGCTCAGGCGGAGACGCTGAAGCGTTATGCTCAGTGGTCGGTGAACGTGGTGGATTATCTGGACGCCGATTCGGTAATGACGCCGTTTTGTTATGACGGAACGAATTACGTTTATGGGTGCGAGCGGCCGGAGTTGTTGATTTCCGAGACGTTTGCCCTGCACAGCCGGAACACGGAGGAAAACACATCGGAGGATATCGGGGGTAAACCGGGCAAGCCGTCCAATGAAAAGGACACGACGGTTTACGAGAGTTACAAGCTGGAAGGGGGGACGCTCGAGGGGAATGGGGTCGATACTTTAACGGATGAGACGAAAACGGCGGTTATCGACAAGATCAAGGGGATGGAACTTCCGCCGGATGGCGAGGAGGATTTGGATCAGTTGGTACGTCCGCAGGGTTCGTTGTATGTGGAGTTGTACAATCCCTGGCTTGGAAACGACCAGATTCACCCCACGTCGAACGATATTTACGCGACGGATGGCAAGCGGGTAGATTTGGGCAAGAAGAACGCGAGCAGTCAATCGGTCTGGCGTCTGGTGGTGATGCAGCCGGGGACGGAAGGGCCGGCGACGCAGACGGAGTGGAATTCCGATTCGCGGGACGAGACGGACACAACGGGAAGCGGGACGTTCAAAAGCCGCGTGGAGCGGATCATTAACATGGGATCGGGGGATACGACAAGTTCGGGGATTGATGGCAGTCCGGTCGTGTACCACGCGTCGGCCAACAGTGCGAATTTGAACGGCGGGCAGTTTGCGGTGATTGGTCCCACGACGGACATGGCGTTGAGCTATCAGGACGACAAAGATGGAAATCCGGAGGTTGCCACGTCGCTTTCCGTGAGTGATTTGACCGGTGGAGCGGGGAGCGCGAATGGGGTTTGGACGATTGATGTTCCGGCTTCCAATGGGCTTCGGATGAGTGTTACGGAGATCGAGGATTATGGGAACGAGACCTCCCTGTTGCTTTCCAAGTCGCAGGACAAGCCGATCGACAAGGAGCGAGACGACTGGGAAAATGTGTTTCGTCGCAACGGCATCACGCCGGGGTATCGGATCGTTCACCTGCAACGGCTGGCGAATCCGAATCTGGCATACAACGCGACGACGAATCCATACATTACCGTGGATTCCATGCCGGTGGATTTGAACGTTTTCAACGCGCGGGCGTCGGAGATGGAAACGGACGACACGGAGAAGAAAGAGCTGCAAAGCATGTTCTCGCGGAAGCGTGGGGAAGGGGTTCGTGCCAAGCAGTACCCGGTGGACATGATCTGGCAGCAGGAAGATTGGGTGGATGCGGAAGGAACGTTGACGTCGCGAAATCAGGGCTGCAACGCGACGGTCACTTCGGATGCGGGGCAGTATAAGGGCAAGGTTTGCGTGGCGTTTGGCAAACTGGGGAATAATAATTACCCGTTCCAGACGCAGGCGGCAACCGGAACGACGGCTTCGTTCCAGACGTCACAGAATTTCCCATGGCTGACGTGGTTGAATCGTCCGCCGGTTAGTCCGTACGAGCTGATGAATGTTTCGTGTCTTAGTCCGAACCGGTTGTTGTATTACATTCGGATCAATGCCGACACCACGGCAAGCGGGGTATTTTCCAACGCGCAGGGGTTGACGGGGTATTTGGGGAATTTCTCGGATACGAATACGACAGAACCGCAGCGGGATATGCCGATCAAGGTTTTTGATTATCTGCGTGTTCCCTCACCGCAGACGGTGACGCCGATGGTGTTGAACAATCCGTTAAATGGCAACACCACCACGGACGACACGAGCCTTCCGTTCGCGTTCTACAGTATGCTTCGGGAGCCGGGGCGGGTGAATTTGAACACGATTTACAGTGAAAGTGTTTTCCGGGGGTTGATGAATCGTCCGAAAGTCGGGGGCACGACGGGGTATGTTTACGACCCGGTCAGTGGAACGGGTGCGGAGGGGAGCAATCTCTGGACGCAGTTTGTGGCGTCGCGAGGCGGTTCGGAAAGCGAGCCGTGGACGGTGACGGTGCCGTTCCGTGCCAACAACGGGGCGCAATCCAGCGGGCTTTTGCGGTCGCATCCGTCGAGTTCGGGGCGTGGACTGTTTGAGAACGTTTCCACGGAGGAATGGAACCACACGGATTATCATCCGTACTTCCGGTATCAGCAATACTACCGCATGGGGAATCTGGCGACGACGCGTTCCAACGTGTTTGCGGTCTGGGTGACGATGGGGCTGTTCGAGGTGGACGGCGACGACGGGGAACCAGACCTGACGCGGGAGCTGGGCAAAGATACGGGGGATACGAGGCGTTATCGGGCGTTTTACATCATCGACCGTTCGGTTCCGGTAGGATTTGAGCGGGGGAAGGATTGGAATGCGGGCCGTACGATTCTGTTGCGGCGCATGTTGCAATAGTTACGGGCGGCAAAATGTGACGAATGGGGAGAATGGATAACCGTTCCGGTTCGAAAGAACGGGGGGGGTATCCATTTTCCATTTCTTTGGGGGTTTCCTGCAATAAAAATTTTTCTCAGTCGTTTATGCAAATATGAACCAGAAAATTACGGCGGAGATGTTTGAACGTTGGGTGGCGGAATACCGTCGGCCGATATTCGGGTATCTGCTGTCGCTGGTTCGGGACGGAAGTCTGGCGGACGATTTGACGCAGGAGACGTTTTTCAAAGCGTGGAAACATCGTGCGCGGTATCAGGAGCAGGGAACGGCACGTGCGTACCTGTTTCGGATCGCGGATCGGACGCTTTTGGATTACCGTCGCAAAAAGAAAGAGAACGTTTACGACGATGCGGCATGGGAGTGTTTTTCCGACGAAAATCCCGACCCGTCGCCGCCTCCGGGAGAAAAACTCCAGCTGCGGGAAGAAATCCGCCGATTACGTGAAACGATGGGGTACCTGACGGAGCCGCAGCGTCGCGTGTTATCGTTGCGATATTTTAGCCAGCTGAAGTTTTCGGAGATTGCGGAGGTTTTGGAGTTGCCGTTGAACACGGTCTTGAGCCATGCCCGCCGTGGGTTGTTGGAGTTGAAAGGGAGGATGGGTGAACCGGATGCGTGACGATTTAGACGAACGGGAACTGGAGCGACTGACGGCGTTTGATGGGACGGGCGACCCCGGACTTCGAGCGGCGTGGGAGCGATTGGGAACCGTGCTTTCGGAGGCGACGGACGCGGAGATGGGGCGATGTCGTCCGATGGTCGTGGAGAAGTCGCGGCGTTCGGTTGGGTTTAGGGCGTTTCGGTGGGCGGCGGTGGCGACGAGCGTGGCGGCGGTGCTGTTGGCGGGCTGGTTGGGATTTTTATCGTTCCCGACGGATTCCCCGACGGCAGTTCCGGAGATGGAGGTCGTCTTGGAGCCATGGGACGAGTTGGACGTGGAAATGGTGACGCTTCATCAGGAACTGGAAGAAATGCCGGAGGAAACGTCGGTTTTGGATTCGGAGATCGCGTTGGTTTTTGCGTCGTTGGACACCATGGACGCGATGGATTCGGGAGATATGTTTTAGGGGTTTCAGGAAAGGGCGGATATGGCCAGACTGTTTTTCGCATTATGGATGACGGTGATTTTAAGTGGGATGGCGGGTTTCGTTGTGGCGCAGGAACCGCAGGGAGCCGCGAAGCCTTCGGTCTCGAAGGAATCCAGGGAGGTTCGGGGGGCTAAAAAGGTGGAGAAACGCGAAAAGCCCCAGCGTCCTGCGTGGAATCCGGGCAAGGGGCCGGCGCCGATTTATGGTTTCCATGGGATGCCGGGTCGAGGGATGGAGCAGGTTTTCAAGAGCCATCCGGAGTACCAGAAGCTGGTGCAGGACGACGTTCAGATGGAGAAAGAGACGCGGGAGTTGGCCAAAAAGTATCGCAAGGTGTCGGATGCGGAAAAGCCGGCGATTCAGGACGAGTTGCGGCAGTTGGTTTCGCGGCATTTCAAGGTGCGGCAGGAGCGTCGGCTTTACGAGGTGAAGTTGATGGAGGAGCGGATTCAGAAGATTCGCAATGACATTGAGGAGCGCGGAAAGAAGCTGGACAGGATCGTGGAAAAACGTCTGGACGATCTGCTCGATTCCGGCGAAGACTTGCGGTTCTAAAAACGGAAACAGTTGTCAATTGCCTGGAGGTAATCTTCATCGAAGGGGCTTGCTTTTGGCACACAAAAGGATTAAAATGGTTTTTTCAGCATTCCTTCATCTTCAGGAGAAAAAATCATGAAACCAATCGGATACGTCCTGCTTGTCCTGCTGACAGGCTCCGTAGTGTGGGCTTTGGAACCGAAAAATATGACGGTGGAGTCGATGAATAATCCGGCAGGAATCGACACTCCGTCGCCGCGTCTGAGCTGGGAATACGACGATTCCAATGGGGGTGGTGCCAGACAGTCGGCGTACCAGATTCTCGTTGCGTCGGATAGGGAGACGCTGGATGCCGATCAGGGTGATTTGTGGGATTCGGGCAAGGTGGTTTCCTCGCAGCAGTTGTTCGTTCCGTACGCGGGAAAGCCGCTGCCAGGTTCGCAGGTCTGTTTTGCCAAAGTGCGTGTGTGGGACGAACCGGGGAACGTTTCGCGTTGGTCGGAACCGCTCCGTTGGGTCATGGGGGTGATGCGTCCGGCAGACTGGAAAGCGAAGTGGATTGCCATGCCCGCTTCCCTGCGTCCTGAAGCGAATCTGGACGGGGCGTTCTGGATTGGCACGGACGGGCAGAATGCGGAGTTTTCCAAAAAATTCATGGTTCCGGAAGGGAAGTCGTACGTGGAGTTTGCCCTTGCCGCCGACCGGGAGTACGAGCTTTTCGTCAACGGCCAGAAGTGCGGGCATTCGAGCGGCCATGTGTTCAGCCCGGAGGTGCTCCGTTTTTACGACGTTACGCCGTTCGTGAAAGCGGGCGAAAACGAGGCGGTCGTGAAGGTGAAGCATCAGAAAGACCAGAAAGCGGCCCTGCTTGCACGGATTGCGATTTCGGCGTTGGACGATACCTCCTTTCCGGCAAAGCGGACGCCGGGAGCGGTGATTTTTTCAGACAAAACGTGGCAGGCGAAAGACGCGTCGGTGAAGGAGCTGTTCGGTCCGGACGCGGGGCCGTGGGGCAAGGTGCTGCGTCGGACGGAGCTTGCGTCGCCGGCATTCCAGAAGAAATTCACGCTGGAACATCCGGAAAACGTAACGTCGGTCGTAGTGCATCTCACGGCGGCGGGGTATTTTCATGCGATGTTCAACGGAAAACGTCTCAGTACGCCCCTGGCTCCGGCGCCGACCCGTTTCGACCGTCGGGTATTGTACCTGACGTATCCGATTGAAGACGTCATTCAGCGTGAAAACACGTTCAGCGTGCTGGTTGGTCATGGCTGGTACGACATGCGAACGGTGTCCACGTGGAATTTCGACGCCGCGCCCTGGCGGGATTTTCCGCGAATGCTGGCCCAGCTGGAAATCACGTACAAAGATGGCACGAAAGAAACGATCGTTTCCGACGATTCGTGGGACGCGATCCGCAGCCCGATCCTGTACGACTGCATTCGTCAGGGGGTAATCTTCGACGGAAACGTTCCGATGGAGGAACCCGAACTGCTCGGAAAGGCAGAGATCGTGGATGCCCCCCAGGGGAAGCTGGTTGCGCAGCGTTGTCCAGAAACGACGCTGTATCCCTTCCCGTTGGACCATTCCGTTCAGGAAGTTTATGCCGGGAATGGGGTGAAGGTTTTTGACGTACGCCAGAACATGGCCGGAATTGGCGTGATCGGGGTTAAAAATCCTCAAAAGGGGGATCGGATTCGTGTCCGGTACGGCGAGCGGGTCCTTCCCGACGGATCGCTGGAACGCCACAACATCGACTGCTTTTTCATGGAGGGTTCCCCGTCGTGGTACGTTGGGAAAAAAGGGGAGTTCCAGACCGACTGGTATCTGGTGGGCGAAGGTTCCCCGCAGACGTTCCTCACGCTGTTCACGTACCATGGTTTCCAATATGCCGAGGTGACCTGCTTCCGGGGCGACCGTGTGGTGAACGATTTCGACTGCCAGTTTTTCCCGATTCCTATCAATACCGCATTCCCGCAGGTGGGGGTGTTGGAAATGTCGAACCCGCTTCTCAACGCCATCCAATCGGCGACGAACTGGTCGTATCGGGGGAATTTCGTCAACGGTTATCCCACCGACTGCCCGCATCGGGAGAAAAACGGCTGGACGGGCGACGCCGCGCTGGCGGTGGAGCAGGCCCAATACAACTGGGAAAACACCGCCGCGTATCGCAAATGGCTCGACGATCTGCGTGATGAACAGCAGCCCGACGGCAACCTGCCGGGGATCGTTCCGTCTGGCGGTTGGGGGTACCAATGGGGCAACGGCCCGGCGTGGGACAGTGCCCTTCTGATTTTGCCCTGGACGATCTACTGCTATCGCGGCGACCGTGGAATTTTAGAGGAAAATTACGACGCCATGAAACGGTACGTCGATTACCTCACCACCCGCGCGACCCCAGACGGCATAGTGACGCACGGCCTTTCCGACTGGTGTCCCGCGAAAACCCGCACCGCCGCGACGATTACGTCCACCGGTTACTATTACTACGATACCAACATCGTGGCCCAGGCCGCGAAGATTCTCGGCAAAGACGACGACGCGAAAAAGTACGCCGCACTTGCGAAAAAAATACGCGACGATGCCAACCGTGTTCTGTACAAAGGAAACGGCGTTTACGACAACGGTTCCCAGTGTGCCCAGTCGTGCGCCATCCATCAGGGGCTGGCCGACGGTCTGCCGCCGGAGGAAAAAGCGAAGGTGTTTGCCAGGCTGGTCGAGGCGGTCGAGAAAGAAAATCGGCATTTAGACGTCGGGATTCTCGGCATGAAATACCTCCTCCGCACACTTTCCGAAGGGGGCCGTACCGATTTGGCACTGGCCATCATGCTTCAGGAAACCCAACCCTGCTACGCCGACTGGCTTTGTCGCGGCGGCAACACGCTGTGGGAAGATTTTGGCGACGGCTCGTCCCGCAACCATATCATGTACGGCGACATTTCCGCATGGTTCTGGCAGTATCTGGCCGGGATTCAATTGGAAGGGGGCGTAAAGTTCGTGGCGGCTGCCGACGCGGGAACGCCCGGATTCCAGCGTTTCGTGATCGCTCCCAGGTGTGCCCGAAAGGACATTTCCCCGGCAGGTTTCGAGCCGCTGCGAAAAGTGAAAGGGGAATACGCTTCCCCCTACGGGAAAATCGTGTCGCAATGGGAATGGAACCACGACCTTACCAGGCTGGTAATGCAAATAGACGTTCCGCCGAACACCACCGCCCGGATCGTGCTTCCGTTGGAGGAAGGGGATCGGGTCACGGTGGGACAGGGGAATCTGAAAGAAATCTCCCGCGGCGTGTATGAAGCCGTTCCGGGAAAATACCTGTTGATCATCTTTTAAACATCCCGGATCGCAGCGGGGGGCGGTTGCTCTCCGCTGCGTTCCATGACAACATGCCGTTTACGCGTTTTTGAATTTCTCGTTGAGCATTTCGACCGCTTTGGCAATGACCGAGGCGGTAACGCGCATGCAACGCTCCTGCCGCAGTTGTTTGTGTGCTTCCGACGGGTCTTTGGCCAGCCAGGCCCCCTTGTTTTCTGCACATGTCACGCTGTGCGAAATGGCCGTGACGAAATTCGGGTGCTTGTCGCCTGCCGGGACGTATACCGGCAACTCCGTTTCCTTGACATATTCTGCCAGCTGCTGGATCATCTGGTGCAGCTCGGCAAGGTCGTTGATGAACAGCCCCATGAACATGCTGGCGCCGTTGATCGTTCCGCAGAGCGATTCCATGCTGCCGCAGCCGGTCTTTCCGCTTCGCAGTGCCAGGAACGGGAACTGGCGGCAGACGGCGGCCAGGCTGGGGTTATCCGCTTCAATGGCATCGGCATAGGTATCCATGCCCGCCTTGAACGATGCGTACATGCAGCCGTTGGGGGGGTAGTATCCGTAACCTCGATCGGCAGCGATTTTCGGGTCGAGCGGGACGTACTTCCAGACCGTTTCCCGTGCAGGGCGGGGTCGGCGGGCTTTTTTGGCTGGTTTTTCGTCGGCCATGGCGGTCAGGGAACCCAGGGACAGCAGCACGCCGCCCGTTAAAATTTCACGACGATTCATTTTTTACCTCATTTCTTTGTTAAAAATTCATTTAGGGGACGCTGAGAGCGTACTAAATTTTTGGGAGTGTTTCCAAGGAAACATGGTGTTATACATTATAATACGTTATTATACGCCAAAATGGTCTTTTTTACAATATGGAGCTTCTGGAATTTCAGCTTGTTAGCTTGTTGGAACATCCATTTTTTTCCGTGGCTTGTGTCGTTCTTTATTTTTGTTATAATGCGGGTATGGAAAACACACTGAAACATATCGCTATCATCATGGACGGCAACGGACGCTGGGCGCAAAGCCGCGGCCTGCCACGTTCCGAAGGACACCGCCGTGGTGCCCAAACCGTTCGGAAAATCGTCGAGGAAGCGTGCCGCATCGGGCTGCCCTGCCTGACGCTTTACTGCTTTTCCCACGAAAACTGGAAGCGGCCCCCGGACGAGTTGGCGGCGCTGATGTTTTTGCTGGAGCAATTCATGGTCTCCGAGCGGGAAACGATGGTTCGGGAGAACATCCGCCTGAAGGTGCTTGGGCGTCGGGAGGGGATTCCCGAATCGGCACTGCGGGAAATGGACGAAACGCTCCGCGTGACCGCCGGGAATACCGGGTTGATGCTCTGCCTGGCGATCAACTACGGCAGCCGACAGGAAATGACCGACATGGTTCGCTCCATTGCCCACGAGGTGCGGGAGGGAACGCTCGCCCCCGACGCCATCACGGAGCAGACGATTCAGAACCATCTTTACACTTCGGGGCTGCCCGACCCGGATCTGCTGATCCGTACCGCCGGGGAGCTGCGGCTGAGCAATTACCTGCTCTGGCAGTTGAGCTATGCGGAAATCTGGGTGACGTCCAAGTGCTGGCCCGATTTCGATGTGGCTGACTTCCATGCCGCCATGGAGAATTTTCAACAACGAACGCGTCGTTTTGGAGCAGTGACCTCATGAAAATCGTGATTTTGGATGGATATGCCCTGAATCCGGGCGATTTGGATTATTCCCCGCTGGCCGCGTATGGGGAGTTGGTGGTTTACGACCGCTCCCACCCCGACCAGTATCTTGAGCGGGCCAACGATGCGGAAATCCTGCTGGGCAACAAGATTATTCTGGGGGAGGAGCAGTTCGCGCAGCTCCCCCGGCTGAAATACGTGGGGATTCAGGCGACGGGGTACAACCTGATTGATACCGCCGCAGCGAGAAAGCGGGGCATCGTCGTGACGAACGTTCCGGCCTACAGTACGGCGTCGGTTGCACAGTTGACGTTTGCCCACCTGCTGAATCTGGCATTCCACCTGGGGGAGCATACGTCCCAATCTCCCGCGAAGTGGCCGGCGAATCCCGATTTCGTTTACTGGGATTCTCCGCTGGTCGAGTTGGCGGGGAAAACGCTGGGGCTGGTCGGTTTTGGAAACATTGCCAAACAGGTGGCTCGTGTGGCGTTGGCGTTCGACATGCGGGTCGTCGCGTGCCGCAGGAATGGAGGAAACGACGGCATGAACGTGGAAATCATGCCGGTGGACGAAGTATTTCGGCAGGGGGACGTGGTGAGCCTGCACTGCCCCGCGACGCCGGAAACGGTCGGGCTGGTCAATGCCCAACGGCTTGCCCTGATGAAACCGACGGCGTTTCTTATCAACACCTCGCGGGGGGCGCTTGTCGAGGAATCGGCACTTGCCGACGCGTTGAACGCCGGGAAAATCGCCGGGGCCGGGGTGGACGTGCTCTCGACCGAACCGCCGCAGGCCGATAATCCGCTTTTTTCCGCAAAGAATTTTTACGCCACCCCCCACTTCGCCTGGGCGACCCGTGCCGCCCGCGAACGGTGCCTGCGGGTCGTTCTGGACAACGTTCGCGCCTTCGTGGAAGGGAAACCGATCAACGTCGTTTCCTGATTTTTATCAGGAACCACTACTGTTGCATCCATGTTATAAGTAGTACAAAAAGAAAATAAACACTAATAATATAGCGAGCGCAGTGAGCGCACTAAAAGTTTTTTGAAGGAGAGTTTGAGAGGAAACAATTTTT
>JAUNBJ010000023.1 GCA_030535245.1 Planctomycetia bacterium | reverse complement strand
AATTCAATTCCGTGCGAAATGTCCTGCGGGAAAAGGATGGTTTTTAGAAGATGCCTAATATTTATTTTTTGTTTTTTAGGCAGCCATGGTGGGGTTTTAAACCACAACGGTGAGGCGATTGGGGAGAACTTCGATTTCCACGGGGAGGTTTTCGCCAGGGTCGCCATCCAGTTGAAAGGGGACAGGAACGGTGGGGTCGAGGGAAACGACCCGAAATCGGGTTCCGGTTTTCATGGTGCAGCGTGAAAAGCAGCCGTGGATTCCAAGTTGTGCGGCGCAGACCAGGAACAGCCCGCTCAGGAGGGAACCGCCGCGCCAGAGGCATGCGTCGAATTGTCCATCGTCGAATTGGGCTTTGGGGGTGATGGGGAGGCCCCAGCCGTACTTGGGGATGTTGCTGAAAAAGGCCCAGTGGACGCCGGAGACCGTTTCACGAACGGAGCCGTCGTCGTTGAGAAATTCTACCTGGAGCGGAGGGTAGGTGTAGTTCCGGATGGATCGCCAGATGGGGCCGAGGTAGGAGTGGTAGCCGATGTGTGCGCCTTTGGGGTTCGTCATGCGGGCGGCGTGAACCTGGGCGACGACTTCCGCATCGAAGCCGCAGCCGACCATGGCCAGCAGGATGCGTCCATTGCAGCGTGCGACGTCCATGGTGGCGGTCTTTCCAGCGACGATTTTTCGGGCGAATTTTTCGGGCGAGAAGGGGTATCGCAGATGTTTTGCCAGGAGGTTTGCGGTTCCGGCGGGCAAAAGGGCGATGGGGACGCCCGGCTCGGTGCGGTTGGTCAACTCCGCAGCGGTTCCGTCGCCACCGACACCGACTAGGGCACGCAGTTTTCCTTCGTGGAACAGGGCGTTGGCTTTTTGGGCCACGAGGTCCAGATCGGTGAGGAGTTCGACCGAGAGTTGTTCTTTTTCCAGCGCGGCAGCCAGCCGTTCCGCCCGGAGTTTGGAGGAGCTTCGTCCAGCTTTGGGGTTGACGCTCAGCAGTACATGATTTTTTTGATTCGTATTCATGCGTTCATTGTACCATGTTTTTCGAGGTTTTTCAAGGAACCGCTTGACTTTCCTTTCCGGGGCTTCTATAATACGTGAAAAACGGGAAAAACCATGTCTGAAAATACAAGTTCGGAAGAGCGTTGGACGGTGTTGCGGCTTTTGACGTGGACGTCTGATTATCTGAAAAAATATGCCGCCCCGTCGCCCCGGCTGGATGCGGAGGTGTTGCTGTCGCATGTTCTGGGATGCCGACGGGTCGATCTGTACACCCGCTTCGACCATGAGCCGACGGAAGCGGAAAAGAGGACGTTCCGGCAGGCGATTCAAAAACGTGCCCAGGGGATGCCGGTCGCGTATCTGGTGGGGAAGAAGGAGTTCTATTCGCTCGATTTTTACGTGGATCAACGGGTGCTGATTCCACGACCAGAGACGGAATTCGTGCTGGTGGGGCTGTTCGACGAGATTAAAAAACGCCTGGAGGGGACGCTGGGGAGCTACACCCTATGCGACGTGGGGACGGGGAGTGGGATTTTGGCGATCACAGCGGCCGTTCATCTGAAAAACGCGCGTGTTTTGGCGCTGGATGTTTCCCCGGATGCGTTGGAGGTGGCACGGAAAAACGCGGAATTTCACGCCGACAAGGTGGGGGATCGGATAACGTTTCGGCAGAGCGACCTGTTTTCCGTCATGCCGCAGGATCGGGTGGTGGCGTTCGACTTTATTCTTTCCAATCCGCCGTACGTGGGGAGATCGGAAATCGACGCCGCGTTGGAGAAGGACGTTTATCGCTACGAACCGCATGGGGCATTGTTTGGCGGCGAGACGGGGACGGAGTTGATCACACGCTTTTTGCCGGAGGTGCCGCGTTATTTGAAGTCGGGCGGTCTGTTTTTTATGGAATTGAGTCCGATGATTCACGACGCCGTGGTGGAAATTGCGGCAGGGGTTCCGGAGTTGGAATACGCAGGCACGATTCGGGATTTGGAACGCAGGGAACGGGTTCTGGTTCTGAAAAAAACAAAGAACGCCGTCTAAAGACGTTACCATGTTACTTCACGATGCTTTCGGGCTGCGTGGCGATACGTTCCTGACCGTTGGGGTCGGCGCTGTTCTGCTGCTCCGGACGCAACGGTGCGGAGGGGGGCGTGGTGGCAGGCGTGGCGTATCGCAGGGCGGCAACGCGGCTGGAAATGTCGGGCTGGTAGGGGTTTAGGGCCAACGCATGTTCGTAGGCGCTGAGGGCTTCGCAGCGGTCGCCCATACGTTCACGGACGTTTCCCAGCGCGGTGTAGGCACGGACGTTTCGGTCGTCGATGGCCACGGCGTCGTTCAGGCAGTCGCGGGCACGGGTAAGCTGGTTGTGTTCGTCGTACAGTCGAGCCAACTCAATTCGGGGTTCGGGGTTGGACGGTTCCCGATGAACCCAGCACTCCATCATCTTGAACGCCTCGTCGTTTTGTCCCATGTCGCACAGCAGGGTCGCTTTGGAACGATTGCATTCGACGTGGTTGGGGCTTTTCTGAAGGCAGAGATCGTAGTAATATTTGGCCATTTGGAAATCGGATTCGCGACCCGTTTCAATGGCACGTTTGTGGTACACGACGCCGCAGTTGTAATAGGCATCGGGGTTGTTGGGGTCGGCACATCGGGCCTGTTCAAAACAGTCGAGCGCTTCTTCCGTTCGGGAGCAGGCGAGCATTCGTACCCCTTCGGCATTGTACGAGTTGGCCGTAAAGGTATTGCAACCGGCAAGGCATACCAGCAATCCTATAAATCCACAACCGTAAACCGATCCGCGCATCGCAACGTGTATCCTTTCGTTTCAGACGAAAAATTCCATTTCTCATGCACTATATATCCGTTTTTTGAAAAAGACGCAAGAGTGATTTTTAGAAAGCGTCGCATCTTTTTTAAGATAAAATGTGGTGAAAAGAGAAAATTCCCCTTGCGGAATTTTGCCAAAGCGGGTATATTCGGGGAGAATCGAAAACAAGGAACTTTAACGAAGTGATTTCACGGATGAAATATCTGTTTCCATTGCTGATGGTGCTGGTTATTGGCGGTTGTGCGTCGATGAACCAGACCAAACGGATTGCCGGGGTGCCGCACCCTGCCGAGCGCATGCGCGAGATACGTACGCTTGGCGAGAATGCCAGCAAGATTCCGGAAAATAAAAAAGAAGAATACGTGCAAACGTTGCGTACTATTCTCAACGAGGAGACCGATGCGTTGATACGTCGGGAAGCGGTGTTGGCGGTGGCGCATATGAAGGTAGCTTCGGCGGGCGACGCGATTGCGTTGGCCATGAAAGACAACGACCGGGATGTGCGTCAGGCGTCGGTTTCGGCGTGGGCGACGTATGGGGGCGAGCGTGCCGTCACGTCGTTGATTGCGATGTTGGGTTCGGAAACGGACCTGGACATCCGTCTGGACTGCATCGACGCGTTGGGGAGTCTGAAAGATCCGCGTGCCGTGGCAGCCATGGCGGCGCCGCTTTCGGAGAACAATCCGGCGCTTCAGCACTACACGGTTCTGGCCCTCCAAAAGATTACGGGAAAATCGACGACCGATCCGGTGGAATGGCTGGCGTATTGCCAGGAGCACGGGGGGAACGTCGTCGCCACGGAGAAAGCGGTCGCCCAGAACCTGCCACTTTCCAGAGACGAATAAAACGAATCCAACCCAAGCATCATAAAAATATTCAACAAACCTTAAAACCTGCCTTATATTCCCCATGTCCAATTCCCTGCGTATTACTGAAGAATTTCGTTTGTTTATGGAGCAGGCTAAACTGATGCAGCGACAGGCCGACGCGTCGGTGGTATTGGTTTTGCTGGAGGGTACGGCGGACTGGGCCAGGGTGAAAAAACTGGCCGACGACGGCACGCCGTTTTTGTTCGTTTCCGACACGCGAGAGCAGCTGGCGGGGGCCAGGGAAGCGGGGTTCCGCACAATCGCGTTGGACATGGCGGGGAATCCGGTGTACGACCGGCTCATGCAGGCGATGTTGAAGGCGATCGCGGAGGATTACATCAAGCCGGGGAGCCGGATTGTGACGCTGTATGGCGGTTTCGAGTCGGACACGATCGACACGCTGAGCCTGATTTCGCTGAAGGAGCATTTGAATCGGCTGACCAGTGCGGATTTGCGATCGCTGAACACGTCGGTGCCGTTGGAGACGCTGAAAACGATTGTGAATCTGGCGGTGGAAATCGGGTTGAGTGGACGCGAGGGGAAACCGGTCGGGACACTGTTCGTGGTGGGGGACAAGCAGAAGGTGCTGAGCGAAAGTCGTCCGGCGGGATTTGACCCGGTTCGGGGGTACAGTCGTTCCGAGCGAAACATCATGGATCCGCGGGTTCGGGAAGGAATCAAGGAAATTGCCCAGCTTGACGGGGCGATTATCATTTCCTCGGACGGCACGGTGGAGGCGTCGTGTCGGATTATTGATTCGCCGGCGGATAACATCACGTTGTCGAAGGGGCTGGGTTCCCGGCACTGGGCGGCGGCGGCGATTACCCGTTCGACCAGGGCGGTGGCGATTGCCGTGAGCGAGACGAACGGCACGGTGCGTATTTTTCAGAATGGCGAAGTCATGCTCCGGATTGAGCCGACCAACCGCAAACCGTTCATTTGGAAGAAGTTCGAGTACGAACCCCCGGAAGGAAATTAGTGTCGCGTAAGCGTTTGTGAGTTTTGATCATGTCCGATTCCCCCATTACCACCGATGAAATTGATGCGCTTTTGCGTGAGGCGGAGGGGGTGTTGCCTGAAATTCCGGACGTGTCGTTTCCACCGAGACGGAAACGTAAAAAGGAATCGGTTTCCACGCCGGTTGGGGTTCGGGACACCTGTCGGCAGCAGTTGGCCCAGTTGGGAAATATTGAGCTGGAAGTGCGGATCGAGTTGGGGCGAACGACGATGCGGTTGGAGGATGTGGCTCGGTTACGGAAAGGTTCGGTCGTGGTGCTGGATCGGTACGTGGACGAGCCGGTGAACGTGCTGGTCAACGGCAAGGCGGTGGCCCGTGGTCGGCTGATTGTGGTGGACGGAAAGTTCGCGGTTCAGTTAATCGAGTTTTTATAACGACGGTACGTCATGTTCAAAAAGTTTTTTCCGACGTTGCTGATATTTCTTTGCCTGAGCGTGGGGAATCCATGCGTGGGGCAGGGGACGTTGCCCGCACCGGAAAAGGGAACGTCGCCCAGGCTGGAGGCGCCGAAAGAGGTGCCGCCTGCGGACGGGGAGAAGAAGGCGGTTCCGAGCCTGCGGAAGATGCTGTTTTCTACGGCGGTACTGACGGTATTGCTTTTGGTGATGGTGTTTGTGCTAAAGGCGTTTCGGCCCCGGACGGCGGGCGAGTTGCCACGGGAAGCGTTTGAGATTTTGGGCCGCGCGTCGCTGGCGTACCGGCAGCAACTGTATTATCTGCGGTGCGGCAATCGGCTTTTTGTGGTGTCGCTCTCCCCCAACGGTTTGGATCGCGTGGGAGAAATCACCGACCCTGCGGAGGTGGATCGCCTGACGCGGCTGTGTCATGGCGACGTGCTGGGGTCGCGGGCCGTTTCGCGGAATCCCTCGGCACAGGCGGAAGCGGCTCCGACGACGTTTGACAACATTTACAGGCAGGTGGTGACGAAATGAAATCTTTCCGTTTCGGCCTGTGGGTGTTGCTGCTTTGGGGGTTTCCGGCGATGGTCTGGCCGCAGGAAAACGTTTCGGAGCTTCCCGAGTTGGCCGCCCAAACGACGAAACTTCTGACGCCTGAGGGGATTGGCGTTTCCCTGCGGGGAATTGTTCTTCTGGGGGTGTTGAGTCTGGTTCCGGCCATCGTGATGATGACGACCTGCTTCGTGCGGATCATCGTGGTGCTGGGAATCTTGCGGCAGGGGTTTGGCACGCAGGGGCTTCCCTCGACGCAGGTCTTGACGGCGCTTGCCCTTTTCATCACGTTTTTCATCATGTATCCGGTTTGGTCCACGATCTATCACGACGCGCTGGTGCCGTATCAGGAAGAAAAAATAACCGCCACGGAGGCATGGGACACCGGGATAAAACCGCTCCGAAAATTCATGCTCGACCAGCTCCAGAATACCGGCAACACGGATGAAATTTGGCTGTTTTGGCGTCATTCCTCCACTCCTCCGGACGAAACGCGGTTGGGGGAGTACACCGGCGACGACGTTCCGCTTCATGTGCTGGTTCCGGCATTCATGCTGAGCGAATTGAAAACGGCGTTTCTCATAGGCGTGCAGCTTCTTTTGCCGATGTTGGTGATTGATCTGCTGGTGTCGTCGATTTTGGTGTCGATGGGGATGTACATGCTTCCGCCGGTGATGATTTCGTTGCCGTTCAAGCTGTTGCTGTTCGTGATGGTGGATGGTTGGCGGCTTGTGGTGGAAATGCTCCTTGTGAGTTTTGGAGGCTGACCGATGGATTCCGGCACGATGATTGAATTGGGGCGTGAGGCGATTGCGCTGACGTTGACGCTTGGGTTTCCGGTACTGCTGGCGGCGATTGTGATGGGTTTTTTGGTAGGCCTGTTTCAGGCACTGACGCAGATTCAGGAACAGACGCTGGCATTTGTGCCGAAGATTATCGTGGTGCTTTTGGTGCTGAGCCTGACGCTTCCGTGGATGATGACCACCATGGTTGAATACACCACGCAGTTGATCGAAAATATCCCCGAAGTCCTTTCCAGATAGGTTCCATGATTCCTGCGGTTGCCACGTTTATTTTCGTTTTGGCCCGATTGACGGGAATGCTGATGCTCGCTCCGATGTTTGCGGGGAAGTGGGTTCCGGTGCGGTTTCGTGTTGCGTTGGCGTTCGTGGTGGCCGTTCTGGTGACGATGAACCTTTGGACACCGACGGCGATCACGTCGTGGGTGGAGTTGGGGGTGAAGGCGGCAGGGGAAGCGTTTCTGGGGATGGCATTGGGGGCCATGGTGCTTTTATTTTTTACCGCCATGCAGGTTGCGGGGGGCGTTATTGCCTACACCAGCGGTTTGTCGTTTCCTGTGGATGGGGGAATTTCCAACGAGGCGGCCAGCCTGTTTTCGGAATTTTTCATGGTGTTGGGGATTGCGGTGGTGTTTTTGACCAACGGCCACCACCTGGTTTTGGAGGCGGTTCTGGAAAGTTTCGCGACGTTCCCACCGGGAGAGGGGGTCGTCGGCCCAGACCTGCTTCGGACGGTGTTCGACCTGTTTTCTACCGGTTTTGCGTTGGGGGTGCGTATTGCCCTGCCGGTGTTGACAATCCTGTTGGTTTCGCAGCTCGGCATGGCCATTTTGAGCCGGATTTTACCGCAGTTGAACACCTTTTCGCTCAGTTTTGCCGTGAACGCGTTGCTGGTGTTGCTGGTGCTGTCGCTGAGTCTGGGTACCGGGCTGTGGGTGTTTGAGGAAGAATTTTCACGGTTGTTTTAACGGCGTTTGTCGGTTATGAGTACGGAAAAAACGTTTGCCCCGTCGCCGCGAAAACGGCAAAAAGCCCGTGAAGAAGGGCGGGTGGCGATCAGTCGCGATTTGGTGAATGCCCTGCTTTTGCTGGTGGGAACGACGCTGCTGTGGGCCTTTGGGAAGCAGCTTTTGGCAATCCCGCTTTCGGGACTGGAAACGTCGTTTACCGAAACGCCCTGGACCGACATGACGCCCGACCGGTTCCTGGAATATTGGAACCAGTGGATGGGCGTTTTGTTTACCGGATTCCTTCCTTTTCTGCTGGTTCTGCCGCTGACGGTGCTTCTGGGAACGCTTTTGCAGACGCGGTTCCTGTTCCTGCCGTCGAAGTTGCTCCCGGACTGGAACCATCTGAAACCACGCCTGATTTCGGTCGATTCGTGTGTCGCGTCGCTGTTGGGCGTGGCGAAAATCGGGCTGGTGGCGGGGATTTTGTGCTGGGCGATGCTGTCGCGGCTGGAGGAGGTGCTGGCCTTGCCGACGATGCCGTTGGACCATGCCGTGGAAACGGTGTACGACGTGGTGCTGTTGACCGGATGGAAGGTGGCGGGAGTGCTGTTTTTGCTCGCTTTGGCCGACTACGGCTGGCAATATTGGCGTCACGAACAGAACCTGAAAATGACGCTGGAAGAAGTTCGGGAAGAACAGAAAATTGCGGAAGGCGACCCGCACCTGAAAGCGAAAATCCGTGAGAAAATCCAACGGATTTAAGGGGTTCCCCTAAATACTCCTTCAATATAGCATCGATGCGACACGATGTTTACAGGATGAACAAACCACCACCTATCGTGATTCGCTCGATTCCCCTGGCCCGACCGGTCAGCGGGTCAAACTCCACGACCGTACCATGCAGTTCCACCTCCTCGGTTGCTACGTCGTACGTTGTGGGACGGGCTGTCAGCGTCGTTTCCAAAACCCGCTCCATCTGCCGCCCGATAATGCTTTTCATGGAACCGGTCATGCCAACGTCGCACTGGAATGCCGTGCCGCCGGGGAAAATCTGCTCGTCCGCCGTCGCGACGTGCGTGTGTGTTCCCAAAACCGCCGTCACCCGACCGTCCAGATACCGCCCCATGATCTGCTTGTCGCTGGTCGCCTCGGCATGAAAATCGACGATGATAATCTTCACGTCCGCCGGGAGCTGCCGCAAAATCCGATCCGCCGCATGAAACGGACAGTCGATCGGCTGCATGAACACGCGTCCCAGAAGATTCACCACCGCACACCGACACCCCATCCCCACGTCCAGGATCATCACCCCCTTGCCGGGAGCTTCCGGAGGATAATTCGCGGGCCGCACGATCTGCGTCTCCCGCTCCAGCACCGGAATGATCTCCTTCCGCTTGAACGTGTGGTCGCCCATCGTAATGACATCCACCCCGGCCCGCGTCAGTTCGTTGTAAATCGACAGATTCAACCCCGACCCTGCCGCCGCGTTCTCCGCATTCGCCGTGACAAATTCCAGCTCGTACTTCTTTTTCAACGCGGGAAGGGTGCGAATCACGATGTCTCGACCCGGTTTCCCGACAATATCGCCAATATGTAAAAATTTCATGAAAACCTGTGAAAAATCATACGCGGCGAATGCCGGTAATGCAAATGTCGTCGGCGTTGGGCACCGTGCCAACGAAACGCTCGATCGAACGAATCAGGGCCATCCCCTGTTCCTCTACCGAATCAAATTTCGCCGCCCAGCAGCGGTAAATCCGATCGGCACCGAACATCTCGCCCTGTTCATTCACGGCGTCGGTCGCCCCGTCGGTGAAGAAAAACAGCGTTTCCCCCGAAGCGATCGTTACCGTCGTCGTTTTGTAAATCGTGTCGGGAAGCACGCCGATGGGAAGGCCGCGTTCCGTGTTGGTTAGCACGGTCGTTCCCCCCCCGGCATGACACACCACCGGCGGAACATGCCCGGCGTTGACCATCGTAACCGTGTTTGCCACCGGATCGATAATCCCCATGACCAGCGTCACGAAACGGTCGTCCCACCGCTCGTCGCAGAAGGTGTTGTTCAGCTCGTACATCGCTTCGGTGACGTCCGGATGAATCGCCAGCTTGTAACGCGCCTCGGCCGACAACTTCGCCATCAAAAGCGACGCAGAAATCCCCTTTCCGGAAACGTCCGCCAGCGTCACCGCCAAACGCCCGTCCGGGAGCGGGATGTAATCGTAGTAATCCCCCCCCAAATGCCGGGCCGGAGCGTAGTAATCAAAAAACTGATACCCCGCCAACACCGGTTTTGACGCCGGCAAAAGCCCCTGCTGCACCTTGTGCGCCACCGATAACTCCCGCTTGAGCGACGCTTCCTCCATCGCCTTTTCCATGAGCTGCGCACTGCGAACCGCCAACGCCGCCTGCGTCGCCACACTCGCCAAAATCTCCAAATCGGACGACGTGAACTGCTTCATCGTGCTGGCCGCGTCGATCTGAAGCACCCCAATCGCGCTGCCATCAATCCCGATTAACGGTGCACACATCATCGAACGTATCGGCGAATACGAAATGCTCTGGGCCATGTCAAACCGGGAGTCCGCCGCCGCGTCCGCCGATAAAATCGCCTTGCCGCTGGTAATCACGTTCTGCAAAATCGTGCGACTCAAACGGACTTCCTCGTTGTTCGGGTTCCGCTGCTTGAGCGCCTTGGGCAACAACCGCCCCGTCTTGGGGTCTCGCAAAATAATGATCCCCCGATCTGCCTGCGGGAAAATGTCGAACAGGCTCTCCAGAATCCGCAGCAAGACTTCCTCCAACTGCACCGCCTCGCCCAGATGACGCCCAATCGCCACCAACGCCTTGAGCTTTTCCTCTGCCGGCGCGGAGGTCATTCCAGCCTGGCCCCGGTTCTTCACCATGTCGTACGACGCGATAAACGACGATTTTGCCGCCCCCGACGCCTCGCTGTCGTCGATATGCGCCTGCAACGCCTCGTATCCCCCCGCCTCGTTTTCCTTGCCGTCGTCGTAAAAAAACATCACGATACTGCAAATCTGAATCCGATCCCGGTGGTTCAGCGTCACCGAGTCGGCCACCGGACGGTTGTTCACCATCGTGCCGTTTCGGCTTTTTAAGTCTTCCAGAACGTAATGGTCGTCCTGCTTGTAAATTCTCGCATGTTTCCGACTCACCGCCGCCACGTCGAGATGGATATCGCAGTCCTGCCCCCGCCCCAGTATATGCGATCCGCCGTGAACAGGGTATGTTTTCCCCGGCGAAAGCCCCTTGATAAGTCGCAGCAATGCCATTTGCTTCACCTTTGTTTAGATACTCGTCATCGTATCCATTAACTATAATCGCTGAACCGCCCGTTGTCAAGAACCAATGGAAAGAATTTCCGCAGATTCGGTGCCTTCAAATTTCCTTGCGAATTTAGGCAAAATGGGCAATTCCCCTCTTTCAGAGGGGTGGCAGCCGAAGGCTGACGGGGTGTTTTGGCACCATGGAAAGCGTTCACCACTTCGGAACTACCCCCCGCCCTTCGGGCGTACCCCTTCAAAGAAGGGGAATTCGTACGGCGATCAGAAAGTTTGTTCGCACCCCGCAGATTCGGTGCCTTCAAATTTGGGGTGTGTGTTTAGGTAAAATACGCACCCCAGGGCGGATAAGGGAAGTCTTACATCGATGGCGTGTTTGCCAGATTTTTTAAACGCAGTCCCGTGCCGATGAAACTTTTCGCCAGTTCCGCTTCCTCCGGGGAGGCGTTGGAGAGATTCCGATATCCCCAATCCTCCTGCTGTTTGGCAAAAAATTTAATCGCACCCAGCGTCAGGTCGGTCGCAGGACGCGGCGGCTCCTCCAGGCGGGAAACCAGTACCACGATCCCTTCCACGTACACTTTCGGGTCGTAAAACGCAAACGGCTTCTTTTTGTCCCGCGGTTTGTGGTAATTCGCAAGGCAACATTGCAAAATCCAACCCCGCTCCATCTCCATCGTCGAGCGTATGGAAACGCTTTCGCCGCCGTCGTCTGGACGACAATCCACCGCCAACTCCAACGTCCCATCTTCGCTGCGTGTCGCTACGACCTCCAGCCCATACCGCCGCATTGCCTCGCCCAATTGCAGCGTAAACGGAAACCGCATCGCCTCGCCCAGCCGTAAATCTTCGGAAAGTGTCCGGTCGGAAATCAGTTTCGTCTCCTTCTGATCCTCCAGCCCCATCAGGAACGTGTCCAGACGTTGCGAAAGCGTGTAGATTCGCGGAGCCGTTTCCGATTTCTTCTCCGGAGGGTTCAACTCCTGAAGCGTGACGTTCCGATTCTCCGCCACCGTGGTTAGCTCCAGACGCTTCCGGAGCGACTCGGTTTCGTGCTGGAACACAAACGCGTCCAGCTTCGGCCGCTTGCCCGGAACGTCCAGCAGCGGAACCAGACGATCCAAATCCCGTAGTGCCAACTCCACATCCTGAACCACAATCCCCGACTCCTGTTCCACACACCGCCCCAACGGACTTAAATTCATCTCCAGCGTAATGTGCAGCGGACGTCGGCTCATGTGCTTCGGAAGATACGTTCGCGTCCCCATTGCCGCCAACGGTTTCGGCAGATTTTCCATCTCCCGCCGCGTTCCCAGATAGACAAAATCCCCCTCCCGACGGTATTCAAACCCAGTGCCAATCAGCAGACGCTGAAACACCTCGTTTCCGTCGCGTGAATGGATTCGGCAGCTGATTTTCCCCTGCACGTCGGGTGACGCGTAAATCTTCAACCCGGTCTGTTCCGCCACCTTCGCCACCATCAGACGAAGATCGGTATTCCTCGCCTGCAACGAAACCGGCTGCGGAAGCGAGAATCCCGAAAGTGCCGCATCCTCCGGCGTTTCTGGTCGCTCCGGCAACGTTGGAATCGGACCGAACGTCTCCTCCGCCTGACGCCAGATGCTCCGAAACGACGGCGGCGGTGTTTCCGATTCTTCCGAATCCAGCGGTTTGTAAAGCGTTACTTTACGGACAGACTCTTTTTTTTTTCAGAACGCGGCGGAGGCCCCAGGCGTATTGCCCGACTCGGTTTGACCGGTGCGGCCGTCACGATCGGTTCCTCGTACGAAACCTGCTGAATCTCCTCCTGCGGAAGTACCCGTATCTCACGCTCGGCGTCCATGTCCGGAAGTACCGCCGGAACCTCCGCGTCGATCTCCATGACGAACGTCGGTTCTTCTATCGAAAACGCTACCGTCTCCGCTTCCTTTTCCTCCACTTCCTCCACCGGAAGCGCCATGCGACCCACCGAATCCAAACCGGGCAGATCGCCCCAGTCCGATTCCTCCTCGTCGGCTTTTTCCTCTTTCGGAGCGTCGGGAAGCGTGGGGAGTTCGGGAAGCTCCGATGGCGAAACCTCGTTCCCCACCGATGGCAATACTGGCGACGAAACCGATTTTGGCTCCGAAACCTCACGAATTGCCGTGGGAACCTCCGCCGTGGGACGCTCCTGACCACGCGTCACGCAGAGGTACAAAATCACTCCCGACATACAGCCCAAAAGAATGCTGCCCAAAAAAACAAACTTCCGTGATTCCATGGCCTTTCCCTTTCCTACAGGATTTCTCTATCTCCTTTATCGGAATTTCGCAAACGGAAAAACAGTAAAATTCCACTTAATCGTTAAAATTTACCAAATTCCACGCCTCCAGCCAGACCGGTTTTTGCTTCTTGAAATGAAATTCCTTTTCCAAAGTCTGGGAAAAATAGGGCAAATGTGCCGCACCGTAGAAAATTGCAATGTTTTTCTTTCCCGCGTCGAGCTGGGTTCGCAGAATTTTCAACGCCTTGTCATTTCGGTCTTTGAGCAGTGCCGAACCCTCCTTTCCCTCCACCGGCACGATCGACGCGTCCATGTCGGTCATCTGCTCGGCCATCAAACGCTTTAGCCCCAGCCGCTTCCCCGGAAACGCCAGCACCAGCCAAAAACGAATCTCCTCCTCGTCCATCCCCACCGGAGCCACCCCCGTCTGGTACCCCAACGTACGTGCGTACCAGATCAGGAAACTTTCATTGCGGTCTTTCATCGCCTTGTCAAATTCTTTGGGCGTCATGTCGGCGTGAATCATGTTTTTGGCACTATAATCAATTGCCCCGATTTGGTGCGTCAGCCCCAGCAGTTGCCCGGAGAACCGCTGCGACCAGCCGACCCAACCGCTGCATTCTTCCTCGGAAACCGGCCGGCTCCCCTCCGGTGCGACGATCTCGTACAAAACCGCATCGAATTTCTTAAATTCTTCGTTCAGTTTTTCATAATACGCTTTTTCGCCCAGATGAATGGCCCCGATTAGCGTCACGGAAACCTCGCCATCCTCCGATTGAAACGGAATCATGGACGTTTCCAATGCTATCGGCTGCTGTTTTTCGTCTTTTTGGATGCGAACGAACTCCGATTCGCCGGCACACAAAATGCCCGACCAGACCAGCAACATGCCACCCGTAAATCTCCATCTCCAATTTTTCATCGCTTCACCTGTCTGAAAGAAAAATGTGTCATTATATGAGGGTAAAACCAGGACTTTTTTTCACTGTTTTTACGATTATAACAAATTTTTTAATTCGTTGCTATGGAATTTTCCGATTATAGTATAGACTCCAAATATTATTTTTGTTATAGGTGGAACGATTATCGGCATTCCTTTTCCGCACGGAAAACATGCCAGCAACTATTATATATATTAATGTCCAACGCACATCCTGAAAACCTTGTCCAGCAGCATTCCCTCCTCGAAAACGAGAACGTGATCCGTAATTCGTCGGACGAGGGATTCCAGCAGTGGATGTTTCAATACGGGGGGAGCATCGCCCTGACGCTCCCGACCAGTGGCAAAGTCGCGTTTTTGGGGTGGGATGGGCGACAGATAACCGCTTTTTATCGGCAATTCGACTATCCGACCGGGATGGCCGTTCATGGAGAGCAGCTTTTGATCACCTCACGGCAGCGGATCACGTTGTACGCGAACAATCGGCAACTTTCCTACGATTACGACCCCCAAACGCCGGGAGTGTACGATTCGTGTTACCTGCCGCGGGCAAGTTGGTACGTGGGGGAGGTTTACCCCAGGGAAACCGCTTTCGACAAACAGGGGATGCTGTTTGTGAACACCCGTTTTTCGTGTCTGGCCCGTCCGAGTTTCAAATACCATTTTGAAACTGCGTGGAAGCCGGAATTCGTGAGCGAGGTTGTTCCGGAGGATCGGTGTCATTTAAGCGGTGTGGCGATTGCGGAGAACCAGGCGGCGTACGTCACGGCGTTTGGTGCGACCAACACGCAGGAGGGCTGGAAAGAAAACCTGTTGACTTCCGGCGTGTTAATCAACGTTCCTGCCAATCAGGTGGTGCTTCGGGGCTTGTGTATGCCGCATTCGCCGCGGTGGTACAAGGGCTGTTTGTGGTTTTTGAATTCTGGAGCCGGAGAACTGTGGGTGCTTTCCCCGCGAACCAACGACGTGAAGGTGGTCTGTTCGCTTCCGGGATACGTTCATGGATTGGATTTTTGGAACGA
Source organism: Planctomycetia bacterium (assembly GCA_030535245.1). GTDB lineage: Bacteria > Planctomycetota > Planctomycetia > Pirellulales > Thermoguttaceae > RGIG3701. The sequence continues at coordinate 23,402 of JAUNBJ010000023.1, read as the reverse complement.
TTACGCCATTATCGGGGTTTCCCTGCCACGAAATGGTGAAAATAATGGAGAAAATGGGAGACTTCCCTTTATGAGGAAGAACCAGAAACCTTTTTGCGGCGTAGTGGTGTTGAATATTCATAGTGGGCAGATTGCGGGAATTTTTCAATTCCTTCAGGGGTGTTCCGAGATATTTGACCTGCGTCTTTTACCTAAATCGCGGCGAGTTGCCCTGCTGACGTTGGATAAACCAGCCTGTCACGAGGCGGTTACGTGTGACCAGGCGTCGTGGTGGATACGACCGAAATCGTGAGCAAGTCCCTCACATTTCGCGGCAGAGAACCGGGGTTTTTTTCCCGGAAACGGACGGAATCAACCAATTACAAGCACAACGTACATAAGAGATTAAAGAAATTGAAACATTATTGATTCGTATGCCAGGGGGGGAGTATCCGCCCAGGTGTTTTTGCGCATTAATGACGTTTCGAGGAATGTTTAACCATAAGGAAACGAGCTATGTCATTGTTCAACATGTCTTCACTGCGTGGAATTCTTTCCAATTTCGGCAAGACGGGCAAAAAGGCTTCCAAGTCGGAGCAGCTCAAGCGGCATTTGGCGTTGGACACTCTGGAAGATCGTGTGTTGCTGACGGTGACGCCGAGCACCGTCTTTGACATTCAAGTCAACCAGGCGGTGAGTACGAACCAGAGCACGGAGACCAACGGAAACGCCATTGCGGTGGACGATGACGGGGATATCGTGGTGACATGGACCCGAACCGATACGGTGTACCAGTACACGGGGACGACAACCCTGACCTATGAGGAGGACGGGATTGAGTATAAAATTCGTACTGGGGATGTGGGGCTGTATAACTCGGAGACCAAGAGCCTGACGCGTCTGTTTACGCAGGACGACGCGATCAACAAAATTCCGGGATTGACGTTGGGCCTTTACACCGACGAAAACGGCAATGCGGTGTCGGACGATAACGTTTACGCCCGTTACCTGACGGACGAGTTGCAGCGGCTTGTCATTGATACGAGTCGGTTTGGGGATGGAAATTACCTCCAGACGCTGACCATCGCGGCCAATACGACCTGTGTGCAGAGCCTGAAACTGACCACCGGCGCGGATTCGAGGGAGGACTTTAGCGGGTTCATGCAATTTCTCTACACAACGGACGACGGGACGACGCATACCTCCGATCTTTTCGAGTTGGTAGAGAATGCTACGGATGAAAGCGTCCTGTTGCAAAATGCCAGGAATATCAAAGAAGCGTTGGAGAATTTTGTCGTCAACGGGGAGCATGTTTACCAGAACGTCAACGTGACGGTAAACAGTTCTGACGAATATCTGGTTTCCTACGAGACCGTTCTCGACGCCAACGACAATCCGATCCAGAAAATCATTACGGCGGAGGTTGTTCAGAATAATTCCATGGCGACGCTTCCATCGTTTGTGGGAACGTGGGTGACGTATCCGACCTGTACGCGTGAAATTCAGGTGGTTTACAAGGTGAATGGTAATGGGGAGCTGGAGGTGAATCTGGAGGCTACGGCGGCCAACATCCAGAACGCCATCAACAACATGAAGACGACGGTGACGAACGCGCCGGACTTCTTCCGAAGTACGGAAGGCCCCCTGAATGCAGACGACAAAACAACGCCCATTAATCGTGCGGATGAAGGTTCGCCCAAGCTGGATCCGGAGCTTTACACGCAATCGACGATTGAGGTTTCGGTCGTTCCGGTGGAGTTGGAGAATGGACTGATCGGGTTCGATGTCACGTTTGTCAACGGTTCGGGGAAGCAGGACATGCCGGAACTGGTCGTCAAGACGATGACGGTGGTTCCCGAAGCGGAGCTGGACGATTACTCCGAAAACTCCGTGACGTATCGCAAAAGCGGAAGTTACGACGTTGATGGAATTTTGATAGATGATACGGATACCGTTTCCAAGTATTACACGGTGACGACGCTGAAGCAGAACAGCAACGAATTTCGTGTCAACAGTCCGAGTGACGACAAGTTCAATCGGGTTACAGGTATTTATACCGCGACGGCCCAAAACACGGCGGCTGTGGCGATGGATTCGGACGGCGATTTTGCGATCACCTGGACCAGCGAGGTGTTGCAGACGACGACGCCGGGCAGTTACACCGACATTTACGCCCGCACCTACACCCCCAAAATGTTGCAGCAGGTAACCGGTTATCAGGTCAACGATGCCGGAGAGCTGGAAGCGAACACCTCGTCGATAGCGAACGGGCTTTGCTGGACGGCGACGAGCGATCCGTTTGTGGTGAATTCCTCGACGACCGGGCCGCAGTCGAACGCGTCGATAGCGGTGGACGACAAGGGGAATTTCGTGATTGTGTGGGCTTCCAATTCGCAGGAAGAAAGTTACGCCAACAGCATTTACATGCAGCGTTACGACTCGGACGGCAATCGTGTAGGGAACGAGGTTCGGGTGGACTACGAGCAGACTCGCGAGGCGTACACACCGCAGGTATCCATCAGTTCGGATGGGAAGTACATCGGCGTGGCATGGGCGTGGGGGAATGGTCTGGGGGTTATGCCGCAGATTACGATGAAGTTGTACGGGGTGGAAGACGACGGCAGCCTGACGACGCTTCAGGAGGCTTATACGGTCGGTTTGGGCAGAACGCCCTCGATTTCGTTCAACGAAAGCAATCAATTTGCGGTTGCGTGGGCGTATCAAAGCCAGACGGGGGATTCTACCCTTGGGGTGGATTGCTTCTATTCCCAGTATATTTGGGAGAACGGTGGCCTGACCGTCTTGCGTGATGGGTATTGTGTGAACAATGCGTCGCAGAACGGCCAGAGTTCCACGGATACCTGGAATGGCGACCAGGTTTATCCGCGGGTGGTCTTGGATGCGGATGGCGATATTGTGATTTCCTATTACGGAAACGCCCCGGATGTTTCGGAAAATGCGTTTGGGGATCCGTTAACGTCGTCGAGCATTTTCCTCACGATGTTGAACAAGTATTTTGAGTTTGATGCAGCCGGTAATGCGATTGGAACCAACGCGGATATTTATAATTGGCTCTATCTTCCGGTAGTCCTTCCGGGGAATCAGACGGAAGTGGGAACCGAGTCCACCTGGTTGCAATTCTACCAGACGCCATTTTCTCTCTTCCCGATGGTGATTCTTCCGGGCGATGTGGATTCGCTGATTACCGCGTACCTTGCCAATGCGCAGCAGAATGGGGCGACGGAGGATCAACTGGGTCGGATGAACAATATCCTGACCAACATTATGGGAACGATGAGTGGCGAATATATTGCCGCGATGTTCTCGATGTACGACGCAAACCAGAATGAAACGCAGACGTTGTATACCGACTCGATTGCCAATGCCAACCGGGATGGGAAAAACGCGTCGTTCTATATCGACATTGTGGATATGGCATGGCAGAGCTATACCATGACCATCACGGTAGGAGGAACCTCTTACGATGTTTCGTTTATGCCGGTATTCACGATCAACGCGGCGGGCGAAACGGAAATGGACACGACCGCCACCGCTACAGCCATCAAGACGGCCATTCAGACGGCACTTGCCGCCGAAGGGGATAGCTGGCGGGTTTCCGACGATTTTGAGGGAATTGTGGAAGTCATTCCCTTTGACGATTACGCAGACGTCTATGACGGTACGAATTGGGAATACGACACGGATTTCCGGGACGATGATTTCACGTATCACACGTTCCTGGTGGAATTTCAGGGATCGCTTCATGACCGCATTATTGAGGAACGCACGACCAGTGGTTCGATTGCCGTTTCGCAGGTTCAGACCATTCAGGTTGTGGAGGGGGATCACGGCTATTTCTGGCTCCAGATCAATGGCGCTGCCATGACGGCGACGACCCCGTTGATTTATTGGGATGGGAATTTTGACAGCATGGTGGGGCAGGTTCGTGCGGCTTTGACTGGCAGCGGTTACGACCAGGCCAATTTCCGAATTGACTCGGATGCGGATACGCTTACCGTTAGGATTACCTGGGTAGCGGGTCTGGCGGGCCAGGATATCAACCTGGTCGCGTCGAACTCGGCCGTTCCTTTGAACGAAGATGGAACACCGATTCGTACGGTGACGGGAACCCCGGTAACGCGGGTTAACAACCGGGTAGAGCAAAACGGAGAAGTCCTTTCCTTCACGAGTGCCATTCCTCGCAGATTCAGTGCCCTTACCCCGATCAGCAGCGGTTCGTATGGCACGTCGGAATATGGTACAGGCATTGGTGTTCAGCCGAACGGCAGTTTTTCCTACGTCTGGTCGCAGACCGACCTTTCTTCGCTTGAGAATCTGTCGCTGGCGAATATTTACATTCGCAATTTCCGCGAATCGCAGGACAACGCCGGGCCGCAGATTCTGGATTACTACTATTACGACGGCACCAAGATCACGGACGGCAAACAGCTTACCGACTTGACGGCAAACAACGGTCTGGGAGCGTTCATCGTCACGTTCAGCGAACAGATGTTGGACTCCGACGCCCTGGCATCCCCGACGAACAACCAGATTGCGGCCAGCGTTACGAACGTCGAGAACTGGATTCTCAAGAAGGATGGCATTGTCATTGAAAACGCTATCCAGTCGATTGAGTTCGGTATGAACCGCAGCGCCGATGCCGACATGCAGGCGTTGGGCATTTCGACCATTGGGGAGAACAAGTGGGAAGCCATCGTTATTTTCAACGACGGCATTGATCTGGAAGATGGCACGTACGAGCTTATCGCCACCAACGGGATGTTCGACCTGAACGGCAACCCGCTGGGTAAAACCGGCATGTTGGAGAACGGGCAGGATAGTTCCCGCAACTTCAATATTATCGTGGGAAGCAACACGTCGGAAAAGATTGGGGAAGGGGAGTTCATCGACCCTGCGACGGCTCCGACGCCTGTTTCTACCGCTTCGGATTACGAAGGGGATAACGTTACGGTCTGGAAGAACACGGCGGACGACCGGATTTGGGCGACGATTTCCTACGTCAAGTGGGACAATACCGATGGAAAACGGACGTCGTCCGACGAGGGGGCGACAACCTTTGCGATTACCGGCGCGGGGCTTGAAGTGGAGCATGCGTCGGTCGCCATGACGGAAGATGGAAAATTTGTGGTCACCTGGTCGCAGAACGACGGGACGACCGATTCTCCGGACTGGAACGTTTATTTCGCGATGTACGATCTGGACGGTTCGGTACTGATCGACGCCACCATGGCCAACAGCGAATCGACCACCCCGATCCAGCAGCGTTACAGCAGTGTGGACATTTCGCTGACGGGCGAGTTTGTCATTACGTGGCAGTCGTATCGGCAGGACGGCAGTGCAAGTTGGGACATCTACGCTCAGATTTTCAACCGGGACGGCGAGGCGATTGGTCTGGAAGGCAAAACGGAGGAAGCTGGCGGAACGGGCAAGGAATTTTTGGTGAACGATACCACCACCCTGGCACTGGATCAGCAGAATCCGGTGGTCGCCATCGACAATTACGGGAATTTCGTGATTGCGTGGACGGCGCTGGGGCAGGGGGAGGACAGCACGGCGAATTCCAACATTGTCGCCCGTCGATTTGTGAAAGACACGACGGTTGGAAGTACCGTCACCACCGCCGGGGCGGAATACATCGTGAACGATGGAACGTACACCGTGAATGGCACGACGCGTAGCTGGCAGGAGAACAACCAGAAATGGGCGTCGATTGCCATGGATGCGGATGGGGATTTCGTGATTTCCTGGACCAGCTACGGTCACGACGGTACGGGGAATGGTTTTGGTGCGACAGCGACCGGGGTCAACGGGGTTTACGCCCAGCGGTACGACAACACGGGAGCTACGGTCGGGGAACAGTTCCTGGTCAACACCACGACGGAAAACGATCAGCAGAAATCCAAGGTGTCGATGGATGCCGATGGGGATTTCATCATCGTGTGGGAGAGTTATCAGGAAACCGGGGATGGAACGCTCATCGGCCCGGCGGACAACTGGGGAGTTTACGCGCAGCGTTACGCTTCCAATGAAAAGTTCGTCGCGGACACCACCGGCGTGTATGGTGTTTTCGGGGAAATTGGTGGGGAGTTCCGGGTTTACGAAGCGTCGCTTATTTCGGGGAATCAGACTTCGCCCGGTGTCGCCATGACGCATACCGGAGACTTTTATATCGCGTGGCAGAGCGACGCCTCGGGAAAGATGGAAATCTACCGCCGCAGCACCGACCGTCCTGTGGATGACACGGGATCGATCGTGGTGGAAGTGCTTGCCAACACGACGACCCGGAAAACGACGGGAGTTTCCAATGGCACGATCGTGCAGTCCGCGGTCAAGACGCTGGACGTTGTTTTTGGGGAACAGTTGGTGGAAGACAGCACCCTGGCCGCCAGCATTCTGAATCTCAAAAACTGGGATTTGACGAAGGATGGCGAAAGCATTACCAACCTGATCGACCATATTGAGGTGGTGGGTTACGACCAGCCCAACAGCGATTATCCCAGTGGGGAAAACCAGAAGGATATTTACCGTATCGTGTTCAAGCAGGTGCTGAACGAGGAAACCGGACTGATGGAAGATTACATCCTGACTTCCGGGCAGTACACGCTCACGATTTACGACGATGTTACCGACCTGTTCAACAATTATCTGGATGGGAATGCGGACGGCAAAAATTACGGCGATTACACCCTTTCCTTTGTGATTGAGCAGACCACCATCGAGGACACCAGTATCAGCAACAGCGCCTTCACGGGAAGCAATGCGGGCAACACGCCTTCCGCTACGGTGGCCGACAGTACCAGCGGCAGCGGGAATGTCATCGTCTGGATGGACACGACGGGGGTGGACGAGAATCGTGGGATCTGGATTGGCACGCCGAGCAATAATGGTTACTCCCAGAATGCGGTGCAGGTCGTCAACGATGCCACGGCAAAAGATGCGTCGCTGGCACGGTATGAAGATGAAAATGGCGACATTACGTATCTTGTCACCTGGACGCAGACCGATGGGACGGCATTGAACGTTTATTGCCGTCGTTTTGACGAGGCATTCACTCCGTTGGGAGATGCGTTTCAGGTCAATGAGGATACCAACAGCGAGAACAGCCAGATAGCGGTTCTGTCGGACGGTTCGTTTATCGTGGTCTGGGAGGGGGACAACGGAGCTTCCGGACGAGATATTTTCATGCGGGAGTACAACGCGGACGGTTCGGCAAAGGGGAATGTGGAGGTCGTCAATACCACGACGGCGAACGATCAGTACGACGCACGCATTACCGTCAATGCGGCCGGCAAGTGCCTTATTTCGTGGACGGGCGACGTTGCGGGCCGATCCCAGATTTACGCGCGGGTGCTTGGTGAAGCGAGCGATTTCCTGGTTTCTTCCAGCTCCAACGCTCAGAATTATTCCAGCATTGGAATGGATGCCACGGGGAATTTCGTGGTGACGTGGACGGAAGACAACGACGTTTACGCCAAACGTTTTGGTTCCGACAACGTGGCACTGCCGGGGACGCTGGGCGAAGCGTTTGTGGTGAACGATACGCTGGATGGAACGCAGAAGAATTCCGTGGTCGCCATGAATTCTACCGGCGAGTTTGCCATTGTCTGGCAGTCGGAAAACGGCGAGGATTGGAGCATTCTCCGGAAATCCTATGTGAATAATGAGACGTACACCGCAGATCAGGGGGGAAATCATCAGTACGGAGATCATGGCGAATACAGCGAAGAGATTGAGATCAGCCGTGTTTCCGACGATCCGTGCTATTCCCCGAACGTAACGCTTGACGGGACGAGCGGGACGATCACCTGGCAGGAAAATCTTGGCGAGGACGCGGTGATTTACTCCACGTTGTTCGACATTCTGCCGACGCTGGACGAGGAGGGGCATGCCGACGGGGATGGAACGATTACGGTTGCGGACGGGTGGATTCCGGTCGCGACGGCCATGGACTATGAAGGGGACATGGTATCGGTCTGGTCGAGTGGCACGCAAGTGAAGGCGAAGATCGATTACGTCAAGTGGGATTACACCAACGAGGTTCGAGGCGAGGCGAAGCAGGCAAGTCCGACGTCCAAGATCGTCACGTTGGACGTGGGAGCCACGGCGGAATTTGTTTCCGTAGCAATGGACGATGCGGGCGATTTTGTGGTTACGTGGTCGCAGAACGACGGCACGGCGGCGAGTCCGGAATGGAACATTTACGCCTGTCGTTTCGACTTGAACGGCGAGGCAAAGGGAGATATTTTCCGGGTCAATTCCACGACGTACAGCCAGCAGCGGTACAGCACGGTGTCGATGAGTTCGGACGGTCAGTTTGTCATTGCGTGGCAGGCGTACCAGCAGGATGCGTTCAACACGGGCTGGGATATTTACGTTAAGAAGTACGACGCGGACGGGAACGTTTGTTCCCTGGGTGGTCGAAAGAGCGATTATCTGGTCAACAGTCGGACGGTCGGCGATAGTATCAACCAGCAGCAAGCCTCGGTGTCGATGGACGCGGAGGGGAATTTCGTAGTGACGTGGACGGAGCAGACGACGGCGCAGGAGTCGAACATCTTCGGGCGATTGTTCCAGAACAATATTGCGGGAGATATTTTCCAGGTGAACACGGGCGACTACGACTACACGGCGGACGGAATTACGGAGCAGTCCAAGTGGTCGAACGTGGCGATGGGCCGGGATGGAAATTTTGTGGTGACATGGACCAGCCGTGGTCATGAGGACAATTCGTCGAAGGCGTCGAACGGTGTTTTCGCGAAGATGTATTCATCATCTGGGGTCGCTTACACAACTTCGTTCCAGGTGAATACCACGGAGGTGAACGATCAGCAGCTTTCGCGGGTGGCGATCGACGCGGACGGGGATTTCGTGATTTCCTGGGAGAGTTTCCAGGAAGGGAACAACGGCACGGTGGCGCCGGAAGATGCGACGAACTACGGGGTTTACGTGCAGCGTTTCAGTAGCGATGGCGTTGCGGACGGAATCCAGACGCGGATGAACTCCTCGGTTCCGGGGAATCAGCGTTACGCGAATGTGGTGATGACGCACACGGGGGATTATGCGGTCACGTGGTATTCGGACATTGTGGACGGGCAGACGTCCAACACGCTGAAGCGGTATAAGAAGTGGAATTTCAAGCGGGACGCGGAAACCAACAAGATCATCGACGACACGGGGAACGTGGTGGTTCGCGTGGAAGGAGTTTCGACGGACGACCAGGGGAATGAAGTCAAGACGACGATCCACAACGGGGATGTTTTGGATGAAGTGGTCAAGGTGTTGGACGTCACGTTTGGCGAGCAGATCAACCCGGATGACGGAAGCCTGGACAGTGTTCTGAATGCGAATAACTGGATTATCCGGAAGGACGGGGTGGTGATTTCCTCCGCCCTGTTCATCGAGAGTATTGAGGTGGTGGGATACGACACGACAGATGAAAGCTACGCCAACAACACGCACCAGAAGAACATCATCCGTCTGACGTTCAACGAGGAATATCTGACGTCGCTTTCGGAGGGATTGGCCAACGGGACGTACGAGATTACGTTGAGCGAACGAGCCAAGGATGTTTTCGGGAACATGTTGGACGAGGATTTCACATTCACATTTACGCTGGCGACGCCGACGCCGGAAAGCACGGACACGGAAAGCGACGTGACGCCGGACACGAATTACGACGTGAAGGTGAACCAGCAGTACAGCCAGAATCAATCGACGGAGACGAACGGCAACTCGATTGCAGTGGACGACGACGGCGATATTATCGCGACGTGGACACGTGGCGACAACGTGTACTACTACAGTGGCGGTACGTTCACGCTCACGGAAAATGGCGTGGAGTATACCGTAAAGAGTGGCGATGTTGGGTTAATTCAACGGAATCAGGACGGAACGAGTACTCTGGTGCGTCTGTTTACGGAGATGGACTTCGTGACGTACGCGGATGAAATGAGTGTCGCAGGCGGGAAGCTGAACAAGTACATTGATCCCAGCTCCACATCGGGGGCGCAGTTGGTGGATTACAACGTGTACGCACGTTACTTGACGGACGAGGTGCAGCGTTTGGTGATTGACACCACGGCGGCTGGCGATGGGAATTCGATCTGCGATTTGGTGTTGTCCACGGGGGGTAATTGTGTTCAGAAGGTGTCGTTTACTTCGATTGAAACGTTGTCGAATACCTCTACAGGGCCTATTTACAGCAATGTGACGGTCCGTTACAACGGAGTGGAGGCCAGTTTTGATTATTACGAAAGTTCGGACATTGTTCAGACGTACCAAAATGCAGCAAAATTGCAGGGTGCATTGGAGGAAATCTTTGGCGAAGACAATGTGATTGTGACGCCGACCTCGTCGTGTGAGTTTAACATTGAATTTGTGTCGAATAAGAACGGTGGTACGACGCCGACGTCGTTGATCGAGATTCAGTTGACCGACCCGGAGAACCCGGATTCGCTGGCTTCGACTGTGATTGCGGGGGCAACCGCTTCCTGGGTTCGTAAACCGGTGACGACCCGTACGATTACGATTCCGTATAATACGGAGGGCAACATCGATTTGACGGCGCTGGCGACGATGATCGAAAATGCGTTCAACGTGGATTCGCAGACGAATTACGCGGAGGCTCCGACGTTATTCCGTGACTCCAGTGCCTATGGAACCAGTTCCTACGACCGGAATCTCGATGCGGATACCGTGTACGTGGCTCCGGCGACCTCTCCGAACGTTGTGCAAGACCCGATTATTGAAATTTCGGTCGTCGCGGTCGAGGGACTTACGGAGGGATTGATTGGATTTGACATCACGTTTACAGGCGTGTCTGGTAAGCAGGACATGCCGGAGCTTGTCGTGGAATCGATTCGCGAGGTAGCCACGGGGGATACTTCGGCGTCGCCTACTGCTTTGGATACGTCCCGTGCGACGAACATCACGACGATTAAGGAATGCAGCGACGAATTCCGAGTCAATCCGGCAAGCAACGATGCGTTCCAGTGGTGGAACAGTACTTATGTGGCGACCGACCAGAAGGGGGCCAGCGTTGCGGTGGATTCGGACGGTAACTTTGCGATAAGCTGGACGAGTGAAGCGGTTTCTTCGGAATTGCCGGGCAGTTCGACGGACATTTACGTCCGTACGTTTACGCCGCAGATGAAGAACATTGTCACGAAATATGAAGTGAGTGGAGGAGTTCTGACCGCAACCACGAGTGATCGGGTGGATGGAACCTGTGTGAAGGCCAATGGCGAGGCGTTCCGCGTGAACGACACGTATTCCGGAGCGCAGTTCAAGTCGAGTATTTCGATGGACGACAGTGGAAATCTGGCGGTCGTTTGGCAGTCCGGCTCGGTGGAGAGTGTCGCGAGTAACGGCATTTATATGAAGGTTTACAGCTATGAATGCTGGACGGAGGGGGATAGCGATTACGCGCTTACCAATGAAATTCGCGTGGATGAGGGATCGACGACGATCAGTCAAAATCCGGTCGTCGCGATGAGTCCGGATGGAAGTTACATTGTAGTGGCGTGGGAATCGGGGAATACGATTGCGTACCAGGTTTACGTTCAGAGCACGGACGCGGCGGGGAATCCGAGTTACACGGCAAGCTATCGTAACACTCTCAATGTGGAAGGGCATTTCCCGTCGATAGCGTTTACTTATGACAACGTGTTTTCCATTTCGTGGGAATCGGAGAGTGTCGATACGAATACGAACGAGACGACGAAGGATGTTTATCTTTCGCAGTTCAAGCTGGAGGTGGTCGATGATGCGGTTACCTGCACGACGCTTCGCGATCAGTATCGAGTTAACAGTTCCTCGGTGAGCACGACGACCGGAGAATACTGGACGGGAGATCAGTCGGGTTCCACGGTGGCCATGGACGCCAACGGCAACATTATCGTATCGTACGAGGGTTCGGGAGTGGACACGTCTGAAAACGTGGCGATTTCGAGCAGCCGGATGCGTCAGCTTTTGTCGGAGTATTTCACCGGCCTGAATGAAGACCTGAAGGCGTTTGTCAATCCGAACAATTTCATGTTGACGAAGGTTTACTACTATTACCTTCAGACGGAGGGAACCGGCGAATATTATTACCCGGATCTTTACACGGTGAACTACACCTCTAAGAGTGGTCAGACGATCAACACCAGCGGTGATCCGGACGCGATTCTGAAAGTCATTTTGGTGGACGCTCAGGAAAATGGGGCCACGGACGAACAGCTTGGTCGGTTGTACGCAGTGATGAACAACGTGTTCAGCCTGCTTCGCGGGGAGAGCAACGGTGCTTTGTTCACGATTTACGACTCCACCTCCACGGCGACGAACACGGTTTATAGCGATTCGATTGCCAACGCACGTCGAGATGGTTCCAACACGACGTTCTACATCAAGCTGGATCGTCAGACGGGAATCGAATGGACGAACTGCGAATTGTATGTTTACAAGGATGATGGCAGCTACACGGCGGTAACGTTCGAGCCGGTTTATGAGGAAATTGAAGTCGGAGAGGATACCATTGCGCGTCTGTTGGTGAACGACACGGGCACCGCGATAGCGACGGCGTTGAGGGATGCGTTGTTCTCGGGCACTTCGTGGAGTATTTCCTCACCGGATTCCAGTGAAGGGCCGGTATCGGTACGCGTGGTGAATCTGGAGGATTATGGATACTCGTACTGGGATTCCAGCAGTTTGCTGAATGTCACCGACGACAGCAATTATGCGATTTACGAAGTGACGTTCCAGGGAACGCTTCACGATACGGCATATGCGTTTAGGATGGGCGAATCCACGGCGACGATTGGTGACAACGACGTAACCTTTGTCGGAAATGGCAATCGGATTGGCGCGTACACCATTCACACTGGCGATTCCGGGACGGAACAGCATGACGTTTCGGTTGGAATGGCCTCGAACGGGAACTTTAGTTTCCTGTGGACATCGGATGATCTGACTTCGTATGGCGTGGTTGCCGGACAGAACATTTATACGCGAACCTTTACACAGGTTCAGGATTTGGCGAATCCGCTGGCGAAGGAGCTTTGGTACACCGATTCTACGTCGTTGGAATACGTCGATTCCGCGAAAACATTGAAAGTGAACAGCGGCTCGCAAAGCGGTTTGATTGTGGTGTTCAACGAGGAGATGTTGAACCACAAGACGATTACGAATCTGAGTTCGGATTCGCAGAACCTTTCGCTGGTTGCGAACAGCGTCACGAATACGTCGAACTGGGTGTTGGTCAAAGATGGTACGGAAATTCTCTGCGATGCCATTGAGAGTGTCGAGTTCGGCATGAACCGCAGTGCGGATATGGACATGCAGGGATTGGGAATAACAGCGCTTGCCGAGAACAAATGGGAAGCGGTGGTGGTTCTCAAGGATGGACTGGAGCTGGAAGAAGGTTCGTACGAACTGCGTCTGGCGGGCAATGTGGTGGACGTCAACGGCAACAAGATTGGCGACACGGCGATGGCGTTTACGGTGGATCCGGGTGCAACGCCGGAACTTCCTGAGGAGATTGACGACAACACGTACACCACGTTGGATAGCGAATGGGTTCCCAACGCGACGGCTTCGGACAACGAGGGCGACACGGTAACGGTGTACAACGACAGCACGAAGGGTGGAATCTGGGCCACGGTATCCTACACCAAGTGGGAAACTTCACCGCGAACACGGGACGACGAAGGCACCTTTACGTTCCAGATTACGGACGATCCCACGGCCCAATATGCGTCGGTGGCGATGGACGGTTCGGGGAACTTTGTGGTGGTTTGGCAGCAGGACGACGGCGAGGCCAACGGTGGCGTGAACATCCACGCGTCGCTTTACGACCTGAACGGCGTGGCGATTCGGGAAGATTTCCTGGTGAACGACACGCTGGACGACACGCAGTGCTTCGCGTCGGTGGCGATGGATCTGGACGGCGACTTTGTAATCACCTGGCAGAGTAAAGATTCGCTGCTTACGGGGCACGACTGGAACATCCGTGCCCAGCGTTACACGGCGGACGGTACGGAGTTTAACGGTGCGTACGAAGTGCAGTCGCTCTCCTTCCTGGAGGAATGGAGCGGTGATTTCGACCTGACGCTGAATGTGGAAGGGATGGACTACACGACCGACCGAATCACGTCGAGTGGCAACACGTACGGCACGGTGGCCAAACTTCAGGCGGCGTTGGACAAGCTGGCTGCGGAAATTAATGCGGCAGGCGGTGCCCAGTACACGTTTGTGGCGAAAGCGACCGGCTCGACGTTGATCGAGATTCAGATTCAGGTGGACGGCGGGAGCTGGGATACGGAACTGTTCCGGGTGGACCATTCGATAGGCGCCAGTGCCAAGAGCGGTCTGGAAGTGGTGTTGTCGAAAGATGGCACGAAGGGCGAGTTCATGGTCAACCAAACGGTGATATACGATCAGACGTATGCCAGCGTGGACATGGATTACGACGGAAACTTTGTGATTTCGTGGACGAACACGTACAAGGACAAGACGACGGATATTTACGCTCGCAAGTTCTACAGCAACGATTATATCGCGGTGGAGAACACGACGACGATCGAGTACATCCGCACGGGTATCGACCCCACGGAGATGGAAACCGAATATGCGTCGGGAGTGGGAATCGTGCTGGTACAGACGGACGCCGGGATAGCTTACGGTTCGGGAACGGTGCTGACGTCTGGCCGTCATGTGCTGACGGCGGCCCACGTGGTGACGGATGGTGCTGCTGCGCTGGAAGCGGGCAACGTGTACTTCCGCTATTACAACTCCGAAGGCTGGCATCAGGTTCGTATCGTTTCGGTGTCGGTCAATCCGGAGTGGGATGGAGTGAATCCGGTCGGCGACGTGGCGATTCTCGAACTGGAGGAAAGCCTGATCGGTCTGGTGGAAACCTACGACATCAACCGCGATTCCACGGCGGACAAGGGGGCGACGTACGTTCGGTACGGCTATGGTTTGATTGGCGATCCGGAATCGGGAGCTATCGACAACATGGATTGGAATACGCTTCTGGCGGCGAATCACCGCGGGATGAATACGTGGGATGCCGTGGGAAGCGACCTGGATGGTACGACGTATGGCGGTCTGGGCGACAATCTGCTGATATACGACTATGACAGCGGGTTGGCAAAGGACGACACGCTGGGCAATGTGCTGGGCATCAAGAATTTGGGCCTGGGAGTGGGGCAGGAAGCGTGCGGCGCTCATGGCGATTCGGGAGGCCCGTGCATTGTGAACGGTCTGATTTACGGTATTTGCCAGGGCGGTTTCAGCGACACGAGCGATTATGGCACGGTCGGTATGGATACGCGGATTTCGTACTATGCCGACTGGATCGACGGTATCGTTGGCAGTGCGGCGGCCACGGGAGAATTTTTGGTCAACACCGTGAACACGACCGGCAAGCAAACGTGGTCGAGTGTGGGGCTGGACGCGGACGGCGACTTCGTGATTACGTGGACCAGTACGGACACCTGCCTGGGATCGTCAGCGATGCAGGTTTACGCGAAGCAGTACGACGCGAGTGCCAACGCGAAGGCGGACGAATTCCTGGTGACTTCGGACGACGACGACACGGCGGAACAGCAGTGGTCGAAAGTGGCGGTGGACGCGGATGGCGACTTCGTGATTACGTGGGAGGAACACAACGACTACGTGTACGGTATCAACTCGGAGGACAACGGTGACTGGAACGTCTGGTTGCAGGCGTACAAGGCGGACGGATCGCTCGTTGGGGATCAGGAGATGGTCCACGTTCATGAGGACAGCGACCAGCGGTTTGCCAGTGTCGCGATCGACGCCTGCGGGGATTACATCGTCACATGGAACGATTCCTCTGAGGGGAAGAATAGTCTGTACACGCGGCGTTACAATCGTTCGACGGACTACACGGCTCCGGAGTTGGTGCGGATTACGACGAATCTGGATGCCAGTCAGGGAGGGACGATCTTCGGCGACAAGTCGCAGCTTGTAAGCGGCGAGGAGTTGCCGGAAACGTTGTACTTCGTGTTTGATGAGGAAATGAACGTTACCACATCGGGATCGCTTTACGCGAACAGTGTGTTGAATCCGAAGAACTGGACGATTAGCCGCAACGGGACGACGCTGCTCAATGCGGTGGAAAGCATTACGATTGCCGGTTACGACCAGACCGGTTCGGAATCGACGTATCCGTTCTATCAGACGAATGCGGACGGCACCTCGACGATCGAGAAGAACATCTTCCAGATCACGTTCAAGGATGGGACGTTCGACGAAAGCGGCACGTACGTCATCACGCTGAGCGGCCAGATTGAGGACGAGCAGGGGAATAAAGTTGGCAGTACGGGCAAAGATACGGCGGGTGTGGATCAGAAGATCACCTTTACGCTCAACTCGGGCAAGGAGGATTACGAGGATATTGGGAACGCGGAAGGCCCGTACGACGATTTGGTGAACAGCTACACCGATGGCAACGAAAAAGGCTCGGTGGTGGCGATGGACGCCGACGGGAATTACGTGGTGGTTTGGGAACGCGAGTTGGTTTCCACGACCACGACAAGTAGCACCGACGACGATACCGATGGTACCACGGACGACGACACCTCCGGCACCACAATCACCTATACGGAAACGAGCCAGTCGATTATCGTTGGCAAGCGGTTCGACCGTTACGGCAATGCGATTTCCGACGAGTTCTACGTTTCGGACGTGCTGGACGGCGTGCAGAGCGACCCGTCGATTGCGATGGACGCGTTTGGCAACTTTGTGGTTTCGTGGACGGCGAAAGGGATGGACACGAACGGCGACGGCGTGGCGGATGAGAACGAGAAAGCGGAGTACGATGTTTATGCACGCGTATTCTCCCCGAACTGCATTCCGGTCAGCGATTCGTTTGTGGTTTCCACGACGACGGACGGCGATCAGTCGCAGTCGAGCGTGGCGATTTCGGACGACGGTTCGGGATTTGTGGTTACGTGGACGAATCGTGGCAGCCAGATGAACGAGATTCACGCCCAGCGGTTCAACTTCTCGGGCAGCCGCAACGGGAGCGAGTTCCTTGTCAGCAACGTGAACGGTGGTGAGATGTCGGCGGTCGGTATGGACGCGAACGACAATATCGTGGTGGTCTGGCAGTATTACAACGGCATTTACATGCGGAAGTTCGACGCGAACAACAACGCACTTTCGGGCGTTATCAAGGTGAGCGAAACGAGTGCCAACGATGCGACCGCTCCGGATATTGCGATGAACGACGTTGGGCAGTTCGTGGTGGGTTGGGAGAGTTCGGGAGTGGACGGCAGTAACAAGGCGGTCTGCTATCGGACGTACAACAGCGACCTTTCGGCCATCACGGGTCAGATGGTGGCGAACACCGCGACGGCCGATGCCCAGTACGAGGTTTCGGTGGCGATTCAGCGCGAATCGGCCAATGGCAACGCGTTTTTGGTCAGTTGGACTTCCTACCAGAAGCCGAGTCTTTTGGGAACGGAGTACACGCAGGAATACTCGCGTGACATCTTTGCAAGGCGGTTCAACAGTCTGAGCACGACGGCGGGTTCCGGCGAGTTCCTGGTCAATTACTACACGGCGAGCGACGAGGTGGCTTCGTGTGTGGCGATGGACGCGTGGGGCAACGGTGTGGTGGTCTGGACGGCTCCGGATGCGGCCGCGACGGGCGACAAGCTCTCCGGTACGTTTGTGGATTCGCAGGGGAAACCGTACACCGATATTTACAGTCGGAACCTGTTGGTCGCGACCGTTCCGGGGTACGTGTCGCCAGCCTTCCATGTGACGGGCAGTGCGGTTCGGAAGTCCACGGAGTTCAGTTCCAGCAAGAACTATTCCGCGTTGACGTACGGTGGTGGTTCGATTGCGACGGATACCACACCAGGCAGTGTGACGATTTCGGCGGCCAAGGGAGCGAACAACCTGTTGTTGTTCCAGGCGTCGGCAACCTCCTCCACCAAGCCGGCGATTTCGCTGAACGGTGCGGCGATCGAGCTTGACGGTTCGTACCAGACGTACACGTTCGACGCCAGCACGGCAGGCACGACGAGCAACGCGGTGGTCGTTGTGGGCGACGGCGGCGAAGTGGTGACGCAGAACGGGAATACGATCGTGGTTACCAACAGCCGTTATACCTTGACGATTTTGAACGCCGATCTTCTGTCGGAATTCACGTTCAACGGCACGGGAGATGCTCAGGCCCTGCTCACTACCTCGACGGACGGAGATGGGGCGATATTCACCGCCAGCGGCAGCGACGCAACGCTTGTCAGTGCGACGACCATCCTGCGGGTGACGGGTTGCGGTGCGATCACGGTCAACTCGAAGAACGACAAGGACAAGGCGAACGTGACGGGCAACAGCGGCAGCGACACGTTCCTGGCGTCGGAGTCGAGCGTTCGGATGACGGGAACCGGTTACGATGTCTCGGTCAACGGTTTCGTGGATGTTTACGCTGCGGGGGGACAGAACGACACGGTGAACTTCACCGGTTCCACTTCCAACACGTTGACGTATGCGGGCGGGACGATGACGTTCCAGGCGGGTGCGACGCGAATCCTTGCGGACAGCTTTGCGACGGCTTCGTTCACGGCCAACGGGGCAACGGCCTCCATGGCGGCGGCGACCCTGATGCTGGTCGGCGGTTCGGATTTGACGGCGACCGGTTCGACGGTGACGTTTGCGGGCACGACGTTCGATGGGTTCACGCAGGTGACGGTCAACGGTTGTGGCGGGCAGGCTTCGTTGTACGACACGGCGGCAAGTGACAAGCTGGTGGTCAACGGTTCCGACGCGGTGCTCAGCGGCAAGGCGTACTCCCTGACGGTCAACGGCTTCGACACGCTGGCGGCAAAGAGCGAAAACGGCGGTAAGGATTCGTTGCAGGTGAGCGGTGTGGCGGGCGACTTTGTGGTGACGAACGACCTGGTGACGGTCGCCGCTTGCACGTTCGACGGGTTCGACGTGGTGAAACTGAGTAGCTCTCAGGGAACGGATACGTTGACGATCAACGGTACGGAATCTGCGGAGAGTTTCATCGTTTCGGCTGATTCGCTCACGGCTCAGTTGAAATCGGCGAAATACACTGCCGAGGGATTTGCCAACGTTTCCATCGAAGGGAATGGCGGCGGCGATTCGTTGAACGCGTACGATTCGGCGGGCGATGATCTGTTCGAGTTGTCGCCGGGCCGCATTGCGGTCAGTGGTAGTGGTTTCCAGTATTCGGCTTCGGGAATTGGCACGATTTTGGCAAGCCATGTCCGTGGTGGTGCCGACACTGTGCGGATGATCGACACGGAAGGCCAGGACACGGTCGCGGCTTTGCCGGAATGGGTCACGATGGTTTCCGAAGCGGGTCAGATGGTGACGGCCAACGGTTTCGAGAATGTGGAGGTGACGAGCGTCCACAGTACGAACGACACGGCCATTTTGTACGACTCGGAAGGAGACGACCTACTGGAAGTGACGACCACCGACAGTACGCAGAAGAACACGAAGGTTTCCCTGTCGGGGACGCAGTTCTTCAACACGTTGGCAGGATTCAGCCGGTATTCGGCGATCTCCCTCTTTGGCGGAAACGACACGGCGAAGATTTACAATTCCCTGTTTGACGAGGAGGACGACGACCTGTTGAGTTTTGCGGGCGACGATGTGAAAGTCGATCTCGCGTACTACGACGAAGTGATCCAAGGGGTCTTTGGTGAATGAGAAACGCCCCAGGGTACGGGGGGACGCCCAAATCCCCCCGGCCTTGTGGAAGTCCCCTCGAAACCGTTTTCCTGAAACATGAAACGACGCCTTCTAAAATGGTTTTTTAGAAGGCGTCGCGTTTTAGAGGGATTTAAATGGATTGCAAACCGGCGGTGTTTGGGGGGTCGCGGAAGTTATTTTTGGATTCCCTTGAACACCATCTGCCGCAGGGCGTTGCGGTTGTCGGAAAATTCCTCCCCTTCAGGCACGCTGGCCAGGGCGTTTGCCATGATGCAGAATTTGGCGTCCAGATCGTCGGCGTAATGCACCAGCAGCGATTCGGGCGTCATGTTCGTTTTGGGGGAGCCCCACTCCGGCAGACGCTGATGGGAGAGGATGATATGCTCCAACCGAAGCTGGGTCTCGAAATCCAGCGTAAATTCCGGGTCGGCGGCGTGCAGCGTGGTGACCATATCCCGCACGTAGTCGCGTCCCATGACGATATGCCCCAGCAGGTTTCCCTCCGGGGTGTATTCAAAGCCGACGGGCGTTTCACGCAGTTCGCGGAGTTTTCCGAAGTCGTGCAGTGCGGCACCGGCGGCGGCAAGCCCTTTGTCGAGGGGGGGATTCATGGCGGGGAACAGGGCGGCGTAGCGGTCGGCCAGCCAAACGACGTTTCGCAGAACGTTTCGCGTATGTTCCAGCAGCCCGCCTGCCATGGCGTGGTGTTTCCCCTGCGCTGCGGAAGCGGTGAGGAGCGGTTCGCGGTACTTTTCAAAAAGGGAACGGACAAGTTTGAGAAGTCCCGGACAGGTCACGTAGTCGGCCAGGATGGCGTCGATTTCGGCGAACATTTCGTTCGGGTCGAACGACGTGGCGGGCAGGGCGAGGTTGGGTTGGAAACCCTGTTCCCGGTCGGCGTCGGTGGTTTCGCGAATCTGGTGGATTTCAAGCTGAGGGCCGAATTTGGAAAGATGGAACGTGCCACGAATTTTGTAGAATTTTCCGGGCGTCCAGTTTCGGCAGGCTTCAAATTGCGGGGAGTTTTCCCAAATGGGAAAGCTGACTTCCCTGGTTTCATCCCGGAAGGCGACCCGCCAGTAGTTTTTTTTCGTGGAAGTCAGCATCTGTTCGCGGGAAACGAAAAGAAGAAAAACGTCGCCCATCGTGCCGTTTTGAAATTGGGCCAGTTTTAGGATACTCATGATGTCGGTCCTTTGAGGAAAATGGGATTGCGATTGATCACGTTCATTCTTACGCATTATAATCTTTACGCGGGAAGAGCGGAAGGAAGGACGAAAAAATTTTTCAAAAAAACGGAAATTGCTCTAGGTGAAAGAGGGGGTTTTCGTGTAAAATGAAGGGGTACACCTGTATTTTCATCCTTCGTGGAATAAGTATTGAGGACTCAACATGAAAAAAACTCAAAATCGGATCGTGTCGTTATGGGCTATTGGAGGAGTATTGGGCGGTGTCCTGCTTCTTTCCCCCGTCATTTGGGGAGAGGAGGACACGCTGGATTTTCCCACTTTGGAAAACACGGAAATCGTTATACCGGAAACGCCTGTAGAAATACCGGAAGCGGTTACAGAGGAAAAGCCCTTACCCGCAGAGAAGGCGAAGGAGGTTCGCGAAGTGGTTCGTGAGGAAGTGGGCGACGAAGCGGCGGAAGTTACGGAGCAGCTTTTGACGGCCGATCTGCTTCTGCCGGAAACGACGTGTGCGTACCTGTCGGTTCGTGATTTTATCCACTTCCGGGAGACGTGGAAAAAAACGTTGCTGGGGGAATTGATGATGACGCCCCAGATGCAAGTGGTTACAGAGGACTTGAACAGGCAGGTGCAGGCGCATTTTGAAAACGTTCGATCCCGTCTGGGGGTGACGCTGGACGATATTCGTCAGATTGCTTCGGGCGAAATTTCGATGGGCGTCCTCTTGACGTCGCCGCAAAAGTATGCCGTGGTGACGATCATCGACGTTCGCAATCATCAGGTGGAAACGCAGAAGGTGTTGACCCGTGTTTCCAAGCGGGTGGTGGAAGATGGAGGGAAGCAGACAAAACAAATGATTTCCGATGCGGAAGTTTATTTTCTCGATATTCCCGACAAGGATCATGCCAACGTGATTCACAAAGCGATTTACGTGTTGAAGGACAACCTGCTGATCGCTTCGGACGATCGCGAGGTGATTCAGGGGATTTTGAAGCGGTTCGTGTCGCTGAAGTCGGAGGCGGGAGAGCTGCTTCCCTGTCTGGCCGACGTGGACGGATATTTGAACGTGTTGGAGAACAGCATTACCGGCGAAATGCTTCCGGACGTGGTTTGGTATATCGACCCGATTCGCTATGCCACGGTTCGGCGGATTATGGCGGTGGATAAGGATCCGATGAACGTTCGAGGGCGTTCCGTAGCGGAGATGCTTACGGAGTCCGGCTTCGACGGAATTGAGGCAATCGGTGGCGTGGTGACGCTGGAATCGGAAGGTTACGATGCCGTTCATCGAACGTTTATCAGCATTCCTGCCGAACCGAAAGGGTCGCTGAAAATGCTGAAATTCCCGGAGAGCGAAGCGTTTGAGGTTCCGGAATGGATCGGCGCGACGGCGGGCACATTGCACTTTGTGAACCTGGATTTCATGAACGTTTTTGACAACATGGGGCCGATGGTCAACCAGTTTTTCGGAGAAGGGGATTCGGGAGTCTGGGAGGACGTGCTGGCCGGACTTCAGGAAGACCCCTACGGCCCGCAGGTCGATTTGCGGAAAGACCTGATCGCTCATTTCAAGAATCATCTGATGTTCATCGTACAGAATGATCGTCCCAAAGAGGTGGACGGCGAACGGCGTCTGGTGATCATTCCGCTGGAAGACGACGAGAAAGTCCAGGAATCCATGGTCAAACTGCTGACCGATGAACCGATGATTGAAACGACAAAACTCCCGAATGGCGAAATCATCTGGCACGTGGTTCGGGACGAGGAAGCGGAGGAAGATGCCTCGGACACCCCCAAACGGGAAGCTCTGTTTCCTGAACTGGCGATCACGGTCTGGAACGACTACCTGATCATTGCGTCCCACGTTGATTTTCTGGAAGCCATTAAGAGCTTTGATCCGGCTACCGGTGCCAAACTGGTTGACGATCCGGGATTCCAACTCGTGGATAAAGAACTCGACACGTTTGCCGGCGAAGTCCGTGGCTCCGTCCACTATTTCAACACGGCTCGCAATACCGAACACCTGTATGAAATGTTCCGCACCGGAAAGATTCCGCAGAGTACCTCCCTGGAAGCGAAACGAATCAACAAGATGCTCGCTACGGAGGAGAAAACGTCCCAGGAACTCCGCAAACCTCTTTTCGACGGTTCCACTCTGCCGGAATACGACGACATCCGCTCCTATTTCCTCCCCTCTGGAGCTACGATCCTGACGAAGGAAAAAGGCTTCATCTTCCAGGGCTTCTGGCTCTCGGAAGAAAAGATGGACGATATTGTGGAAGTCTCCGGGGAAACGGTGTCCAAGGAAAAAACCAGGAAGCCGGTGAAAAAATCCAGGAAGGCTAAAAAGGCACAACTGCTGGAAGTGGAGTAAAGTCCCTTTCTTCAGAACTCAAACGCAAAGCGGGGGACACATGTCCCCTGTTTTTTTCGCGAAAAAGAAAGGGGTCGACGCCCTACTGTTCCGTCCCGAAAATAAATCTTTGTAAACATAGTAAAAAGTTTTGGGAG